>CANPXR010000028.1 GCA_947586655.1 uncultured Bacilli bacterium | reverse complement strand
ACCAACTAGGCAAATGTCTTTGTTATGTTTAATTGATGATTTGGTCAAAAAAGGTTCACAATTTATAATATCTACTCATTCACCAATTTTACTTTCATATAAAAATGCACAGATATATGACTTAAATAATAATTTTAATAAAGTAGATTATAAAGATACTGAAATATACCAAACATATAAAATGTTTTTAGAAGATCCAGATAGAATGTTAAAGATGTTATTAAAAGGGGATTAAAATGAGAATAGCGATAGATTTAGATGGCGTTATATTTGATACAGAAAGGTATTTTAGAGTTGCATCAGAAATAGAAGATGTGAATAATTTTGGATTAAATAATAAAATAAATAACAATGAATTAAAATTTCAAGAAAGATATAAATGGAGTAGTAAATTTTGTGATGATTTCTATTCTAAAAACGTATTTAAAATAGAAAAAACGGCTGGATTTATTCCTGGAGCAATAAAGGTATTAAAAATGTTAAAAGAATTGGGTAATGAATTATACATAATATCAGCAAGAGGAATATTTAGTGAAAAACAAATAGATATTTCTAATGAACTACTCAAAAATAATGACATTGATATATTTAAAAAGAAAATATATAAGGCGGAAAATAAAAGAAAATACGTAATTTCTAACAAAATAGATGTAATAATAGATGATAATTTACAAATATGTAAAGATTTAAAAAATATATGTAAAACAATATACTTTAAGGATGCTCCTAATTATGAAAATACGGATAAAGATATTAAAACCGTATATAATTGGGGTGAAATATATAGATATTTTAAAGAAAAAAATACTAAATAAATTAGTATTTTTAGACAAGTACCCTATTATTCTTATTAAAATAGGGGAGATATGTATATTAATTAAATTAAATAATATATAACATATAATATATAAATTTGTAATAAAGTAAATTACTTAGTATTATGTAGTACAATATAATATATTTAGTAAAAGTAAAGTAATTATAAATATTAGATTATAAAACTATAATAAATATAACTTATAAAAATATATACATTAATATGTAAAATAGGTTAGTGTTTAATAAAACATAGGTAACATTATAAAGAATACCTATGTTTATATTTTGAAAAATAAAATGTTAACATAATATGTATTATACGAACTTAAAAAGTAGGAAGTTTTAAACGTCACGGGATTGTATTTCAGCTATTTTAGCTAGTACCTCAGATGCGTTGTCACGGTTTATTTCAGTGTATCCTAACTCATGTAATGCTTGTATTTTAGCGCTATTTATTTCTTCGGTTCTACCTAGTTTTTCTTCTTTTTTATGTTCTATTTCAGCCACAAACTTAAGGTGTTTCTCCGCAAGTTTTGTTTTTGATGCACCACCATCACGGTATAAAATCATGGCAGAATGCATAATGCTTTCAAATATAAATTGTTCTTCCTCGTTAAATGCGTATTCTTCTGGATTTACAAAACCTAATAATTTAACAAAGTATCCCATAACGTATTTTAATTCCTTAACATTTTCTAGCCCTTGAATGAAATGTAATAAATACTTATATGTTGCGTAAGTATCACCACTAGTTCCGTCCGTAAATCTTTCTTTTATCATAAAAATTATATCATTTAATAGTTCTTGTTCCCTTGGCTTTAATTCCTTAAATTCAATTATTTCTGAGTGCGTAACACTAACATTTGAAGTTTCACCATTTAAAACCATGTCAACTTTATTTATAAACTCAGTGTCAACTTTTATGTTATTAATTTCAGAAGCTTCTTTAATATTTAATAAGTTAAATAACTTCATTTTTTTATCCTTTGGCCACCTTGATACATCGTTCATTTCTAAGTAATTATAAATCATTTGTCTTGATACACCTAGGTATTTAGCTAATTTGACCTTTGATATTCCAAGTTCTTGTAATATTTCATTAAGTTTATCCACGTTCGTCTCTCCCCTACTATTGTATTACAACTATAATTTTACACTTTTTTACAATTTTGTCAATAATATTACAAATATATTGAAAAAACCAAAACTTTTTTAGTTTTGGTTATTACTTTGTAATAGATTATGTTAAAAAAGTGAATAATTTAAGTAGTAGTGGCATTAAAAATGATTCAAATAAACAGCTTATAATCATAAGTATAATAGATATGATAAAAGTAAGTAGATATTTTCCTAGAAAACTTTTAAAATTTAATGATTCTTTCTTAAACAAAGCTTTTAAGAATTTAACTGATGCATGAACCGCATAAAATGAGGTTAATATATAGATTAAGACATTAATAATTAAAAAGGGAAACACATATAAAAATGCTGCTATTACACCTTTTAGTTGATATTTTAAAAACATCGTGGATATCGTTGTTCCGAGCATAAATCCTTTAAAAAATAAAATGAATATTACAAAGGGTATCCCAATCATTGATATACCAAGGGCAAATATAAAAAATAATTGTATACCGTTATTAATAATTTCACTAGTAAAAACTTTAATACCAAATACATCACTAGATAACTTTTTAATATTTTCAAAGTATACATTTAATTGTTCTATTAAAAGCTTTTTATCATCGTTTGTTATGAAGTTAATAAAAAGTGATCCTAATATTATCCCTATTATAAATATAATAACAACAAAGACTAATTTATTTTTTTCTTTTTTTACTGTTCCATTTAAGTAGCTTATTATTTTCTTCATGTTTTTCTCCTTTGATAAAATATATTACGAGAAAACATTAATTATTACTTTAAATTAATCATTATTTATATTATAATTATTTGTGAGGTGAAGCATTAATGAGTAACGATGTTAAAAATAAGAAAAAAAAGAAAAAAATTAAAATTAATTGGGCAAAGATATTTGTCTGGATTGCCCTTATAGCGATGGTTGGGTCTGCTTTTGCGGCTATTTTATCCCCTTTGTTTTATCATTAGAATACTGTGGTATTCTAATTTTTTTGAAATATAATTTAATATGAAGAAGAATAATAATAGTACCGAGGCAAATAAACAAAAAATAAAATATATTGACGTTCAATTAATAGCTACTTTAGGATTTATTGTGGCTCTTTTTATATCATTTACTTTAGCATATGATAAAAAGTTATCTTTAGAAAATAAAAATGGTATATTTAATGAAAAAGAAGCCCAAAACTTAGCTTTATTTCAGACTACTTTAGTATTTATAATAGCAGCTATTTTTTTATATGTTAATTACGAACAGTATAAAATTGCTAAGGAAACTAACGATGATGAGCAAAAGGACTTGCTATTACAAATAGAAACATCTATTTTAGCAATTATATCAGCGTTAATTGGATTATACATAGTATTTAAAAATTATCGTAAGAAAACTCTTGAGATAGCTGAAACTGAAATTACTTAGTCACCATCAAAAAAGGAAAAAAAGGAAAAATCCTAATTTTCCGCTTCCTCAAGCATTGAAGTTATTAATATTGCGTATCCTCTTTTTGGATTATTTACTACCACGTTTGTTACCGCTCCTATTATCTTATCATCTTGAATAATTGGTGACCCACTCATTCCCTGAACAATACCACCAGTTTTATCTATTAATTCTTTATCCGTCACTTCAAAAAGTATGTTTTTATTACTATTTTTATCAGAGTTAACTTTTAAAATGTTGATACTGTATTCTTTTTTTTCTTCACCATTTAGTACGGTAATTATTTTAGCTTCATCAGTCTTGATATCCTTATAATCTGCTACTTCATATAGTTTATCTTCATTTATTTGTTTTGTATACTTTCCAAATACGCCAGAAGTAGTATTTTCTATTATATTTCCGTATACGTCATTAGAATTAACATTAGCGTTTTTAGCACCAGGATCACCCCTTGTAGATTTATCAATACCAGTTACCACGGAGTTATATATTTTACCATCTTTTACGTTAATCATGGTACCAGATTGTGTTTCTAGTACTTCGTGCCCTAGGGCACCATATAATTTTGTGTTTGGATCAATAAAGGTTAACGTACCTATTCCTGATATCATGTCTTTTACATATAACCCGGTCTTTACTACTCCCTCATCCATTATCAAATTTAAAGTCGTGGTTTCTTTGTTGTTATTTCTTACGTAAACTAGCTTTAAATTTTGTCCGTTACTATCTTTAATGGTATTAATAAAGTCATCGATTGAACGCACGGCAGTCCCGTTTGATTCAATTATGGTATCTCCTTTTTGTAACGCGGCTTCTTTACCAGGATATACGTCTTGTACCTTATAAAAACCCGCTACTATTATTCCGTTATTATTTATTTGAAGACCAATGTTTTCTCCTCCTGCTACAATGTATTTAGAATAAGCAAGAAGACTTTGTGGCATAATAAATGTAGCAACTATAAACATTGCTATTAAACTTTTTAATTTTTTAAAAAACATTTTTATGCTCCTTTTGTAATCCGAATTACATTATTATTATGTCAAAATAGATATTAATAATAAGTGATAAAAATTGGAAATAAAAAACTAGCTAAAAGCTAGTTCCATAAGTTTTTAGGATATTTTTTATCTTCTATCATTGTGTTAATTGCATTAACTAAATCCTTTTTATCTTCTTTATATGTTACACCATACCATTTTTCCTTAGTATCTAAAACCTTAACCGATATTTTTCCTTCACTAATTCTTTTGAACACACTAGTTGGAATTAAAAATTCACATGAATCTAAATCATTTTTATGAATTTTAAAAAATTCCGTCATCTCATCTTCTAAATAATTAAATATACTAGTTCTAAAACCAAAGAAATTCATTGATACTAACGTATTTTCTTCAACCATAAAAGGTTTGTTACAATCTTCAAGTGGCGTTGCAATAATATTACCATCTTTTTTTTCAATGGATGATTCAATTAATTTTGTTAGCATGTTATTTTCGTTTTTATAACAAATTCCACGTTTTACTGCTCCGTTTAGAGTCATTGTATTTTTAACGTTATATCCAATCATTGCGTATAAATTTTCATCATGATTATTATCAAAAAAATCCTTAATTATTTTAAATGGTTCATACCCATAAAAATCATCGGCGTTAATAACCGTAAAAGATTCGTTTACATACTTTTTTGCAGACAGTATGGCATGTGATGTTCCCCATGGTTTTACCCTATCTTTAGGCACAATAACGTCACTTGGTACATCATCTATTTTTTGAAAAGCATACTCTACTTTTATTTTTTTCTCTATCCTTTTCCCAATTGTTTCTCTAAATAGTTCATAATTTTCTTCTTTAATTATAAATACGACTTTGTTATATCCAGCTTTAATTGCATCATATATAGAATAATCTAAAATAAATTCCCCATTTGGTCCAACTGGCTCAACTTGTTTTAGACCACCAAATCTAGAGCCCATTCCGGCAGCCATAATTACTAATGTCATATAATCCTCCTTTTAATTTGCTAAATTAATTATATATTTTTTTAACTCACTTGATATATTGGTGTAATGATTTTCGTTGGTCTTATTATTTTTATAATAACTAGCGCAATCATTATCATCAAATGATAGCTCAACGTTATCAAAACTAATTTTATATGTGCTTTTTATCGCGCAATTACTTTCTACTTTTTTAAACTGTTCTTTTTTTAAATAATTTATTATCTTTTCATCAGCATGATTTGCCAATAAAATAACATAATTATTTTTATAAACCTTTAAATTATCATAATTAAATTTACTTCCTATGATTCCAAAGCCTTTTAATAATAACACGATGATAATTAAAGTTACCACTATAAGAATAATGATGTGTTTACCTTTCATTACTTTCCTCCACTTTAAAATCAAGTTCTTTACCAGCATCCGTTAATATTTTATTTACGTTTTCCTCGGCGTTTTTTAATTTTTCTGAGCATTCTTTAGCAAGCTTCATTGCGTATGTGTATTTTTCTATTGCATCATCTAAATCAACGTCTCCTTTTTCCAGTTCTAGAACAATTCTTTCTAATTCGTTTAACTTATCTTCAAACTTAGTTTCTTCTTTAGCCATTTTTAACCTCCATTACCATAGCTTTTATATTTCCATCTTTTATGTTTATATCTATTTCGTCTTTTACTTTTACATTTTTAATACTACTAATACATTTATTATCCTTTTTTATTATTGAATAACCTCTTTTTAAAGCATTTAACGGGTTTAATATCTCTAATTTTTCTATTAAATGATTAGTTCTTTTTAATTTGTTTTCATACAAAATACTAGGTTCTTTAAAGATAATACTATTTTCAATAATTTCTAGCTTTGATTTATTAGTATATAATATGGTATTAATCATGGTATTTAATTTATCAATTACATTATCTAATTTTTGCTCTTTTATTTCATATAAACTAAGTGGATTTTTTAAAACATAACTCTCTTTTAATTTTTTAAGCCTTAATTTATTATTATCCAAAACCATTTTAATGTTATTAGTAACCCTTATTTTATAGTTTTCTATTTCAAGCATTAAATCACTTAGCTTTGGTACGGCTCTTTCTGCTGCTCCCGTTGGAGTTTCAGCTCTTACGTCAGAGACAAAATCACATATCGTAAAGTCTATTTGATGCCCTACTCCGCTTATTATTGGTGTTTTACATGAAAATACCTTACGTGCAACAACTTCTTCGTTAAATGGCCATAAATCCTCAATTGAACCACCACCACGGCCAAGTATTATTACGTCTAAGTTATAATTATCAGCAATATCAAGTTTTTTAACAATGTCATCTTTAGCAAGTTCTCCTTGTACTAAACATGGGAATAAAATCGTTTTACATATTGGAAATCTTCTTTTAATGGTTGATAATATGTCCTTTACCGCTGCTCCCGTTGGAGCTGTTATAATACCTACTCTCATCGGAATTTTTGGTATTTCTTTTTTATACTTAGGATCAAATAATCCTTCATCACCTAACTTTTTCTTTAACTGTTCAAATGCAATATGTAAGTTTCCTAATCCATCTTCTTGCATTTGTTCAACGTATATTTGATAATTACCAGTAGCTTCAAAAACACTTATTTTACCCTTAACAAGTACCTTCATTCCATCTTCAGGTAAAAACTTTAACTTTAATGCATTAAAACTAAACATGATTGCGTTTATTCTAGCGTTTTCATCCTTAATAGTAAAATAATAATGACCCCTAGTATGCGCTTTAAAATTAGATATTTCTCCCTTTAAATATACCTCCTGTAAATGATTATCATTATCTATTTTATATTTAATATATCTAGTTAATGCTGTTACACTAATATATTTATCATCCATTTTTTCACCTATTTTCTTATAAATATATTGTACCATTTTTAAATATGTTAATCAAATAAAAAAGTATCAATACTAATATTAATCTTGATACTTTTTATAGTAACTATTTACAATTTCTAATGCATCATCTATGTAAGAATTTTCAATACCCTTTATTTGTTCTTCTAATTGCTTTTTAAGAATATCTACCTCATTATTTTTTTCCTTTAAGTATCCATCAATTTCCTTTATATATTTATCCCTTTTGTTTTTATCGTCAAAGGATTTTTCTATTGTTTTATTACCTAATGATAATTTAAATGAATATAATAATTCCATTGTTTTTATATCTACCATGTACTTTTTATCAAAAATAATCATTCCATCACTAATATTAATTGAATTAAATGTACAATCTATTATTTGATTTCCTTCTTTATCTATTACACCCCATTTTCCATTTAAACAAACTGCTGCCAACCCATCCTGAAAATCAGAAGCATGGTCATAAATTGGTTTTACTACCTCTTTTCCTTCTTTGTTAATATAGCCCCATTTTCCATTTGATTCTACTGCTGCTAGACCCTCATGAAAATTATCAACATAATCATAAATAGGCTTTACTACTTCTTTTCCTTCTTTATTAATATAGCCCCATTTGTCATTTAGACAAACTGCTGCTAAACCTTCATGAAAATCAGATGCCTCATCATAAATTGGTTTTACTACTTCTTTTCCTTCTTTGTTAATATAGCCCCATTTTCCGTTTAAACAAACTGCTGCTAAACCTTCATGAAAATCAAGTGCGTGATCATAAATTGGTTTTACTACTTCTTTTCCTTCTTTATTAATATAGCCCCATTTTCCGTTTAAACAAACTGCTGCTAAACCCTCATGAAAATCAAATGCGTAATCATAAATAGGTTTTATTACTTCTTTTCCATCTTTATTAATATAACCATATTTTCCATTTAAACAAACTATTGCTAAACCTTCATGGGAATCAAATACATCATTATATTTTTTACTTAGTTTTACTACTTTTTTTCCATCTTTATTAATATAACTCCATTTGCCATTTAGACAAACTGCTGCTAAACCCTCATGAAAATCAGATGCCTCATCATAAATTGGTTTTACTACTTCTTTTCCTTCTTTGTTAATATAGCCCCATTTTCCGTTTAAACAAACTGCTGCTAAACCTTCATGAAAATCAAGTGCGTGATCATAAATTGGTTTTACTACTTCTTTTCCTTCTTTATTAATATAGCCCCATTTGTCGTTAAAGCAAACTCTTGCTAAACCCTCATGAAAATCCAAAACTTCATCATGGTTTGATATAATATCTATCTTATTTTTTATTATAGTGCTATGACTAATAACATATCTTTTCATCACCAAAATCTCCTTATCTATACTTTATATTATAAACAAAAGGCTATTTATGTCAATATTTTAAAATTGATAAATTTTAAATAATAATATATTATATATTTGGTGGTATTATGAACGAGAAAAATTTAATTAATTATTATAATAAGTTCAATGAAGATAAAAGATTAACACATAGACATGGTATGGTTGAATTTATAACCGCTATGAAGTATATTCATCATTACTTAAATAGTTTTAAAGATCCTAAAATTATAGATGTGGGAGCTGGAACTGGTGCTTATTCAGTAGCTCTTGCTAATGAAGGATATGATGTTACAGCCATTGAATTAGTAAAACATAATTTAATGACTTTAAAGGCTAAAAATAGCTCAGTTAAGGCATATTTAGGTAATGCCACTAATCTTTCCCTATTTAGTGATAATTCATTTGATATGGTGCTTTTATTTGGTCCTATGTATCATTTAATTGATAAGGAAGATAAAATAAAAGCTTTAATGGAAGCTAAAAGAATCGTTAAACCTAACGGATATATATTAATTAGTTATTATATGAATGAATATGCAATTATTACCCATGGATTTAAAGATAATAATATAAAAGATGCTATTAAAAATAATGAAATAGATGAAAAATTTCATGTAACCCCTAAAAAAACTGATTTATATAGTATGGTAAGATTAGAAGACATAAATGAATTAAATGATATTGTTAATTTAAAAAGAATAAAAATACTTTCTCAAGACGGCCCATCAGATTATATTAGAAAAATAATAAACAAAATGGATAAAGAAACCTTTGATGTATATATTAAATATCATTTATATACGTGTGAAAGAAAAGAATTATTAGGTGCTTCAAGTCATGTTTTAGATATATTAAAAAAATAATATTGTGTAATTTAATTAGCGATAGAACTTAACTTAAGATTAGTAGTTTCCCTTAATCACATCTAAGTAAAAAGCGTACAATCCTCCAGATAAGTACGTTTTTTCTTTTATATTTTAAAAATTAGTATGATTAATAGTAAAATTAAAAGATAATTATTACTCTTTGAAACTTGGTTTCAATTTTCACAGATATACCGCCTTTCTATTTTATTAAGACGGAAAGCATAACTAACCCATTATTAAATTTTCTCATATTTATTATCAGATGAAACTTTTAGAATTCCCCTAGGATAAAATTAAAAAAGTGCAAGAAGCATTAATATCTTGTACTTTTTATGCGTTCATTCTTGCTTTAACAAGTTTAATTTCTCTTTTTTTATCTAGTTCTCCTACCGATATTTCATAATCTTCATCACCAAATATATGTTCCTGCAATATTGTTTCTTCATAACCATTAGTAAGAGGAACAGCAATCTCTTTAGTTTGTTTTAGTTTTGGTATTTTAATATCATTATCACTAAATACTATTTTATAATCAGTTTGATTTAATTTAGCTTCTTTTAATAATTCAGCTGATGTTTTAACCTCTAAGGCTATTAATTGATTTGCAAGTTGGTTCAAATCATTTGTGGCAGCATCCATTATTCTACTTCTATTTTTTTTCACAACATATGAGCATATTTTAAATTCTAAAGAATATGTTAATATTAATATATAAAGAGGAAGTGAAATTATTGGAATTTTTATATTATTTACATTATTATTTTTAGCAATGTAAATTAAATCAGAAAAAATAACGAAAAAATTATATATATTTGTAGCCGGCATAAATTTTAATGCTTCAAAAAATCCTTCACTTGCTTTAACTCCCTCTTTAGAATGTCTTATTTTATTCATCAAATCATAATCAATTTTTAATTTCATATAAATTCACCCCATTTGTAGTGAGTACTATATCACATATTTAAGAAATTATCAACTGATTTAACTTTAAATTCAGTTCTTGAGTTTTCAATAGTCTCTATCATCATATACCTCCAATTATTACTAAGTTAGTATACTATATTTCCTAGTTTTTCCTAGTAAAATTCCTAATAAAATTCGTTAAAAAGGGGTAAATACAAGTAATATAAAAAATAATTTTAACAAAACTATAGTAATTATTAAAAAGTGAATATCAATTTTTTCCATGTAAAATAAGATTTTAGAAAGATATAAAAATAAAAATGTATGCATTTTGCATATAAATATACTTATTTTGTAAATGTGTAAATTTTTTTTTACACAAAAAAAACGGGGAAAAAATTCTTATGAAATAAGTTTTTTAATCCCCGTTTAGTGATATTCCATATCTTTTTTTTATTTTAAGATTACATTTTTTGATAAAATTTCAAATTTTAGAATTTGAGAATTCAACCTGAAAATATAGAATGGTATGATTAATATAAATATAAAATTTAATGTTTTTATTTACCATCTTTTTCACTATAGTTAATTGCAAGCTCTATAATTTTATTAATTAAAGTCATTTTTTTACCAATTTGTGATACATAATTATCACCTAATATAGATTTAATGTCATTAATTGCAAGTTGTAGATATTTTACTTCTATTTCAAATAATTCTAAATAATTTAAAATGATATCTTCAATAAAGTAAAAATTATAACTTTTTAATAATAAATAGACTCTATTAAAATTGTCTTCATTTAGTAACCTTATATATTCTTCATCATAATTATCATATACTAAATCTAGATACGTAGAATTTAAATACTTACTTAAAAACATATTAAGCGCCTTTATCCTTTTGATTTTTTATATAATATTCACTTATTAATTCATCAAGCGATATACCATATTTTTCTTTCATATCAGGGTTACTCATAGAAAATATATCAATTAATACCCCGTTATTATTTACTAAGCGTATATTATATGCTTTAAGGAATTCAATTTTAGATTGTAGTTCTTGTTTTGATATATGATTTAATATGTTTTTATTTTTATCGTAATCAATGTCATTATCCATGCAAATATTTATTATATCTTGCTTGTTTTTCTTAACACACCATATCATACCTATTTCTAGTAGTAATTGCCCTCTTTTACTTTCTACTGGCGTGTTTCTTCTTTGGTGTGCAATCCAGGTTCCTAAATTAATCTTTCCATTTTCATCATAGGTATATCCATCACTAGTCTTAAACATATGTGGAACCTCTAAATTATGATGATGCTCATAATATATCTTTGCATAATTATACATCTCCTCCCATGATAAAGTACTATTTTTATTTTCAAACCGCATTCCTATTTCTAATAGTAATTGCCCCTTCTTACTTTCTTCTGGGGTGGTTTTTCTTTGGTATGTAATCCAGAATCCTAAATTAATCGTTCCGTTTTCATCATAGGTATATCCATCACTAGTCTTAAACATATGTGGAACCTCTAAATTATGATGATGCTCATAATATATCTTTGCATAATTATACATCTCTTCCCATGATAAAGTACTATTTTTATTTTCAAACCGCATTCCTATTTCTAATAGTAATTGCCCTCTCTTACTTTCTACTGGGGTGGTTTTTCTTTGGTATGTAATCCAGAATCCTAAATTAATCGTTCCGTTTTCATCATAGGTATACCCATCATTAGTCTTGAATTTTTTGGAAACTTCTAAGTCATGGTAATACTCATAATATATCTTTGCGTAATTATACATCTCTTCCCATGATAAAGTACTAATTTTATTTTTAAACCGCATTCCTATTTCTAATAGTAATTGCCCCTTCTTACTTTCTTCTGGGGTGGTTCTTCTTTGGTATGCAATCCAGTGCCCTAAACTAATCTTTCCGTTTTCATCATAGGTATATCCATCATTAGTCTTAAACTTATATGGAACTTCTAAGTTATGGTAATACTCATAATATATCTTTGCGTAATTATACATCTCTTCCCATGATAAAGTACTAATTTTATTTTTAAACCGCATTCCTATTTCTAATAGTAATTGCCCTCTTTTACTTTCTACTGGGGTGGTTTTTCTTTGGTATGTAATCCAGAATCCTAAATTAATCGTTCCGTTTTCATCATACGTATATCCATCATTAGTTTTAAATTCATATGGAACTTCTAAGTTATGGTGATACTCATAATACATCTTTGCATAATTATACATCTCTTCCCATATTAAAGTACTTTTTCTATTTTTAAACCGCATTCCTATTTCTAATAGTAATTGCCCCTTCTTACTTTCTTCTGGGGTGGTTCTTCTTTGGTATGCAATCCAGTGCCCTAAACTAATCTTTCCGTTTTCATCATAGGTATATCCATCATTAGTCTTAAACTTATATGGAACTTCTAAGTTATGGTAATACTCATAATATATCTTTGCGTAATTATACATCTCTTCCCATGATAAAGTACTAATTTTATTTTTAAACCGCATTCCTATTTCTAATAGTAATTGCCCTCTTTTACTTTCTACTGGGGTGGTTTTTCTTTGGTATGTAATCCAGTGCCCTAAATTAATCACTCCATTTTCATCATAGGTATATCCATCACTAGTCTTAAAC
>CANPXR010000027.1 GCA_947586655.1 uncultured Bacilli bacterium | reverse complement strand
ATTATGTTCGTAAGTGTGTGATTTATATAAGAAATTAATGGAATATGCCTTTAAAAAATGTAATTTTATATCAGTTAAAAAACTTAAAGATGAAATAGAAGATATAACTAACAATGCAATAAATGTCATACTTTCTGAGACAAATCAAACTATTTATGAACTAATTGATAAATGCTCTGGTGATAATAGTGAGGAGTATATTGATAATTTAGCTGAAAAATTCGGGTATAATGAATTGATATTCAAAGTCAAAGGCAAAAAATTCTATAAGGGTGATCCTAAGTTAAAACAATTTAGCAAAAAGGATGGAAAATATGGCAGAGAAGGCATCATATATTATTGCATTGATAGGATATTGTATGAAAAAGCAACTAAAAACTGGTTAAAAAAATACAGAAATAAAATTATATTTGAAAAAGAAGAAAAACTTTATACAACATATTACATTAGATTAACTGATATTTTAAAAAGAGATATATTAAGTAGAACATCACTTAAAGATTGGAAATTTCCATACTCGGTTGAAGGGTTAGCATTTTATAAAGATAAACATTGTTGGTTAGCTACAGATAAACCGGTAGGAGTTCGTATATATTGTGAAAATCGAGATGAATACGAATATCTAAAATCAATGGGAGTAATATTTTGGAAAAAGAAATATATACCTACTTCAGATGACGAACTAAATGATTTTTTGAGATAAGGAAATCATCGTTATACATTGTTGGTTTATTAAATCATAATTTTTTCTTACTATATTTCTCTTAGTACTTCTTCAAATTTTATATAACCTGATTCTGTATTTATAGGTACACTACTATTTTATAACTATTTTTATGACGATGAATTTCTTACCAAATAAAAAAAAGAAGAGATTATCCCTATTCTTAACCAATCAGATACGAAAAAATCATCTTCATTAGATTTAAATTATTCTATTGATTTTTATACATAAAGCATTCCTTATCGTGAGAATTTATAATACCTATCGCTTGTAAATAAGAATAAATAGTAATCGTGCCAACAAACTTCATTCCTCTTTTTCTTAAATCTTTGGATATTTCATCAGATAACTTAGAATTTGTAAAACCAACTTCATATATTATCTTATTTCCAGTAAATGATTTCAAATAATTATAAAACGTACCAAACTCTTCTTTTATTTTCTTAAATATTATGGCATTATTTATACTAGCTTTGATTTTTAAATTATTTCTAATTATATTTTTATTTTCCAATAACTTATTTATTTTATCTGCATTATAAGATGCTACTTTATCTACGTCAAAATTATCATAAGCCTTAGAAAAAGCTTCCCTTTTATTTAAAATACATTCCCATGAAAGACCCGCCTGAAAGGATTCTAAAGTAAGCATTTCAAATAAATATTTATCATCAAAATTAGGAACTCCCCACTCTTTGTCATGGTATTGTAAGTACTTTGGATTATTTAAATTACACCACTTACATCTTTTCATTACATCACCATTTTTAATTCCTATTTTATTTAGCAACCATGATCCTCATCCATACCACAAGTATCATCATTTACTTTGACGTTTATTTCATCATATATTAACTTTAAATCGCTTTGTTGTTTTTTAGTTAATAAATCATAAGGTGTTTGACCGTCAGGTAATTCAACCGTATCAGCATGGTACCCCACTATCTGACCTTCTTTAACTCCAATTACTAACGGAACATATATTCTTTTTTCTCCAGTTTTTATGCCATCAACTTCATAATCAGATAGGATTGAATCCAAAGCCTTAAGCATTTCATAATACTCATCCGTACCATCTTTTATCTTGTTTAAAACTCCTTCTTTAACCTCATAAGCATCCCTTTCATCGGTCATGTTTAAGTATAAGATTTTGTCCGTATTAACGTGTTGTAAAACGTTTATAGCATTACGGCACCAAGGACAATTAGGAAATCCTAAATATATTAATCCCGTGCCATTTTCTAGCGTACTTACAACTTCCTTTGCGGTAGCATATACAAACGGATTATTATCCTTTAATTCTACCTTAGGATATACTTTTCCGTTTGAAGCCTTCGTATCATTTAACGCCTCATACTCATTTTTAAACTTAAGAGAATCCTTGTTTAAAGCCCCTTTTTTATCTTTCAAACCAAAATATAAGATAACTCCTAAAACAGCTATGATTAGTACTATTATAATTATTAGTTTAATTCTATTTTTTTTCATTTTTTTCACTTCTTTCTAAAACTTATTATATCAAAATTAACAAAAATTTGACATAGATATTATTTAAATATGTAAAATCCGAAAATAAAACCACAAACCGCACCTATTATGTGCCCCATATGAGATACATCATCCTTTTTTGTTATTCCTTTAATAATTTCATTTATTACATAGAAAATACATATTAATACTAATGTAATTGGAATCTTATTAGCCGTAATATTTACGAACGAAGAAAGAATAATAAGCATAAATACTATACCGCTTGCTCCCAAAATTCTTTTGTTACTAAATAAAAGGTTTATTATACCAGTTACCACTGCTGTTATTAATATCATTATAATTAAGTTAATGCTACCATACTTTTCCTCTATCATAGGTCCAATTAAAAGTATGTATAAAAAATTATTCATAAAGTGAGACCAATTTACGTGACCAAATATATGGGTTATTAACCTTAAGTACGTAAGTGGATTTGATAATTTACTTCGATAAGAAGAAAATAATAATAAATTACTTTTACCTTTAGTAAAATAATTTATTATTAAAGCAAATAATGATATAAAAAACAAGGACAATATAACAATAGAGTTATAACTTAAATAATTCATTATTTCCATTTGTTTCACCTACTTTATCTAAAATCTAACGTAAAAAGGTATTAATTATAAAAATATATAACAAAATACTATTACTAAAAGCACTGAATTTTTACCTTTTATTTACCTTTTTTATTAATAAATTTTTGCCCCTTACGTTTCGAATAAATTAATGTTAGTAAAAAAGTAGTTATCATAAGAATAATCGGCATAATGCACTTAAGATAATTAGTTTCAGTAACTTTAACCGAATAGGCCGCTATTAAGAAAATAGTTATACCAATAAAAATCCTTTGCCATTTAGTTAATTTTATTTCAAAACGCATTAAAAATTTATTTAGGTAAGTTAAAAATAATAAACTTAATAATATTAGCATTGTACCCAAAATAATAAAATAAGGTCCCTTGAATGTAAATGATTCAATACCCATTAAAAATATAAATACAAATATTCCATTTTCAAGGCTTCTTTTAAAAAAAATAAATGTTTTCTTCATCTAGTACTCCTAGTTATTTTAATATTACTCCTTTTATATCACTACTTAAAGAATTAATAAAATTCCGAGCGTTATCTCTAGACCCTGTTTCCCCATAATGGATTGGTATGGCATACTTTGGTTTCATTTCGTTTACCACGGAAGCTGCTTCACTATCAGTCATCGTGTAAGTACCTCCAACTGGTATAAATATAACGTCACATGAAACCGATTTTAGTTCATCAGTTACATCACTATCACCTACCACATAATACTTAGAACCATCTATTAAAACATTATAACCAACCCAATTATATGATTTTTTATGATATGATTTATTAGTGTTATAAGATGGGATAGCATCAAACTTTATATCATCTATTACGTATGTTTCATTTGGATAAACAACCGTAATGTTATCTTTTTTTACCCCTAATGATAATACTTTATTTTCTAAATCATTAGTTATAATAAACTTAGTATTATCTTTGATTACCTTTTTAATATCCTCTGGTGAATAATGATCATAATGTGAATGCGTAATAAATACGTAATCAGCATCTTTTAAATTATTTTCGATTTTAAATGGGTCAAAATATATTACTTTTCCATTTTTTTGCATTCTTATTGAGGCATGATAATTAATTGTTACACCATCCATTTCGTCCTCCTTGTTTATTGTTGTCGTTATCTTATTATCTTCATTTTTTTTAGTTTCAATTTTTTTATCATTATCACTATAATGCCTGTACACCATTAAAGTACACATCAAAAAAATTATTATTGATATTAGTATTAAAAGAATTTTTTTCATTGCTAATTTTCCTTTTCATCATATCTTTTTTTACAGGTTTCAATCAATTCTAAAGCCTCTTTTTTATTATGGTAACTTCCTACCTTAACCTCTATTTTTTGAAGCGTCTTATAGTTTTCAAAAAAATTTTTAATCTCGTCTAATATAAACGGTGATAAATCTTCAAGCTTATTAATTTCATTATATCTTGGATCAACGTCTACTACTGATATTAGTTTATAATCTTCAAAACCATTGTCTATGGCTTCTAAGTAACCAATTACTCTAGCTGGAACAACACAACCTGGATACGTTGGCTCCGTTCCTATTACCAATATATCAAGAGGGTCTCCATCTAAAGCTAAAGTATTTTCTAAAAAACCATACTCAGCAGGATATCCCATCGCTGAATATAAAACCCTATCTAATTTTATTTTTCCAGTTAAATGGTCTACTTCGTATTTATTTCTAGACCTAAAAGGTATTTCTATTACCGCACTTACCACGTCATTTTTCATGTTATCTATCTCCTTTACGTTAAAATTATAACATAAAACAAAAAAGATTAGAAGAAAATCCTCTAATCAATATATACCTCATCACCATCTTTAAATTCTATGCTTTTGTTATATGCATTTTCGTCATCATCATCATAACTATATTCTTTATCTTGTCTTTCTTTTATTTTTTGCATTGATTCGCTACTTAACTTTATCGTTAAATTAATATCATTTAATTTACTATAATCATGGAATTTCCTTTTTCTTAAATCACTTATTATAAGATCATAACCTTTTTTAAATGAATATTCATTATTTTCTTTCTTCTTATATTCTAAATCATCATTAAATTTATAATCTTTATTAAAATCATAATACGTGATGGTTGCAAGTATATTATCTTGCATACTATCATCTATTTTATAATGACATGATGTATGGTAAATACTATTACAAGTAAGTTTAGTGTCTTCCGTGTATTTTTCTTCCTTTTTCTTGACTATTTTCTTATACTCATTTGGTGCACCATCAACATACGTAGTATTAATTATTTCATAAAATGATAAACCAATTCCAATAATAAATAATACTATGGTTGTAATTATGCTTCTTAATAATAGTTTTGAATTTAATTTTATGTTAAATATAAACCTAAAGCTAATATCCAAGAAAATATAATTTAAACTTACGTAAGTTAACCCACACATAAATATTCCAACGTAAGGAACACCTTGTAATAACAAAATAATACCAACTATTAAAAATGAAAATGATAATAGTAAACTAAATACCGCAGGTATTACTATGAACACTAAACTAACCTTTATTATGGTTATTATTATTTTTCCGAACGAACTTTCCTTTTTAATGTCTTTACTTGGTTGTTTTTCTTTTCCTACTTTTATTTTTATCTTTTTATTTTCCTTATTACAAGGATAACTTACTTCCTCTTCATTAAAATATCTTTTCTTAACAAAATTTACTATTCCAACGATTGATAAAATTAAATAGATTATCTCTATCATGTACTTCCATATGATAGCAAGGACAGAACCAAAAGGAGATATTAGTTTTTCTAAAAATAGGCAACCAAATTTTTCAATAATTATAACTGGAGCTTTTAATATTGCAATAAAGAAAATTAACGCAATAAACTCAATGATGAATTTAATAACATCTTTTTTCGATTTTCTTGAAATTTGTTTAATAAAGTCCTTAATAAAATTTACCACGTCTTCTATAGAATCTTCTAATGCGTTTTTTTCTTTTATCTCTTTTTCATAATCTTCATTTATTTTATATGCACAAAGAATCTCTTTTACGAGTTCATCAAAATCACCAAAAGCTTTTATTGCTTCTTCTTCAGTTTTACCAGACAAAACTTTTTCATTTATATAGCCATCATATTCTTCAATGATATCTTCTATTTCATCTGCTTTTAGTATTTTAAGTTTTTTTCTTAATTTTTCCAAAAAGGTTTTTTTATTCATTACGTTCACGCTCCTTTAAAAATTTACTAACGCTTTGGTTAAACTTAGTCCATTCGTTTAATAATTTTTCTTTTCTTTCTTTACCTAATATGGTTAAATGATAATACTTTCTAGGTGGGCCCTCAGTTGATTCTTTTAAGTATGTTTCAAAATAATTTTCGTTCGTTAGTCGTTTTAAAATTGGATAAATAGTTCCTTCGTTAACGTCAACGATTTTTGAAACTTCCTCAACTAGTTCATACCCATACCTGTCTTCATTTTCAACAATTAACATAACTAGTAGTTCTAAAACTCCCTTTTTAAATTGAGTATTAATAATAATCACCCCTCGGCTTAATGGTAACACATAGTACTATGTAATGTCAAGTACTAAATTATATAAATAAAAAATAGCAAATATTTATATTTACTATTTTATTCTTTTCTTATTTTTTTAAACGTAAGTATATCAAGTATTTCATTTCTTATATCATCGCCATCTTTATAAATAGAAGAACATGATGCATTTATGGTATTACCTCCACCACCATTTAAAATGTACATGATATTATCTATTCCTACTTTATCTACTATTTTACCCCTTGCACTAACATCATAATTTCCTTCTTTTGTTTTTGCAGCAACTATAGCAGCATCACATTTATAGTTTAACATATAATCCGCTGCTTTAGCTATTTCCTCTTTAGTGAAAGTAAAATCATCACACACTGAAACAAATACCGTCATGTTGACCGGAACGGCACTATCAACCAATGAATGGACCTTCCTATCACTTTCAAAATCAAGAGCAAAATAATCATCAACCATGGATTGGTCCGCGCCTTTATTAATAAGTCCCGCTACTGCTTCTAAAGTACTAACAAATTTATTTTTATTAAGTTTATTAGTATCAAGATAAATACCAGCTAATAAAAATGTATAATAAGAACTATCACTTGAAGTAATATTATATTGTTTAAGTAAGTAATACATCATTTCACTACAACTTGAAACGTTAGATAAAATAAGTTTATTTTTTGTTTTTATCGTGTTTTCGTCTTCAGAGTGATGATCAAATATAATTATATTCTTAAATTGTTTATACTTGCCATCCAATGAGGTTTTAAAACCCTTATTAACGTCTATAGTTATTAAAAGATCATTTTCAGTTCTACTATTTTCATATTCATCAACTGACATGATGATAAATTTTTCTTTAATCTTATCTATCATTTCATTTACTTCCTCAGATAGATCTTGTGGATTATCATTTATTATTATGTAAGGAGCCTTTTTATGCCTTTTGCAAACTAAAGCCATCGCGCCTAAAGACGCAATAGCATCAAAATCTAACTTTTCGTGTGCGACTAAAAACACCTGACTACATTCCTTGAGATTTTTTGTTAAGGTCCCACGAAATTCATTTATTGTTTGTTTTAATATATCTGGTTGTTTTTCATTAGTTTTCATATTCATTCCTCGTAGCAATTATAATACTACATTATTAAAAAAAGTCAACTATCTAAAAAACAAATATTAAGCTGGTTTAATTAAGCTTAAAGCTACCTTTTGTTTGTCTTTAAATATTTCCTCAACATAACAATTCACTATGTCACCAACACTTAGTACCTCTGACGGATGCTTTATGTAATGCTTAGAAATTTTAGATATGTGAACTAACCCATCATTATGAAGTCCTATGTCTATAAAGGCTCCAAAATCTACTACGTTTCTAACCGTTCCCTGTAATTCCATTCCAACTTTTAAGTCTTCAATGTTTAAAATATTACTCTTTAAAACTGGCTGTGGATATTCATCCCTTGGATCTCTGTTTGGTTTTTTTAAACTATTTATTACGTCCTGTAAGGTGTAAATATCTGTGTTTAATTTAGTCACATAATCTTCGGTATCTATTTTATTTAAACTTTCAATTAAACTGTTCGTTCCAACATCACTTAACCCCAATCCTAGTTCTTTAAGTAATTTTAAGGCAATATCATAACTCTCAGGATGAATACTAGTTTCATCTAATATGTTAGTTCCTTGCGTTACCCTTAAAAATCCGATTGCCTGTTCATATGCCTTATCACCTAATATCTTATTTTTCTTTATTTCATCCCTAGAATTTATTTTACCATGTGCTTGTCTATAATTTATTATCTTTTCTATGCTACTTTTGTTTACGCCAGATACGTATTTTAATAATGAAGAAGACGCTGTGTTTATATTAACACCTACACTATTAACGACCTTTGATACAATAAAATTTAAGCTTTCAGATAGTTTTTTTTGAGAAACATCATGCTGATATAAACCAACCCCAATTCCATCAGGAGGTACTTTAACTAATTCAGAAAGTGGATCTTGTAATCTTCTTCCAATTGATACCGCACTTCTTTTTTCAACCGCTAAATCTGGAAATTCTTCAATTGCTACTTTACTTGCACTATAAATTGAAGCTCCCGCTTCAGATACTATAACGTACTTGCAAGATAAATTAAACTCGTTTATAATCTCAGCACAAAAACGTTCAGATTCACGTGATGCAGTACCATTTCCTATGGCTATAATATCAACGTTATACTTTTTTATTAAACAAACGACTTCCAACTTACATTTATTAACATTTTCTTCTGATATATTATTTAAAAATGGTTTTATTACCGTAGAATCCAAATACTTTCCAGTTTTATCGATAACCGCTAACTTACAACCATTAACGTAACCAGGATCAAACGCTAAGACTACCTTTTCTTTAATGGGTGGCGTAAGTAAAAGGGCCTCTAAGTTTTTACTAAAGTTATCTATTGCTACTTGTTCACCCCTTAAAGTTAAATCACTTCTTATTTCTCGCTGAACGGATGGAAATATAAGTCTTTTATAACCATCTTCTATGGCCTCTTTTATATAAGAAGCACAAAAACTATCCTTATTTTTGATATTTTTATTTTCTAAAAAGTCGATTATCTTTACATTATCTACGTTTATCTTAACCGTAATTACATTTTCTTTTTCAGCCCTATTTATCGCAAGTACACGATGTGGTTTAATTTTAGATACCATTTCATGATAACCATAATACATTTCATATACTTTATTTTTATCATTTTCTTCCTGTTTTAGCTTAGTTTCTATCACTCCAAATTTATACATGTTATTTCTAATGTATTTACGGTATGAAGCATTATCACTAATCCATTCTGCAATTATATATTTTGCACCTTCCAGCGCTTTATTTTGATCGGGTACTAAATCATTTATAAACTTATTACAAATAGTTGTAATATTTCCACTTATAGGGCAAGACATTATGATTTTAGCTAGTGGCTCAAGACCGTTTTTAATAGCTTCAGTCGCTTTGGTTTTTTTCTTTTCTTTATATGGTCTATATAAATCTTCTACTTCAACTAACTTATTAGCATTTAATATTTGATTTTTTAAATCATCTGTTAAGAGCCCCTTTTCATCAATTAATCTTATCACATCTTGTTTTCTGTTAAAAAGATTAACTTGATACTCGTATGCATCCCCTATTATTTTTATTTGTTCTTCGTTTAAGTTACCAGTTTTTTCTTTTCTATACCTTGCAATAAAAGGTATGGTATTTCCTTGTTTTATCATTTCAAGAGTTACTTCAACTTGCTTTTTTGTTATATTTAATTCGTCACTTATATCACTAATAATTCTATCATTCATTTTATTACCTCCACTAGTTGTTACTATTTAATTATATCAAATTGATAAAAAAAGAGATAACATATTTTATATTATCTCATAGTAGTTAACGTACACTATAAATTTATGATTTTTTTTGGCAATTAGGGCAGTAATAAGTACCCCTTCCTCCAACCTTTTCTTTAACAATTAAGTTACCACAGTTATAGCACGGTTTATTCTGTCTCATATGTACTTTTAAATAATTTTCAAAAGTACCCCTTTTACCATCAATATTAGGATAAGTACCCTTACATTTTAATGATTTTTCAAACACAATCTTGGTATTATCTATTATCAACTGTAACTTTTTTTTACTAAGTTTATCGGCGGGATACTTAGGATTTATTTTTGATTCAAAAAGTATTTCATCAGCGTATATATTACCAATACCAGTAATAAAGCTTTGATCCAAAAGTAGTTTTTTTATTTCGGTATGATGACGTTTAAACCTATCTTTTAGATAACTTTCGGTAAGGTTAGGATCCGTGTATTCCAACCCTAAGTTTTTATCCTTAAAGAAGGTATTAATGTTATCCTTTTCTATTACTTCCATCTTTCCAAATAGCCTAGGATCATTATAATGGAGTGAAAAGGTATCAAAGTAAAAAACTACATAATCATGTTTATCAATTTCTGCATTAAGTGGAAGGAGGTAAAACCTTCCTTCCATTCTAAAATGAATTATTAAATAACTTTTTTCTAATTCAAATATCAACCATTTGCCCCTTCTTTGTACTTGTTTAACAACCTCATTTTGAACCTTAAGTATAAATTCTTGCTTTTTGTTATATACAATTTTATCTAAGAAGACGTCTACTTTATTAATCCTTTTATTTTTTATTATCTTATTTAAATCTCTTCTTGTAGTTTCAACCTCTACTAATTCTGGCATTTAAATACCCCCTTAACATTATTACTTTGCCTCATACCAATTACAACCAGTTTGTATGTCAACCTTTAAAGGTACATCTAACTTATAAGCATTATTCATATAGCTACTAACTATCTTTCTAACCAACTCTTCCTCTTGCTTAACCACGTTAAATATTAGTTCATCATGTACTTGTAAAAGCATTTTACTTTTTAAGTTTCTTTTTTTAAACTCTTTATAAATATCGATCATAGCTTTTTTTAATATATCTGCACTTGAACCTTGAATAGGTGTATTTAAAGCCATTCTTTCCCCTTGCTGTCTTATCATATAGTTGGTATTATTTAACTCATCTATTCTTCTTTTGCGATTCATTATGGTGGTAACATAACCTTTTTTATAAGCTTCTTTTATTACGCTATCCATATAAATTTTAGTTCCACTATAAGTTTCAAAATACTTATTTATAAAATCCTTTGCTTCCTTAACCGTTATTCCTAAATCTTCTGATAAGCCGAAGCCACTTATTCCGTACAAGATACCAAAATTAACCGCCTTAGCCTGCCTTCTCATAAGAGGTGTAACGTCCTTCTCTTTTACATTAAATATGTCCATAGCAGTACGAGTATGAATGTCCATATCATTTTTAAAAGCCTCAACTAAGTTTGGCACCTTAGAAAAATGAGCAAAAACACGAAGTTCTATTTGAGAATAGTCACTTGATAAAAGAATTGCTCCATCTTCTGGAATAAATGCTTTCCTAATTAATTTTCCATAATTTGTTCTAATTGGTATATTTTGAAGATTTGGTTCAATTGATGAAAGTCTTCCCGTCCTAGTTAGGGTTTGCGTATATATAGTATGAATTTTACCATCTTTTAGGATATTATTTTTTAAACCAACAATATAGGTACTTTGAAGCTTTGTTAGCATTCTATGCTCTAAAACCAAAGGAACAATGGGATGTCTATTCTTGTATTTTTCCAACACCATTTTGTCGGTTGAATATCCACTTTTCGTTTTTTTACCAGTACCTATTTTTAATTTTTCAAATAATATTTCGCCAAGTTGTTTAGGAGATGATATGTTAAATTTTTCATTTGCTTGTTCATATATTTCATTTGATATTTCTTCAACTTTTTGATTCAATTCCTCATTCATTTCATCCAATACGGATTCATCAACCCTTATCCCAGTATATTCCATGTCTGCTAAAACAATAGAAAGAGGCATTTCTATCTCGTTAAATAAGTACATGCAGTCTTCTTTTTCCATTTCATCAATTAAGTCATTTTTAGTTTCATAAATAAATCTTGCCTTGTCAACAACTAATCTTTTTATAGTTTCTTCTTCAATGGTTTTAGCCTTACTTATTACTTCATAAAAAGGTATATCATAACTAAATTGATTAGCTAAATACGCGGCGTCATCCTTAACGTTATAATTTAATAAATAAGCTGCAATCATAGCATCAAAAGTAACGTTTTCAAGTGTCAAGCCTTCATTTTTCATAACAACGTAATGTTTTTTCAAATCATAAGTATATTTTTCTTTATCGTTTATATAGTTAATAGTCTCATAGACCATATTTTTTGGAACATAAAACGCAAGGTCACCATCAAAAATACCCATTCCTAAAATACTAGCAACATGGTAATTAGTTTTGTCTATTTCGATGTAAAAAGAAACCGGAAACTTAAGAGCTTTTAAATCATCAACTGTTGTTATTTCTTTAACCTTAACGTTCTGGGTATTTCTTTGAATCTTCATGTTTTTTAAAAATGAATAAAACTCTAAATCCTCGTATGTTTTCTTTAACTTATTTAAATCACCACCACCAATGGTTGTATCTTCGATATTAAATTCTAGGGGTACTTCTTTATAAATAGTTACTAAATCCTTACTTTCAAAAGCATTTTTTTTATCATTAATAAGTTTAGTAGCAACGGAACCCTTTATAAATGATAAGTTATTATAAACACCCTCAAGCGATCCATAATCCTGAATCAATTTCAAAGCGGTTTTTTCTCCAATCCCCTTAACCCCAGGGATATTGTCTGAGGCATCTCCTTGAAGTGCTTTTAAATCAATAATTTTATCAGGCGTAAGACCATAATTATCAAAAAACGTTGCCTTTGTCATCATAACGTAGTCTTTACTTTTTAACATTTTCATGGTAACCTTATCACTTATAAGTTGTAATAGGTCTTTGTCACTACTAACTATTAAACCTTGATAATCTGATGATTTATCAATCATATTAGCCATCGTACCAACGATGTCATCGGCCTCATAATTATCTATTTCAAACCACTTTATGCCTAAATACGAAAGAATCTTTTTAGCAATTGGAAATTGTTCCTTTAGTTCCGTTGGCATTTGTATCCTACCAGCCTTATAATCCTTATACTTATCATGTCTAAAAGTTTTACCCTTATCAAATGCAACAAGCATGTAGGATGGCTTTTCATCATTTATTATCTTATTTATCATGTTAACGAAGCCATATAACGCGTTGGTAGGAAACCCTTTCGAGTTTTTCATAAAATTTCCTTGATATGCGGTCGCATAATAACTCCTAAATAATAAATTATTCCCATCAACTAATATAATTTTCTTCATTTTTACCACCTATGTTTATTATATCACTTTATTAGTCATTATCACCTCTAATAATAAAAAATAACAACTATTTTTCTAGATATTAAAAACCACGCCTAAAAGACGTGGAATTCTCTAAGCCTATAAGGCTAAAATATTTGCAAGCCCTCAAATGAAGG
>CANPXR010000026.1 GCA_947586655.1 uncultured Bacilli bacterium | reverse complement strand
CTTGTAGCTCAGCTGGTTAGAGCGCACGCCTGATAAGCGTGAGGTCGATGGTTCAAGTCCATTCAGGCCCACCATTTTATATTAAACTGGCGCGTTGGTGAAGTGGTTTAACACACCGCCCTTTCACGGCGGCATTCATGGGTTCAAATCCCATACGCGTCACCAAATAAAAACAGACCCTTTTTATAAGGGTTTTTATTTTTTCTGGTCTTGTTTTTTGCTTAAAAATTTATTGACATTTGTGTATATAATGTGGTAACATAACACATAAAATTTATTGAAATTAATCTCTTTTTATGATATATTTAAACCATAAGATAGATAATTTTGATGACTTGGAGGCGAGAATATGTTAAGTAGAAGAAAATTTCTTGAAGAAGAAAAAGATTGTGCTGATATGTTAGGTCTTACTATTGAAGAATATAGAGAAAGTCTAAAAAAAATAAAATTAGGAAAAAGTGAGAAAAAAGAATCAAAACAAAGATATGATAATTCGTTTTTGAAGACTCTAGGCATCAAGGAGAGTATGTTGAAAAATAAAAAACTTAATTAATTAGTAGTGGAGGTATTATGAAAAAAGCTAAAATAGGTGAAATTTGGGTAGCAGTAATTCCAAAAATCTACTATAATGAACAAACGGAAGAAGTAAGAGTTGATATTGAAAAAAGACCTTGTTTAATTGTTGATGATGGACGAGGATTTTTAATTGAGGAAAATTCAAATTATTCAGCGTTAAAATTAACAACTAGAAGTTCACAGCTAAAAAATGTAAATAGAAAGTTAATAAAAAATTGGAAGACCTTGGGTTTGAATAGAAAGTCATATGTAAGAATAGAATTACCAGTAAAAATTGAGCCAGAGCAACTTGTTAAAAAGGTGACTACAATATCACCAAATGACTTAAAAGAGTATTTAAAAGATTTAGCATCTATATTTAATACGGAAGTTTTAGAGAAATTATCTAAAGAAGAACAACCAGTATAAGGAGTGTGAATTCTTCTTACATTACGTCTAAATAGGTTGTTGTAAACAAAAGTTAAGAGATTGAATGTAGGTACTGGAAAACTTACCTATATTAACAAAACCTAGCTTAATTACTGGGTTCTTTTTTTTAGTTAATTTTTTGTATAAACTTATATATTTCCAAGTACACTTTTTAAAAAAAATTATCTAAAACATCAATTAACCGGTTTAAGAATCTAGAATAAATACCTTAAAAGCTTATTTAATCTTATTTAAGTATAATTTTTATTTATTTTACGATTATCCTTATTATAGTTTAATATAATTGCAATACCTAACATGTAACTAATAAGTGACGAACCACCATAACTTATAAAGGGAAGGGTTATTCCCGTTATTGGTAATAAACCTATGTTCATCCCAATATTTTGAATTTGCTGATACAGAATCATTCCTAAAAACCCAACTACTATAAAACGATAGTTTTTATTATTAGTATCTTTTGCTAGTTTAAATAACTTAAAATCAAATAGTAATATTATAATGAGTAATATTATTGTTCCAATTAGGCCAAAGTTGCTTGCGTATACTGAGAAGATAAAGTCGGTATGGGCTTCCGGAATGTATATTGGTGTTTTCCCAATTCCAAATCCAAACCAACCCGCTGATTTTATTGCGGCCATTGCGTTGGTTAGTTGCATACCACTATTATTTGACCAATCTAGTAGTCTATCAACCCGGTAAAAGAAAGATGTTCCAAACACGTTAATAAAACTATTTTCATAATTAAAATAATAATATAAAAAGGCAAATATAAATAGGGCTACCAACGTTATTAATATAAAAAATATACTTTTTCTAATTCCAAATATAAATAGCATTATAAATGATATTAAAAAATATATTATTACCATTCCAGTATCTGGCTCTAAGAATGTAAAAATACTTGGAATTAAGGTTGTTACCATGATTATTATGAAAAGCTTAACATCATCCATAAAACTTCTTTTAGGGTGTTTTTTATTAAATATTTCAAATATTTTTGTATTCATAAGAATCAAAATTATTTTTGCAAATTCACTTGGTTGTATGGAACCTATTTTTGGAATCATAAACCAGCATTTAGAACCATTAACCTCAGTTCCAAATATAAGAAGTAGTAAAAGTAAAACGTTTATAAAAACATATAAAATTACTACGATATCTAGTATTTTTTCACAACTAAATTTTGAGAATATAAAAATTAAGAAAAAACCAATTAAATACCACGTTACTTGTTTTGAAAATACTTGGGCACTAGAAAAAGAAATAGAAGCACTATATATTGTAATGATACTTATTATGAAGAATATTATTAATAGCGTTATTAGTTGATATTTAGATTTAACAATATTATTTATAATAATCACCACCTTTATTATCATGTTTTTTTCTTCATAACATAAAATTTTATAGGAGGATTTTGTTTATGAAAGATAAATTTCCAGAAATTTTTAAGAACCGGGTTGATAAACTAAAAAGTAGTGTGCAAAATGAGTTTTACTATCACCATGATAATAATAACAACTTAAAAGATCAAGATAAGGTAGAAGATGAAGCTTTAGAAGAAGTAGATAAGGTCGCACTTTTAAAAAAAATAAATAGTATTTTTTCAAGGCCTGACTATGTTTATCAAGCTGATATTACTATTTTGTACAAAAATGGAAAAAGTATGAATAAAAAAATAGTAGGATTTAAAGACAATTACCTATTATCATCAAAGGCAGAGAGAATATATATAGATGAAATTTATGATATAAAATAAAAAGACCACAATAAACGTGGTCTTTTTTAAACACCTTCAACAAAAGTGTCTCCTAGACATTTTATAGCACATAAACAATCTGTATTTATTGTAAAGAATGAGTTTGTTGCGGTGTACGTTGAAGTTGCTGTATCATATGTTAATACTCTTAGCGTAGCACAACAATCATCTACTTTCTCAACCCTAAATGTACTTGAAGTAGTTGTTTCTCCAGGTGTATTAGATACTGGTATGGAAACTAATGTACCATTACAAGTGTATAAAGTTACTGGTCTAGTATTAAAATCAACTGATGAAGATGGGCCAAAGAAAGCTCTTGTGCAGGTTTCTAAGCATGAATCACCAGGACATACCTCACTTTGAAGAATGTTTATAACTTTTAATATTTCAGCGATACAGTTACATTTTGGACTAGGATTAGAATTGTTACACATAATATTTCACCCTTTCTATCTTTTTCATTAGTAGCTTATTCAAATGATGGTAATTAGTACCACTTTAAAAGCCCTAGTCTTGCTAATTTATAAGTATTTTGTCATCTTGCTTTTTTGTTAATGTTGTTATATAATCTGTTTTAGGGTGATTATATGTTGAAATACGTTATTATTATTGCTATTCTTATCATAATAGCACTTGTTGTAATTAAAGCTAGTAAGCCAGATTTTAAATATGAAGCTAATAAGTTAGTGGAGTATTTAGGAGGTATAAAAAATATTACCAACATGGAAGTTAGTGTCTCAAGGTTTAAAGTTACCCTTAAGGATCCTTCTAAGGTTAATAAAGAAGGAATACAAAAATTAGGAGCTAGGGGTATTGTTGAAATCGATAATACAATGAAAATAATTTTCCAAGATGACGCAAAGAAGTTAAAGAAATACATTGACCAGTTAAAGGTAGATTAACTAAATTTTACAAATTATAATGTTATTAAACAAAATTCGACAAAAAAGAACACGGATGCTTGATATAATCTTCTTAATGAAAGGAGTTTATTATGGTTGTTTCCGTGTTTTTAAATTTTATTTATTTATTATTTCCACTAGCGTGTTATTTTTTATACTTAGTTTATAGTAAGGTTAGTTTCGAAGAAGAAAAATACTTATTTTTAGATTTAGCTATTTTTTCAAGTTATTATATATGTAATAGGTTTGGAGACGTTTCTTTAGTGTATACGTTCATAATTAACGTTCCACTTTTAATAGCTCTTTATAAAAAGAGGTTAATTCCGTCTATTTTCTTGTCATTTTGTATAGCAGTATTTTTATCAGAGACGTATACCGCTAATTTATCATTGTTACTTCTTGAGTATTTTTTAATATTCATATTATCTTTTTCTACCAAGTATAAAACGATTAATATATTTTTCATACTAAAGGTTTTATTTGTAATTATTACGTTATTATTAATGCCTAAACAAGTAATTACTTTAAGTAGACTTACTTATGATATTGTTACACTCATAGTTATGTATGCTACTTTTAATTTTATAATATTATTTTATAAAAAAGCAGAAACTACGGTTAATATGTATTATTCACTTGAGAGCATAACAAAGGAAAAGAAACTTTATGAGTCACTATTTAAAATAACTCATGAAATAAAAAATCCACTCGCGGTTTGCAAGGGATACCTTGATATGTTTGATATAAAAAACACTAAGAAGGCTAATAAATACATAAATATAATTAATCAAGAAATAGATAGAACTTTAATGTTATTAAAGGATTTTTCTGATGTTTCTAAGATGAACATAGAAAAAAACGTAATGGACGTAACAATGTTAATGGAAGATGTCTGTGATGAAGTATCGTTAGCTTTCATTGGAAACGTTAAATTTAAGCATAGTTTTTCTGATGAGGAGATTTTAATGGACGGGGATTATAACAGGCTAAAACAAGTGTTAATAAATTTAATTAAAAACGCAAAAGAATCAATAAAAGATAGTGGTATGGTTATTTTAGAAGGGAAACTAATAAATAAAAATTACGTTATAAACATAAGGGATAACGGACAAGGAATGGATAAGGAAACTAGTAATAAGATAGGTACAGCTTTTTATACAACAAAGAAAAATGGAACCGGGTTAGGGGTTTGTTTATCTAAAGAAATAGTGGAAAGGCACGGCGGAACAATTACTTATTTTTCAAAAGAATCAAAGGGAACAACCGTTAGGATAACGATACCGATTAAAAATAAAGCGCTTTAACTAACTAAAGCGCTTATTTAGTCTATACAAGTAAATGGTTGGATGATTAAATAACCTTACGTTTATACCGCTTGTTCCAATGCCTGGATTTATAAATAATTTAATGTTATTAACCTTCTCATAACTTTTTTTGTAATCTCCGTTAATTAGTAATTCCTTTATTTTAGGTATGTTTATCACTCCGTTATGGGTATGTCCTGCTATAGCAATATCCAAATTGTAACTTTTATAATCATTTATGTCATTTGGGTTATGTAAAGCAAGTATTTTAAAAATGTTAGTGTTATCATTAGATTCAAAATAATTTTTAGCGGTGTCTTTACCCAATAGTAAAATAGGATTTGAACCATTTGAATATATTAATTGTTCCTGGCTGTTTAAATCTGTAAAACCAGATGAGTTTAAAATGGCTAATGCCTGCTCAGTGTCTTCTTCTCCAGTTACGTAATATTTTCCAAGCTCAGCGTTAATCTTTGATAATCTTTTTATAATTATTTGTTTTTCCTCTTCCGTTAATTTATGCCTTTCATCAATTAGATCCCCGGTAAATAAAACTATGTCTGGTTTTGTTTCATTACATTTTTTTACTAATTCTTTAACCATTTTTTCATCAACTGATGATCCATAGTGAAGGTCTGAAAAATGAAGAATTTTAAGCCCGTGCATATTATTACTTATTTTATTCGTTTTTACTTTGTATTCCTTTATGAAAATTCCTTTTGTTCCAATAAAAAAAGCATATAATACTATTAACACGATAATTATTACTAATTTTACTTGCCATCTTAACTTTCTTTTTTTCTTTTTAGTAGCCATTTTAACCTCCAATTATTTGCGATAAGACTAGTAAGGTATTATGAAGCATATGAATTAAAATTGGTAAAACAATGTTATTAGTTTTCGTAAGGAGGTACGCAAAAGCACAACCCATTGACCCATAAGGTATTACGTAAAGAAAATCAATTGGTGTATTATAACTTCCTATAACGTGTAAAAGTCCAAAACTAAGACCACTTAAAAAGATGAATAACCATTTGAATTTAATGAGACCACAAAGTGATTTTCTAAATACCAATTCTTCAAATATAGGAGCTACTAAAGAACAAGTAAATAACATATAAAAAGGCGCTACCTTTATACTTTGTCTAACAAGGGCTTCGTTTGCTGAAAAACTCTGTTTTGAAAGAAAACTGATTAAAATTGAAGAAATAGTCATTAAAAGGCATCCTATAATCCAACAATTAAGTGATAAAATAGCTCTGTTTGAGAAGTTTTCTTTTAAGTCTTTGATTCCTTTTTTTATGTCTTTTTTAAAGATGATAAACAATATTATTACGTAGGTTAAATCACTTAAGAAAAATAAAAATAGTCTGGGATTTTTAGGTACGTTATTAATGTTTATACCAAAGGAAGTAATTACAGAAATAATAAAGTTACTTTGGTATAAAAGGTACAGTAAAATTGTTAATAAAAACTTATTATTTTTTTTAAACCATTCTTTAAAATGTTTTTGATAAAAACTTTTAATTATATCATCTGTCAATTTATCACACCTCTACTACAAAATTATAACATAATGATTGACTTTTTTTAAAGCAAAATATATAATACACACGTTAAAAGGGGAAATAATTATGGAAAATAGTTACTTAAAAGCAAATTACATAGCAATTCAAATTTTATATTTTTTAGAAAAATATGGGTATTCTCCTAATAGCGCTATCAAGCGAGGTATTTTAATTAGCACGATAAACGGAAATGGGGTTACCCTAGCATCTGCGTATCGAACCCTTAAAAAGAACGTTAATTATGTGGATGACGATTTGTTAGAAAAAATAAACTCATACCCTTGTATATTTAGAAAGTTAGAAAAAAACTCAACCAATCAATAGACTAAAATTAAACAAGTTTGCTGATCATATCAGTAAACATAAGTCTTTGGTTATAAAAAGATTCTACCGAAGGTAATTAGTTGATGAATAAAGGAATTCTTTCCATATTCATGTATTATAGGGATAAATTTATTGGTAAAAATAGTAACGAAATAATATCAATTAAGAAAGCATACGTATGCGATAAAGAAAGAATATAAAGTTGCTATAAAAGCACAAATTAAAATTAATATGGAGATTACAAAAAAAGATTGCAATAATTTATATTTATGTTATAATACGTATAGCAACGAAGAGTAGGACTAAAAGTCCTGCTCTTTATAATTAAGGAGGAGGATCTATGATAGATAAGGTTAAATCATTAATTGAGGAACCATTAAAGAAGATTAACGTTAAACTTTGTGACGTTTGCTATGTTAAGGAAGGTACGACTTATTTTCTAAGAATAGTAATAGATAAAGAGCCGTTCGTTGACGTTGATACTTGTGTTAGTGCAACTGAAATTATTAACCCCTTAATTGATGAAATAGAAGATGAATTTGATGATGCATACGTACTTGATGTATGCTCTATGGAAAAAGGAGATAAATAAATATGGATAGTAAAGAATTCGTAAAGGCATTAAAAAATATTTGTGAGGAAAAACAAATAAGTGAAGAAGTTATTTTTGAGGGAATGGAAACTGCTTTGCAAAAGGCATATACAAAAGAAACTGGGCTTCCAAACATTAGGATAGATATAAACAAAGATACCGGAGAAATAAAAGGATACGCATATCAAAAGGTTGTTTTAGAATATACTGATGGTGAAGAAGATGGGGAAGATACAGTAGAAATATTGCTTGATGATGCCAAGAAAATTGTTCCAGATATAAAACCTGGAGAAACGATAGAAGAAGAAGTTTCATTAAAAGATTTTGGACGTGTTGCAACGATGGCTGCAAAACAAATTTTAGTTCAAAAGGTAAGAGAAGCAGAAAGACAAAGCATTATGGCAGAGTTTGAGGATAAAGAAGGAGAATTATTAGTAGGAACTTTATCTAGGGAGGACTCTCAAAATTATTACGTTGATTTAGGAAGAATGCATGGAATTTTACCTAAGAGTGAATTAATTAAGGGAGAAAACTTAACGATGGGATCAATGATTAAAGTTTATGTTACTAAAATTGATGATTCAGGTAAAAGTCCTCTTATATTACTATCAAGATCTCATTATGGTTTTGTAAAAAGATTACTTGAAAATGAGATACCGGAGTTAAACGATGGAACCGTTATATTATATAGCGTTGCAAGAGATGCAGGAGTAAGAAGTAAAATAGCGGTTTATTCTGAAGATCCAAAAATTGATGCGGTAGGAGCTTGTATTGGTGAAAAAGGATCAAGGATTAACCATATAACTAGTGAACTAGGTGGAGAAAAAATAGACGTTGTTTTGTATGATAAAGATCCAATAACCTTCATAAAAAATGCTTTATCTCCTGCTAAAGAGGTTAAGGTGTATATTTTAAATGAAAAGAAAAACGAAGCTTTAGCGATTGCAGAAGGTGATAATTTATCCTTAGCCATTGGTAAAAAAGGACAAAACGTACGGCTTGCGGCTCGTTTAACCCATTATAAAATAGACGTTAAAACCGAAGAACAAGTAAAAGAAGAAAAAATAGATTTAACTAACGTGGCGAGTTAAGGTAAGGTGATAAGTTTGAAACAAAAAAAAATACCAATGCGGTCATGTGTTGTTACTAAAGAGAAATATCCTAAAAAAGAGCTTATAAGGGTGGTTAAAGATAACGCTGGTAACGTTAGCGTTGATGTTACCGGTAAAGTTAACGGACATGGTGCATATATAAAAAAGGATTTAGACGTGCTTAAATTAGCAAGAAAAAATAAGGTATTAGATAAATATTTAAATTGTGATGTAAATGATGAAATATATAAAGAGCTAGAAAAAATTATTGATAGTAATAATTAGGGAAAGGAGTGGTATCATGATGAGTGTTTTGGAGTACGCTAATGATATGAACAAAGACACAAAAGAAGTGTTAAAAATGTGTGAAAAATTAAACATTAACGTATCAAATGATGATGACATGCTTGATGATGATGCAATTGTTTTGCTAGATAATGCGTTCTCAAATGAGGAATTAGAAAGTGAATCTAATGGTGATGTGCAGCAAGATGATGAAATAATAAAAAAGATAGAAGAAGATGACTACTACGATGAAATAGTTGATACTTTAATCGATAAGAAAGATGCTATTTATAATAATGAACCGGCACCAATAAAGAAAAAAAAGAATAAACAAAAAGATATAAAAGATGCAAAAAAAGCCATGTATAAAAACAAAGAAAAGTTAGTTTCTAATGAAGAAAAAGAAAATGATAACGTTGTTTTGTACAAGGAAGCAATGACCATCAAAGAATTTTCTAATGGTCTTGGTGTTTCGGTATCAGAACTTTTAAAAAAACTAATGAGTCTTGGCATAATGACTAATATGAATGCTAAGATAAGTTTTGATGATGCGTCGGTAATAGCTCTTGAGTATAATAAGGAACTAAAAAAAGAAGAACAAGTAGATATTTCAAACTTTGAGACGTATGAAGTAAATGATGATCCAAAGGATTTGGAACCAAGGCCTCCTGTTGTTACCATTATGGGGCACGTTGATCATGGTAAAACATCGTTATTAGATGCCATTAGAAAAAGTAGTGTTGTGGATAATGAGTTTGGTGGGATAACGCAACATATAGGGGCATATCAAGTAAAATATAATGGTAAAAAAATTACGTTCATAGATACTCCAGGGCATGCTGCCTTTACCGAGATGAGGGCCCGTGGGGCGTCTATTACTGACATAGTAATAATAATAGTTGCGGCAGATGATGGCGTAATGCCTCAAACTAAGGAGGCTATTGATCATGCTAAGGCTGCTAAAGTACCTATTATCGTTGCGATAAACAAAATCGATAAACCAGGAGCAAACGTGGATAAAGTAATGCGTGAAATGAGTGAAAACGGACTTACCCCAGATACGTGGGGTGGAGATACTTTATTCGTTAATATATCTGCTAAAACACATGAAGGAATTGATAACTTATTAGATAATTTATTACTTGTTGCAGAAATGCAAGAGTTAAAGGCAAATAAAAAACGTTACGCAATTGGTACCGTAATAGAGTCTAAACTAGATAAAAACGTTGGTTCACAAGTAACGTTATTAATTCAAAATGGCACCTTAAGATTGGGTGATCCAGTAGTTGTAGGAGAATACTTTGGTAAGGTAAGAACCCTAAAAAATGATCTTGGTGAAGAGGTAGTTGAGGCAGCTCCTTCTACTCCGGTTGAAGTTACCGGAATTTCTGGAATCCCAACGGCAGGTGATAAATTTATGGCCTTTGATTCTGAGAAAAAGGCTCATAGTGTTGCGGAACACAGAAGCGAAGTTGCTAAATTAAAGGCTAATACTTCATCTAGTTCAATGAGTTTGGAAGATTTATTTGGTAAGATTTCCGAAGGCTTAAAAGAAATTAACATTGTTTTGAAAACTGATGTTAAGGGTAGTGAAGAAGCCGTTAAAAATACGTTATCTAAGATTGACGTTGAAGGTTGTAAGTTAAACGTTATAAGAAGCGGAGTAGGGACGATTACCGAAAGTGATATTATTTTAGCAAATGCCTCTAATGCCATAATAATTGGTTTTAACGTAAGACCTTCTAGCAAAATACTAGATACGGCTAAAGAGTATGGCGTTGAGGTAAGGCTTCATAATATTATTTATAAAGTTGTCGAGGAAATGGAATCTGCCATGAAAGGAATGCTTGATCCAGAGTATGAGGAAAAAACTTTAGGTCAAGCTGAAATAAGAAAAATCTATAAGTTCTCTAAAACTGGTAACATTGCTGGATGCTACGTTTTAGATGGCGTTATAAAATCAGAAGCTAAAGCAAGATTAATTAGGGATGGCATCGTAGTTTACGATGGAAACATTAATACTATCCAAAGGGAAAAAGATCAAGTAAAGGAAGTAAAAGCTGGATTTGAGTGTGGTATTACCTTAAGTAACTATCAGGACATAAAGGAAAAAGATGTTATAGAAGCCTATGAATTAGTAGAAATAAAGAGGTAAGTTATGAGTGTTAAAACGGAAAGAATAGCAAACTTATTAATAAAGGAAATTAGTGATATATTACAAAACGAAGTATATGACGAAGACATAAAATTTGTAACCATAACGGCTTGTAAGGTTGATACTGATTTATCTTTGGCTCAAGTGTACTGCACCGTGCTTAATGATTCTAAAAAAGAAAAGTGTTTGCACGATTTAAATGCTGCGAAAGGTTTTATTAAAACCGAACTTGCTAAAAGAAAGCTAGAGATAAGAAAAATACCAGATTTAAGATTTATATATGATGAATCTATTTCATATGGTAAAAAAATAGATAACATTATAAGGGAAATAAACGAATAACATTAGTTTATTTCTTTTTTTATCACAAAAACATAATTAAATTCTAGTGTGTGACATAAGTAATTAAGAATAATATAAAAAGTTGTCTTTTTTTGTAGAAATAAAAGTAAAAACAATGTATAATTATATTAGTTGTAAAGTAAGGGTGGGGTTATATGATAAACTTAGTAAAGAAAGAAAATCTTAATCTTGGAATATTGGAAACGGACTTTGATATTTTCGCTGACATTGTTAATACTTTTTCTAGTGAAGAAGCAAAAAAAGATTGCTTATTAGATTTAGATGATTATGTTATTCCGGAATACTTTAGAAATAAAATTACAATTGTTATTCAAACTAATAGTATGCTTATTGGTTATACCACCTTTGAATTTAAGAATAATAATAACATTTTACAGGTTGAAATAAATAAGTTATACGTATTGGATGAATTTAAAGAGAAAAACATGGAAGCCCTACTGATTGAAAGCGTTATATACGTTGCAGGAGAAGTGGGATCAAGAAACGTCATTGTAACCGTAGATGAACATGACTATAACATGCTTAAGATATATCAATCTCTTGGTTTTTATGAGGTTGGTATTAATGAAAACGGAAGTCTTTTAAGTGTTAATGTTGTATCTTCAGTTAGGGTAAGAATGCTAAACGAAAAGTTTAGGGATATTTTACCTGATTCAATTGATTATAAAAGCTTGAAGTTAGTAAAAAAAATAGCCCAAGGAAGATCAGGCAACATTTATTTAACCGAGGATGGAAGAATACTTAAAATGTTTACGTCAACTTCTTTTACCTACATTAAGGATAGAGAAGAAACAATAAAATACATTAAAAATTTAGACATACCAGAAATTGTAAAACCAAAGCACTTAGTGTATTATGACGGGGTGTTTGTTGGTTATATAATGGAGTATTTACCTGAAGGTGAGCCTTTATGGCAAAGAAGCGAAAATTACAGTTTTGAACAGAAGATTGATAGGATAAAAGAAATAGAAAGGGTAATGAAAAAGTTACACGAAAGAAAAATTTATATATGTGATTTAAATCCGGATAATATTTTCTTTGATAGCGAGGGAAAGGTTAAGCTAATTGATTGTGATGCATTTGTAATTAAAAATAATGTTATTAATAACGAAGTTGATCAAAAGTATAGGGATCCATTAAATAAGATAGTTTCTGAAAAAACCGATCTTTATGCGTTTGCTATTACAACCTTACAACTTTTAATAGATAAAATAATTCCAAACGACTCATCTTTCCAAGAAATTGAAAGAATATATAATAAAAACAAAAATAAGTTGCCAGTTAGTTTTAAAAATTATTATGATCATATATTTAAGGGTAAAGATAGATATTATTTAACTGACTCTTATGAAAAATATCTAAATGAAATATATACCAATGATGGCTTAGATGATGATGAAAATAAAAGTGGTAAGATTAGTGTAATCATATTGTCATTTATTATGGTTATAATTGCTGTTATTGGATATTTTGTATTTAAAAGCAGGTAGAACTGCTTTTTTTATGTTGCTTTAATATTGTTTAAATTGAAATTTATCTTGATGGCAGAAATTAAAAAACTTTAAACATATATTCTGTCTAAATAAGTATGTTATGACAAAAAAATAACAAACAATATTGATTATAAAATAGTTTAATAAAGGTGGTAGTGTAATAATTTTAACAAAAATATTGACAAATAGTCAAAATGATGCTATCATATTGGGCATTCAAACAAAAGGGGGAATTATAATGAATTTTTTAGAAACGGTTAAAAACATGTTTGATATTATTGAAAACATATTCGAAGTCATGCAGGAGGGTATCGAAAAAGTAGTAGACGAATATAATGTTGAAGCTAATAAGATAGATACAAAATGGCTTGAAACTTTAAGTAAAAAGTGTGTTTTAAAAACTGATAATAAAGTATATACCGCTAAAGAAGCTGTCATTGCGGCAAAAAAACAACGTGACGCAATCATAAAAATCTTAGCAAGTAATATAGTTGGTTCTAATACGCAACTTAATTTGAGAGAAGATTTAACTTATTTAAACAAAATTATTTCATCTTACGAAACTATGTTTGCAGCAAAAGAATTAGATAAGAAAAAATTAAATTATGAAGATGCTAGAGTAAAAAAAGCATTGATAATTGAAAATGCTATTAAAAATTCAATTTTAGAAATTGATAAGGTAATAAATAGCATTAATATTAGTGATTTATATGCTAATATTAATAGCAAGGAAGATATATCAATTTTATCTAAGAATATGGAAGTC
>CANPXR010000025.1 GCA_947586655.1 uncultured Bacilli bacterium | reverse complement strand
AAAAAAGCATATTAACTATAATATGCATTTAAAGATATCACTATATATTAAATAATTTTCTTAATTCGTCTGAACAATAAATATTTATTATCCATAAAGACCTCTATATTTTTCTATTATTTTTTTTCTTTCTATTTCCGTTGTAGTTCTACCAATTATACAATTATAAAGTTTTTGTTTTAATTCTTTAGTTAATGGCATACCCTCTTGTGCCATAGCCCCGTTAACTTTTTTTATTTTTTCTTGTATCATTTTCTCATTTAATATTTCGTTATTATTCATTAAAACCACACCTTCTTAAGCTTTTATATATTTATTATAACATATTTTACGTATTCTTTTATAAAAAGGTTAACTATTAAAGTTAATTTAAAACAAAAATCATCCTATAAAATTTTTATTAAACTTAATAAGATGATTTAATTTTATTTTTTTATAGCTACTTGTAATTTTTCATCATAATAACTAAACATTTTCTGTATTATATCATTACCAAATTTATTAATCATTGAAAAATCCGACTTTAAGTTTTTAAATTGTTCAGCACTTAATATTTCTGATAAATATCTAATGCATAAATAACTTAAATCATAACCATTGTAATCCTCATTAACAAATGAAGTTCCGTGTTCCAAACTATTTATTTTAGGTATAATTTTTGTTTGCTTTTTTACCCTTAAATAAAAGCTAGTAAAAGCATCAGATTGACTTAATAAATCCCTTTCTCCTGACATAAATTGTGCCATACCCTCATCATACCAAACTATTCTTTTTGAATAATCATTATTCAATATATATTTCATATATAAAATATGAAATAACTCATGACTAGCATTATATACTTTTTTTAATTGATATTTGGGATTAATACATGCATTTATCATTTCATTATCATAAGTCCCTTTAGCATATTTAGGTAACGAATCTCTTTCACCTCTTATAGAATAGATAAACTCTCTAAATTCTTCAACATTATCAAAATAATTAACAACTATTTGTTCATCATTAGTAATATCAAAAAACAATTTAAATTCTTTTATTTTTTGATTAAGTAATGAAACAGTTGCTTCTGCTAAATCTTCTAAACTTTCTGAATAATTAATCTTACATAAACTTGTTTCTAAAACTTTTTTCATATTTGTAATCTCCTATGTTTAATTACATATATCTTTAATTTTATCATATTCTTTTAATGCTTCTAGCATTTCTTCAACAATTACTTTGTTTACTGGATTATCAGGTATGCTATCTATCAAAATTTGTTTTACTTTATTAATTGGTACTGTAATAGGAATATAATTTCCTTCTTTTTCCCCTTCATCTAATTTAGCATACTTCATATTAAATTTTGCATCCGACTTAACAATGAAATAATAGATTTCGTTTTTTCTATTCTTGTTACTTTTATGATAATTTTTATTATAATAAGTTATTTTTTGAAATGGTTCTATTTTTGCATCTTTTAGTTTTATACCCGTTTCTTCTTCTATTTCTCTTAATAAACACTCAGTTAATGACTCTTTTTCTTCTAAGTGTCCGCCGGGAAATTGATATGTTTTATTAGAATATCCTAAAGTAATTTCATTTTTACCATTTATTATTAATGCCTTACATCTAATAACAACTTCATCAATATCATCTTCAGTTAAATTATCATAGTTATACAATATTTCTTTTATTATAATCACTTCCTTTATTATTTATAATATCATCTATTTTTTTAGGAAAATCAATACAACCAGTATCATAATGATACCCTAAACATGATACATCATATCCTGCATTATAACTCATTGTTTTAGGATCACTTTCTAATTTTTGTTCATAAGAATATTGATTTAATTTAGGAATAACTAATTCTATATTTTTCATTAAACTCTATCTTTTCCCCACCAATCAGGTACCAATTCTTCTAATTTTATTATTTTTTTAGAATCAACATCTTTTAGTATTTCAATATTTTTACTATTTTTAGAAAGTTGCATTAAATATTCTCTACATGCCCCGCAAGGAGATCCTACATTACCTTTAGAATCAATACACACTAGTTTTTTAATCTCATTTTCACCATTTGTTATCATATTAGTAATGGCATTTCGCTCAGCACAAATACCAAGGGATGATGCAGTATCAATACAAACTCCAGTATAAATATTATGATTTTTAGTCAGTATTGCTGCTCCTACCCCACCAGCACTAATCATACCTGATATATCTTTTGGATTTCTTATATTTTTAGCTTTTTCATACAATTCTTCCCAAACAGTATTTTCACTATATAAATATTCTATATGAATAGCATATACACCATTTTTCTTAATAGCTTCTTGATAACCATCAAGTTTATTTACGTTCTTAATTGCTCCTTGTTTATCATTAGTAGAAGAAGTTGTATATTTAGTACCTTCTAAAGTAAATAATTCTTCGAGTGTTTTATAATGATTTATTTCTTTTACTTTAACATAAAAAGTACCTACAGTATTACTAGTAAATTCTATAACGTCATTTTGTTTTAATTTGCTATAATCGTGCGCACTATTTTCTTTGTTTGCTCTTATTTCTACTTTTTTAGTTTTATTTTTAATTGCCAAAGCTGCTCTATCATTAATATTTAATTTTATTATCATCTTAATAATCTCCTTTTTATTAAAAAAAATCCTGCATAATGCAGAATTAAATTTTATAATCAAAAGAATATTCCTAAAAGCTTAATAAATTAGGAGTCGTAATTAATTCTGCATTATTTATAACTTGTAAATTTTTCATAATTAATCACACTCCTTTCTTTAAACAATTTACGATCATAATATAACATAATTTATTAGTTTTGTAAATTATATGCTTTTTAAATCTTTTTATAAATCCGTTATAACATATAAATCCATACAATCATTATTTTTATCATATATAACATTATTGATAATTGAAATCATATGATAAAAATCCTTCTTATCATAACAAAATATGATATAAGAGCCATCATCTATTTTTAAATCTTTAACTTTTATTTCATCATCATAATTAATTTTAATAATATTATTATCTTCCATATATTTTTCAAATACAGGGACATCATTAAATGAAGCACAATTTAATTTTTTTGCAATTTTTAATAAATCATTGTAAACATCATCATATTCTTTATTTAAAATCTTACATAAACTTCTTATTACACAATTACTTTTATCATTTTTACCTGATATATAAAATTCTTTAAAAGTCACTTTATCTCCTATCCTTTTATATTAATATGCATTTAAAGATATCACTATGAGTACCAGTTTCTACTAGCAGTAAAAAAAGCTCATCTTTATGATACTTATAAACTAAAAGTCAGTCTGGTTCTATATGACATTCATGACAGTTATTATATTTTTTATTATCATTTAGCATATGATCTTTATATTTAATCGGTAATTTTTCACCATTTTTTATTTTTTTTATAACATCAATTAACTTATTAATATCTTTACCACGTTTAGCCATCTTATTAACTTGTTTTTTAAAAACATTGGTGTATTTAATTTTATAATTCATTTTAATATATCCTTAAACATTTCATCTACGTTATCATATGCTTTTACGTTTGGATCATTAGCTATTTTATCAGCTTCTTTTAAAGCCTTAATTAATTTTCTAGAGGGCTTTTTTTCTTTTATCTCAAAAGGTATTTTTTGTTCTTTTACACTTTGGGTTAAGAAAACATTTATCGCGCTTGTCATATTAAGCCCCAAACTTTTAAAAAGTGCTTCTGCTTCTTTTTTTAAATTACTATCTAATCTTATGTTTAAATTAGATTGCTTGGAAATACTACTCAATTATATCACTTCCTTTCATTTTTATATTAGCATTTCAAATATTAATTTGTCAATACAATGTATTTACATTGTCATTATATAGTATTCTCTATTTTAACTTTAATATACATAATTTTTATAAAATAAAAAACTTCGTTTTTCTAAACGAAGTTCATAACTTTTATCATTTACTATCCTTTTTATTATCTTTTTTTATTCCGTGGCTTTCTCTTACTTTATCTTCGATTTCTTTAGCAAGGTTAGGATTATCTTTTAAAAACTGCTTAGCATTTTCTTTCCCTTGACCAATTTTTTCACCCTTATACGCATACCAAGCACCACTTTTATCAACTATTCCTATTTCTGATGCTAAATCAAGGATTTCAGCCTCTTTTGAAACACCTTCACCATACATTATTTCAAGTGATGCGGTTTTAAATGGTGGTGCTACTTTATTTTTAACTACTTTAACGTTAGTTTTATTACCTATTACGCTATCACCATTTTTTATTTGCTCGCCACGTCTTACATCTAGTCTTATCGTTGAATAAAACTTAAGGGCTCTACCACCTGGAGTTGTTTCTGGGTTTCCAAATAAAACACCTACTTTTTCCCTTAATTGGTTAATAAATATTGCAATCGTATTTGTTTTATTTATGGTTCCAGATAGTTTTCTTAAGGCCTGACTCATTAATCTTGCTTGAAGACCAACGTGTGAATCACCCATTTCTCCTTCTATTTCAGCCTGTGGAACAAGAGCCGCAACCGAATCAATTACAACTATGTTTATGGCCTCACTTTTAACTAAAGCATCACAAATTTCAAGAGCCTGTTCGCCAGTATCCGGTTGTGATAATAATAATTCGTTAATGTCTACTCCTAATTTTTTAGCATAAACAGGGTCTAAAGCATGCTCTGCATCTATAAACGCTGCTTTTCCACCAGCTTTTTGAACTTCCGCAATGGCGTGAAGTGCGAACGTTGTTTTACCAGATGACTCAGGGCCAAAGATTTCAATTATCCTACCCTTAGGATATCCTCCAACACCCAACGCTATGTCTAGGGTTAAAGATCCACTAGATACAACGTCTATCTCACTATGAGTCTCATCTCCTAATTTCATTATTGAACCTTTGCCAAATTGTTTTTCTATGTCAGCAAGAACCTGCTCTAATGTCTTGTCTTCCACCGTTTTTTTTGTCATTAATATCCTCCAATCATTTAATACAATATCATTATAAATGATAAAACAACAAAAATCAAGTCTTTTTTCGAACAAATGTTTGAACATTGTTAACTAATTTTTGCAAAAATTAAAAAATTCCCTATGTAAAAGGAATTTTTTGCAGATATATTTTAACAATTATTCTTTTTTAACCTTTTCATCACCAAATATTAAGTCTTTGTTCATGGCGTAATACTGAACGCCTGATATGATAGAAAATATAGTAGCTAAAACAAGTAAGAAATCAGCTATATCTAAGTTAAATATTTCAAATGGTAAATTATAACATAACGTTAAAATAATACCTACCATTAAAAACGCAGTTTTAACCTTACCAGTTTTAATTGCCGCAACTACCTTTCCTTTACTTCCTGCTATCATCTTTATGGTGTCAACAACCGTATCCCTAAATATTACTATTACGGTTATTATTGGGGCTACAAAACCTTGCGAACTTAATATTATAAGGGTTGAGTTAACCAGCATCTTATCAGCGATGGCATCAACCATCTTACCAAAATCAGTAACCATGTTATATTTTCTTGCGATGTGGCCATCTAAAAAATCAGTAATTGATGCGATTGCAAAAATACCAGCAGCAATTAAATACCTTGTATCAACGGTTATGGTACTCACTAATATTTTTGGAAATTCTACGTTTACCATGTAAAAAGGAAACAGTAAAATCGCAATTAAAACAACCGTTAAAAATATTCTCATCATCGTTAGTTTATTAGCTAAATTCATAATTATTTCTCACTCCTTAATTTTCTATGTAAGTCAAACTTTCCTTTTGATTATCATTCGGACTTAAATATTCAGTTACAACTATGTAACCAATTAAAAATAACAATAGTAAAATAATAAGTGTTACTATGATTGGTATAATTTTTGAATTGTGTTTTTCTTCCATTGTGTAAGGAGAAATAACTTTCTTTTCTTGTTTTTGCTCCTTTTGTTTTTCCTTTGATGCTTTTTCTATTTCCGCGATTGGAATCTTAGAAGTCTCCTCAAAAAAGAACTCGTTAAATTCATCCATTATTCGTTCTTCATCAAGTCCTAAATACTTAGCATAATCCCTAATAAAACACTTTAAGTAAAACACGTCTTTAAATACCTTTAAATTTCCTGCTTCAATGTTTTCAATTTGAGATACTCTTAGGTTAAGATCCTCAGCCGCTTCTTCTACACTTACTCCTTGTTCTTCCCTGGCTTTTTTTAATTCTTCACCAATTTCCTTCAAAGTGTTCACTCCCTTTATATAATAATTATTTTAATAAGCCACGTTCTGTACCATATAAATGGCCGCAAACATTTATCTATGCAATTATGCATCCACTTATCCGTTTTATTCCTTCAAAGTGGTTCCCCTACCAAATTTGGGTTTCTCACTCATGGGGTTTACCCGTTCCACCTGATTCGTTTCCAAATCAAATCGTCACTATGGCACTTTATGCCTGACATAACCATATCAAAAAGACTATAGGTTACTTAAGCGCCGTTAGGTTATACCTACCAAAGGTTATTTTTTCCCTTTGCATGAACACTACGTCCGTTACAGGTCCGTGTGAGCGTGGACTTTCCTCTACTAGTTAAAACTAGCAGCGTTTGCGTAAAAATAATTATTCATCTTTATCATATATGTATTTTTCCAGTTGTGATAAACGTCTTAGTATATCTACGTTAGTGATTTCCTTTTCGCTTTTTTTCACGATATCAATGTTAGCCTTTAAGTTTCTAAGTTCATGTTTAAGGTTTAAATTCTCATTAGAAAGTTCTTTATTTTCACTTTTAAGTTCTTTTATTATGTTAATAAATTCTACGTAATCCCTAATTATTTGATCTAAATACTTATCAACTTCTTGGAGTCTATATCCCCTAGTGTCAATCTTAAAGTCTTTATCAAAAATATCCTGCGGCGTTAAAGCAATCCTTCCGTTAAACATAATTTACCACCTCTGTACTTATCATTATCGCAAGTTTTTAATCGTTTGTCAATTTACAAGTACTTACCTTTAGTTAACGTTTATTTTTCTCTTCTTATTTTTCCAAAGTATTTTACCAAGTCATAAGATGATACGGAAAAACTAAACGCTATAAATCCGATAAAAAAGCTTTCAAAACTTACACCAAAAAAAATAAAATTTATAATGATACTTACGAAAAGAAGAATCCAAACAATGTATTTACTAGAAACATGAAACGTCATTTTTATCGTGTTTCCTAAAATATTTAAAACGATCCATACGCAAAAAATATGTGGTAATAAATTATATATGTCTTTTATTTCTTCCAATTAAATCACCTAGTTAAACTTATTCATTAAAATTATGTTTTCTTCCAATCTTGACGTTTCTTCTATTATTTCGTCAAATAAAACGAATATAAAAATCTTATCAATCATAATTGCCTCCTTATCATAACATAGCACATAATAAATAATTATTATTATTTTCGACAATTCTTTTCAAAATATATAACAAAATAAACTCTTTTTGTAGTATAATTTAGATGGTGAGAAAATGAGACTTAATTATACCAATTTTAGTAATATGAATCTAAGTAAAACAAAAAGTAATTATGCTAACCGCGGTTTAGGTCTTGAAAACGACATAAATTTAACTAATGAATACTATAGAATTAATGATATAGCTTACGTTTATAAAAAACCAACCCCAATAAAATTAGTTAACGTTGATTACAAGTTAGGCAAAATAAAAGAAGCTTATTTTGATACTCCATCAACAACTGATTACAATGGTATATATAAGGGCAAATACATAGACTTTGAAGCTAAGGAAACGAAGTTAAAAACTTCCTTTTCACTATCAAACATACATGAGCATCAAATAAAACACTTAATAAACGTAAAAAGACATGGTGCCATATCGTTTATAATAGTACGCTTTGTAGCCTTAAACGAAACATATTTTTTAAGCACCGAAAAACTTGAGTATTTCATAAAAAATTATCCAAGGAAGTCTATTCCGTTAAATTTTTTTAAAGAATATGGTAAAATAATTAAAGTTAAGTATAGTCCAAGAATAGACTATCTTGAAGTAATAAATAAATTATATTTTGGAGGTAATTATCATGATGAAGAAAAGAACTAGTAAAAGTAGTAACATATCAAAAAACATAAAGGCTAAGGCACAAAAAGTAAAAAGTAAGATTACCAAAAAATCAAGTAAGCCAAAAAATAAATCTCAAATAAGTAAAAGAAAAAGGGTCATACTAAACGGGCTTTTAGCATGTGTAATAGCATTTATTGCCATAATTATAGTATTCTTTTCTTACGTAATAATTAAGGCTCCTAAGTTTGATCCTAATAACCTTAAGTTTACCCAGATGTCAGAGTTATATGATAAGGATGGTAACATAATCGTAAAATTAGGAAACGAAAACAGAACTGAGATAACTTATGATGATTTACCTGAGGTACTAATCGATGCAATAGTTGCAACCGAAGACTCAAAGTTTTTCCAGCATAATGGTTTTGATTTAGCAAGATTCGTTAAGGCAAGTATTGGTCAGGCTTTAGGTAACAGTAGTGCTGGTGGAGCATCAACTTTAACGATGCAAATAGTAAGAAACAATTATACCGTCAAGGAAAACGGAACGGTTGAAAGAAAGGGTTTTGCGGGTATTTTAAGAAAATTTACTGACATATATATGGCAATGTTTAAAGTAGAAAAAAAATATACCAAAAAAGAAATCTTGGAATTTTATGTTAATGACTCATTTTTAGGTAATAATGCCTATGGAGTTGAGCAAGCTTCTAAGAACTACTTTGGAAAATCAGTTAAAGATCTTAACTTAGCCGAAGCATCATTCATCGCCGGTTTATTTCAGTCACCTATTTATTATAATCCGTATTACTATCCAGAGAATGCCGAAAAAAGAAGACAAACCGTTTTATACCTAATGCAAAGACATGGATACATAACCGAAGAAGAAAGAAAAATAGCGCTTGCAAACCCAATTACATCATACATAAAAAAAGAGCAACAAAACGATGATTATAAGGAATATCAAGACTACGTCGAAACGGTTATAGAAGAATTACAAAATGAATATGATTTAAGTCCTTATACAACGCCACTTAAGATTTACACCGCGATGAATAAAGAAAAGCAAGACTTCGTTAATAAAGTTATGCGGGGTGAAGCTTGGAAGTGGGAAAATGATACCGTACAAGCTGGTATCGTCATGACTACTAGTGAAACCGGAGAAGTTATCGCCGTTGGAGCGGGAAGAAACAGAGAAAACAAAAGGTCATTTAATTATGCAACCCAAACCAATAAACAAATTGGTTCAACGGCAAAACCAATATTTGATTATGGACCAGCAGTCGAATACTTAGGTTGGGGAACCGTTAATTACATAAAAGATGAACCTCATACTTATAGTAATGGTAAAAAAATATCTAACTCTGATGGTGGATATAAAGGAATATTACCAATGTACCAAGCACTTGGTCTTTCAAGAAACGTTACGGCTTTAAAAACCTTCCAACAAGTATCAAGTGAGGCTGGTAATGATAAAATTCTTAAGTTTGCAACAAGCCTTGGTATAACTCCAGAAGTTGAAAACGGAAAAGTTCACGAAGCGCATAGTATCGGGTCGTTTACTGGTTCAAAAGAAGAAGGAAAATCAAGAACAAGTCCAATGACAATGGCAGGTGCATATCAAGCGTTCTCAAATGGTGGGTATTATATTAAACCTCATACAATCGTTAAGTTTGTATATAAAGAAACAGATGAAGTGGTAGATGCAAACGTAGCTAAAACAAGGGTTATGAATGACTCTACGGCTTACATAATAAATTATGCCCTTAATTGGTCTGCAACCGAAGGACTTGCTAGAACCGCCGCAAACATAAACGGAGTTCAAGTGGCAGCCAAAACTGGTACTAGTAACTATGACTCTGAAACCATAAGAGGAAAAGGTTTATCAAGTAAGGCCGTGGCGGAACTTTGGGTATGTGGTTATACGCCAACGCAAACAATAACGTTTTGGTACGGATATGATGACTTAAACAAAGGTCATTATAGTACAACGGCAACATGGAGTATTCGTGATAGATTTTATCATAATTTAGCAGATAATCTATTTGATAAAAACGGGGCTACGTTTAAAGTACCATCAAGTATTGAGGCAGTACAAGTAGTAAAAAACTCAATTCCACTAAAACTTGCTAGTGCTAATACTCCAGATAGCATGAAGGTTACTGGTTACTTTAGAAAGGGAACAGCGCCTAAAGAAACTGCTCCTGATTATGACACTTTACCTAGTGTAAGTGGCGTAAAAAGTAGTGTTTCTAATAATACCGTTCATTTAAGTTGGAATGCTTTAAGTGCAGAAGATATGTTAGAGTTAAACTCTGATGAAAGTTTTGGATCACTCGGTTATGACATATACATAAAAGATGGCCCTAACGATTCAGAAACATACGTTGGAACAACAACCGGAAGTACCTATACTCACACTACTAATTATCAAAATCCAATATACGTAATATATACAGCTTATGCTAATTATAAAGGAAACCGAAGTAAAGGAGTTGAACACAGGGTATCAATAAAGTCTGATTTTGATGTAGAAGCAAGTGATGAAACAATCGAACAAGGTAGTAATTTTAATGATACTAAGCCAATAAGAGTTTACTATAACTCTATTGACGTAACTAATGAAAGTACAATAGAACTAACCTCCGGTAAAGTAGACACTAGTACTCCTAACACCTATACATTAACGTATAGAGTTACTTATCAAGGTATTTCTAAAACAATTAGTAGGAAGGTAATCGTTAAAGAAAAAAGCTCATCAAACATACCTCCGTCGACAAGTTCTACGAATAATAAAAAGGCACCAAACTGATGCCTTTTATTATGCTAATTTTCATTAAGCCAATCGTATTCATAATATGATGAATCTTGATCATCTTCTGTTTTTTTTCGCTTTTTATCTACGTCCGAAGGTAATTTTATCCCCTTTTTATTCCATTCTAATAATATCTTATCTATGTATCTTAAATTATTAACGCCATTAAACACAGCTTCTTTTAGTGCACAGATAATAAGATCTTTTGATATACCTGATTCTAACCAATTATTTATTATATCATATTCCATCGGTGATAAGGTCCTACCAAACTCCCTTTCAAACACGTCATATAATTCATTATCATCGTTACTACTTACATCACCATCTAGAATTTTAGAAATTAATATTTCATAAAAAGAACTTACATTTATTCTTTCCTCTAAAATACCATCACTATTTTTTTCCATACTAATTGATAAAATCTTTTTTTCCTTAAGAGTAGAAATTGAATTTAATAACTCCTTTTCGGTAAAACCCAAATCAGCTAAAATCTTTTTATAATCAAAAATTTCATTATCCTTACCATTTAATAAGTATATTAAAAGTATTAATGAATTAGTATCTAATTTCATTTGTCTCGCGCATTTTAAAACACAAGCATCTATAGTAAAATGGTTTTTATTATTAACTAACTCTAATAATTTTTTCTTAATCACTAAAACTCACCTTCTTTAGCCCAATTATAGCACATTATTTTTATAAGTATCAATTAAATAATTACTTAATGAGTCCTTATTATTTAAAATAACATTACCTATTATTTTTAATTCTAAGTCATTTATAATTTTTTTTAATTTAGATTTATCCTTTAATTTTAATAGATTAATAATATCAAGTGATTTTAAAGCAATATCACTTTTATTTTTTATTGGTAACTTATCATACCTTTCATATATATCAGCTTCACAAATACCAAGTATTTGAGCTGCAATATAACATATATAACTTCCATTTTTATATAATTCCATGTCATTTATCTTTCCGTCTTTTAAAATCGATAAAATAGCATTCATATAACCTTTTTCATTATTAGTAAATTGGTATTTATTACACGGATTTATTTGGGCCCAAATACCAATTGGATCACTAGTATTAATAATGTTTTTATCTATGTCTATTCCTAGGTATTTATATAAATTTAAAGACCTCAATAAATCAATTCCATACAAAGCATTAGAAGACGAAAATATCTTATTTAATTCTTGTTTTTTTCTATAATAAGATAAATTTTCTAACAAGTGTCCGTTACTTATGATAGCTTTTTGTAAATTATCATCTATTTTGAAGTTAAGTTCAGTTGCAAATCTAACGGCTCTAAGTATCCTAAGTGAATCTTCCTTAAGTTTTTTATTAGGTTCCCCGATTGAAGTAATAATTTTATTTTGTATATCACTAGTTGCTCCAAGTAAATCTATTACTTTTCCCTTTTTATCCATACATAAAGTATTCATGGTAAAGTCCCGTCTTTTTAAATCTATAATTAGATTATCAGTATACATGATTTTAGAAGGAGACCTACCATTACTATATTCTAAATCCATCCGGTACGTCGTTATTTCAAAGTTAATTTTTTTGTATACTAAATGCACCGAGCCGTAGTTTTCAAAAGGAAGTTTAATATCGTTAAATATCTTTTTAATATCCATGGGTGTTGCGTTGGTACATATATCAACATCACTACTTTTTCTATTTAGGATGAAATCTCTTACAAAACCTCCAACTAAATATGCCTCATACCCATTGCTCTCAAATATCTTTAGTAATTCTAACGCCTTTTCTAACAAGTTAATCACCTTATTAATTATATCATTTTTGAAAAGAAAAAAACCATTTTCATGGTTTTTTATTATTTGTTTACAGCGTCTTTTAACTTAGAACCAGCTTTGAATGTAACTGCAGTTCTTGCAGCAATCTTAACTGTTTCTCCAGTTCTTGGATTACGTCCTTCTCTAGCTCCTCTTTTAGAAGTAGCAAAAGTACCAAATCCAACTAGTGAAACTTTGTCACCTTTCTTTAGTGTTTCAGTTACACTTTCCATAGTTGCATCTAAAGCACGTGTAGCATCAGCCTTTGTTAAACCTGCTTTTTCAGCAATCATTTCTACTAATTGTTGTTTTGACATAATAAACCTCCATATTTATGTTCATTTATAAGCTATCATGCTTACAATATAAGATTAACATTTTTAAACGAATATTTCAAGTATTTTATGAGTAAAAATGTTATTTTTTGCTTATTTTTCAAGGGTTTTTATATTTTTTAAAAAAAGTTCGACAACTAACCTCTTATTTTTATTACCTTTAACGCACGTAATAAGCAATAATTTCTTAGAATTATACTCATTTTCCAATAAATAAACGTCTTTTTTTGACACTTTATAAGTATTCATAACATTATATTCGTACGTTTTTTCATCATAGTCTAAATAAGAAGCATCACCCGGCATTAGTTCATCTAACCTATTAAAATAGGTTCCTTTTCCCATTCCTGAATGACCAAATATTATAATTTTATTATTTGGATTAAAATCCTTATAGTATACCAGTCCATAATCTAGATTTTCAAAATTATCAGTTGCCTTAATAACCGTGGACACTAATTCTATTTTAGGAATCCTTAAGGTTTTCACATCAGTATAAGATTTAATGTTAGTGTTATAAGCCTGGCTTATGTTAGGTATTTTTAGCGATGAACTAATAATTAGTAAGCACACTAATAAATATATTGTAAAAGTAGAAACTTTACGTATTTTTTCTTTCATATTTATAAATAAATCCTAATGTTAGTAAGAAAAACATACAAGACGGATCATAATCTTTTCCCGTGTTAGGTAACTCGTTTGGGATATGATCCTCTAATTTATGGTTTATGATGGTTATATTTTGATTTTCGTTATCATCAATAACTTCTATTAGCTTATCATCCGCAACGCTTATGCCTTCTTTGATCGTATGTTGTTTTAAGATATATTTACCATAAGGTAATTCTAATTCTATAACCCCATCTTTGTTTGTTACATAAACCCCTATTAACGTTCCATCTTCTTCATATAATCCAAATTCTATTCCCTCCTCAGGAATCATAGTACCTTTTTGTTTATCATCTAGTACCTTAGTTACCACGATTTTATTTTTAATTACCTTTTCATAAGAATCTATAACTGTTTGTAAACTATCCGTTGATACATTAACTTGGTAACTATTTATATCAAACGTGTATCCAGTACTTGCTTTTGTTTCTTTTACGTAATAAGTACCCTTAACGAGGTTATTAAAAATAGCAATACCATCTTTATTAGTAGTTTCAACGTCAATAACCTTACCATTTGCATCATATAACGTATATTCTGCGCCTTGTAAACTAGCTAAAGGAGAAAAAGGTAATTTAGAGTTAGTATCTTTATCCTTTTTATTAACTATTATTTTACCATATTCTGATAGTACGTTGTAATTAGAACTATAATCATAAGCGTATTCAAAACTACCTATGGTTTGATATCCTGCTTTATAATAAAAAATTGGTTTTTGACCGTTGCCTTTTCTTCTTAAGATAAAATTATTATCCGTTTGTTTTATCTTAATACTAATCGAATTACCATTTATACTTACGTTTTTATTTTCTACTATTTCATACTCACTAAGTACGTTATTAACATCTTGCAAAGTAATTTCATCACCAACAACATACTTATCCTTAAAATTAAACTTAGGACTTATTTCATAAGAATCAACTAAACCTAATATTTCATTTTTATAACTTTCTATGTTTAATACGTTTCCTCCATATTTACTATCCGTCCACCATACGTTTTCAACACCCATTAATCTCCATACAAGTTCTTGAGTAGCCATGTAGTACTCCTTACTACTATGATTTTCATAGCCATAACCATAATATCCAATTAAACTAAGTCTTTTTATATCTATATTTTTTAAATTAGTATCGTTAATGTCATAAGTAGAATTATACGTACCACCTTTATCCGCTACCACACCAGGTTCAATGCAATATGCTATTTTACC
>CANPXR010000024.1 GCA_947586655.1 uncultured Bacilli bacterium | reverse complement strand
TGCTCTATATCCACACTCTATTAGGCATAATTGATTATATGATAGTTTAGATAATAATTGTCTAATATCCATTACATTAGAAATACTTTTAATATCTTGAAAATTCATGTTTCCTGTACTTTCAAAATATTCTCTAATTCTCTTTCAGGATATTTAATTTCATACCAATTAACGATACTATCAATCAACTCTTGTAATTCTTTAATGCTTATAAAACTATGATATCAATCAATTACTGAATTTTCTAACCAAGTTAGAAATTCTTTACTTTTTTCTATTTCATAATCTTTAGTATCTTGTTGATAAAATATTTTTGCTTGTGCAATAGTCATTAGAAACCTCCCTTGTGCTTTGTTGTTATAGCATAATTTTTACTATTCTACTTAAGAAAATATCATGGTAATTATATAAATATATTTTAATTATACCATATTTAGACATTTTTCCATACCTCATTGAAATTAATTAAAGTAAAACGGCGTAGTATTTAGTATTTAAAGAATGGGAATAGTGTGATATACTTACCATAGCGATAAATCCTTTCTAGTTAAAATTTTGTTTACAAATTACATTTTAACAGATTTATCGCTTTATTTGTATATTTGAGGTTTCACATCAATTGTAACACTACAATAATTAATAATGATTCAAATAAAAAAAATTACAAAAAGTTAAAATTTGTGTTACAATCATTTTGTTAAGCAAAAAATTAAGTCGATTTTATCAATGAGTAGCTAAAAGCGTAAGTCCAATTGAATATGGACTTACGTATTTTTATGCTTAAAAGATAAAAGGAGGAATTTTTTGTGGAAAAACTTGATTTAGGAAATGATAAAATTTCTAAACTGATAAAGAAATTTGCAATACCATGTGTTATTAGTATGATTGTGGCAGCTCTTTACAATATTGTCGATCAGATATTTATAGGATGGAGTAAGGCGGGTGCTTTTGGAAACGCTGCAACAAACATTGTGTATCCATTTACGGTTATAGCTCTTGCTTTTGCCTTGTTAATAGGAGATGGAGCAGCGGCATTATTTAATTTGTCATTAGGAGCTAAAAATGAAAAAAAATCTAGTCTTTCTATTGGAAATGGCCTAACGCTTTTGATAATTATATCAATTATAATAACTATTTTAGGTATTGTTTTTAATGAGCAAATATTAAGTATTTTTGGTGGTAATAAAAATGAAGTAGAATGTTATTGTTATGCTAAAGATTATTTAAGAATTATTTGCTATGGTTTACCTTTTTATATTATTGGACAAGGTTTAAATGCTTCTATAAGAAGTGATGGTAGTCCAAAGTATGCGATGGTATCAACGGTTGCTGGTGCAATATCTAATATTATTTTAGATCCGATATTCATATTCGTTTTAAAAATGGGGGTTAAAGGAGCTGCTACTGCCACGGTTATTGGACAAATACTTACCTTTTTAGTAAGTGTTTCATATTTGAAAAAATCAAAGTCTTTTAAGATAAATAAAGAATCAATTAAACTAAATAAAAAGGTATGTAAACAATTAATATCCTTAGGTTTTGCCTCTTTAATTACGCAACTTGCCATCGTAATTATAATTGCGGTTGCTAATAACTTAGTTGGTAAGTATGGTTATGTAACGATGTCTAGTTCAGGAGCATCTTACGGGGTTGTAACACCTCTTGCGGTTATTGGAATATGTATGAAAGTTTTTGGTATTGTAGTATCTATTGTCATTGGAGTATCCTTAGGTGGTATGCCTATTATTGGATATAACATGGGAGCAGGTAATACTAAAAGAGTTAAAGAAACAATTAAATATATCTTAATAATAAATTTTATTGTTGGTTTTATAGCATTTATTTTATTTGAATTTTTTCCAGACTTTATCATCAATATATTTGGCAGTAAAAATTCTTTTGAATACGTACAATACGCAAAATATTGTTTAAGAATTTTCTTAGGTGGTATTATATTAACCTGTATAACTAAGTCTTTGTCGGTACTATTACAATCTATGGGTTCTAGTTTTAAGTCAACACTTTTAGCGTTTGCTAGGGACGTTATTTTCTTTGTTCCCTTAATTATAATAATTGCAACAATAAGTAATAGCGTTGTTGTAATGTTATGGAGTGCTATTATAGCTGATATTTTAGCGTTTGTTTTAGGAATCATATTATTAAAAAGTGAACTAAAATCAATCTAATTTTTACGCTTTTTAACCCCATGTAATTACGTTAAGACAATATGTTTCTAATAAGTTATTTTTTGAATATAATTAACTAGGTGATTTAAATTGAACGAATCAAACGTTTATGCAGTTGCTAATATAAAAGGGGATATTAGTAGTCCAGATTTAAAGGGTCTTGCTTATTTTATCCCTTTTAAGGATGGTACCATGGTTGAAGTTGAAGTAACAGGCCTTCCGGGGTATAAACCATACGAATTATTTCCCATTCATATTCATGATGGTAAGGATTGTGAAATATCAAAAACAGGTACTTTTGACAATGTTTTAGGGCACTATAACCCAACTAATGAAAGTCATCCGTATCATGCTGGTGACATGCCGGTTTTATTTTCTAATAACGGATATGCATACATGAAATTTTATACGACTAGGTTTAAACCTTTTGACGTTGAAAATAAGTTAGTTATTATACATGAAGCGGTGAAAAATGAAAATGCTACCACCTTTGGTAGAAAAATAGGCTGTGGTAAAATAGAGAAATATAAATTATAAAAAGAATCAATTTTCTGATTCTTTTTTTGATAATAAACTTTTTATAAATAAAATTGTTAAAATAATAAACATAACAGATGCAACAAAAGGTACGTAGTAGTTTTTAAATACTATTATTGAGTGGGGTATGTTACCAAAAACACGCTCTCCTAAAACCATGCATATTATTGCTATTAAAACTACTATTACGCTACTTATTTTTTTATTTTTACTAACGTTTTTAACACCACACATAATTCCATATAAGCTTATGTTACAAAGGGCCAACATGTAAAATATCCATCTAAAGGCAAGAAGGTTTTCTAGGTGTAATTCAGAACCTGATATACCAATTTTTTTAAGAAGTATGTATTCTGGGTATCTAAATGAACTCGCAAAATCATATCCAAAACAAGTTATCACAAAAAACATAACCAAGCATAATGATAATGAACTTATTAAGTAAAATATTATTATTACCTTATTATATTTATCAGGGTTTTTAACGCTATCTTTATTTATGGTAAGAAGAAGCATGGTTAATATTGAGCAAGTTGATGCATGGTATATGGCACCATCTAAAATATTATTTACGTAGTTATTACCATTAATTATTGGTAGTAAATTTTCAAAACTAATGTATTTAAGTAAGAAAAGCTCAATTATAACCATAAATAATATGCTAGCAAAAAAAGATAGTTGTGATATTCTTAAAATTGTTTCTAAACCATTAAAACAAATTATTAAAGTTGTAACTAATACAAGCGCTCCAACAAAAGCATAAGGGGTGTTTTGCATGTATTTACTTGTTATAAATGTTACGATGGATCTTATTGCTATTATAAGCATAAACATATAGATTAAAAATATAAGAAAATTTAATATGTTGCCTAGTATCTTACCAAACATTTTTAAGTTTTTTTCATATATGTTTAGTTTTGGTAGGTAAGAGTTAACCTTTAAGTACATTAAAACCGGAATGATTCCTAAGATGGTTCCTAATAGCATAGATATTAATACTTCGTTACTAGATTTTCTAAGTAATATTATGTCTCCAAGCCCTAAGTATAGGCTAGAACATATTAGTGTTAAAAACATTCCTATTTGAACTTTTGATACTTTATTATTCATTTTGATTTTCACCCCTTTATTCCATTAATAGAAAGCTTAGTGGATATAATGTTAACCTTTGTTTTAAAGTTAAATTGGATGTTTTTTGCAATGTCGTCTTTACTATATCCTAACTTTTTCATTTCTTTATATTTTTTTCCATAAAATTTTTCTCCGTACTTTAATACGTCAGAGGTATTTTCTTTATATAACTTATTAGTGGTTTTAGTAACCAAACTTTTTATTTTTTTTGCTACTTTTTTCTCTAGCTCTTTTATTGGCTTATCGCTTTTGATAAAATCCGCTGAACAATTATACTCTAATAAATCAGCGTTTACGTTAATATCAATGTTTACGTATGGTATTTTTTCCTTAAATGAAATTTTCTCTTTTATCTTTGCACTTTTAACCCTTACGGAAGCCTCGTTAACATCGTCACATTTAACGTTAACATAGGTTTCCTTTTGAGTTTTAGCAAGAAAATTATAGCCAGTACTTTCATCGTTTGATAAATATCCTTTTAGTTTATTATTTTCAAAGTATGCTAATGAATCAAATTTTAATTTAGTAGAAGGATCACTTTCGGTTATGTTATCCATCTTTTCTCCTTTTTTTATGTCACCAGTAATTTTAATCATTGGAATTATCGGTTGTGCCCCTTTGCTTTTTAAATCTGATATGAATTGGTCTATCGTTATGATGGTTAGGGTTCCACTAAAATTATCCGCTATGTTCAAAGTGGATTTTAAGTTTGTAGATGGAATAGTTTCAAGCGGAGTTATTACTTTTAATATGTTATACGCTTTATTTCCCGCTGAGACCATAACTAATGCGTCTTTTTCTATTTCAGCATCCCTCATGAAATAATCCAAATAGCTTAATGGGTCTTTTTCTTTTAATAGTTCTTCACTTAGTACTAAAACTTCGTTATGACCTAAATATAATTCTTTAGGTGAATCAAGCATTATTTTTTCTAGGGCTTGATAAATAGTTTTACCACTTGCTTTATAAAAGGTAATTAAACTAGTGTCCGTTTCCTCATCTTTTTTAGCGTTCATAATTTGTATTCCAACCACGTATTTTGAAGGATCTTCGTTATCCTTATCAATTGATATGCCAGAAACGATGGCATAATCATTTATTTCTTTATAATTAAAACACCCTGATAAAGTTATTAATATTATTATCATAACTAAGATTTTAATTATTTTTTTCATCATTATCCTCCTTTGTGAAAACGTTTTGAGGATGGAATTTTGAGCTTTTTTCTAATATTATTGCATCTTTTTGAGCTCTTTTATTGAATGGTTCAAAAGGTGCTAAAAAAGGCTTACCACAAGATTTATGACTTACTAAAAGCGTAATTAATATGATGCAGCCAAACATTACCCCTACGAAACCAAAAAGTGAAGCAAGAATAATAAATATTAGTTGCCACCACCTAATTGAGTTAATTAGTTCAATTGAAGAAAAGGCAAGTGATGCTACGCTAGATATTCCAACTATTATTATGGTAATGGGAGATACTATTCCGGCTTCTACTGCCGCTTGACCTAAAACTAAAGCTCCAACGATTGAAATTGAGCTACCACCTTTTCCAGGGAAGCGCATGTCACTTTCCCTTAGAATTTGAAACATAAAACTCATTACTAATATCTCAAAGACGGTAGGAAAGGGTACTCCGTCTCTTTGAATTGAAAAATTTATCAAAAGACCACTAGGGATTGTTTCTAAGTTATAGGCCATAAGTGATATATAAACCGCCGGGGTTAAGATTGCAAGCATCATGGCAATTATTCTAATTATTCTAGTACCAAAAACATTTAAACCTTTTTCATAGTAATCATCTGGACTCTTAAAAAAATCAATGAACATACAAGGTAAAACTATTACTTGATTTGAATTTTCAACCATGAGTACAACCCTTCCTTGAAGAAGCATTTGGCAAGCAAAGTCCGCTCTTTCGGTTGTTAAGTTAGTTGGAAATATGGCTCTATTTGGATTACTTATTGCATCAAGAATATAATTAGCACTACCTACGTACTCAATTTGTATGTTATTTATTTTCTGGGTTATTTCACTTACTAATTTTTCGTTACAAACACCATTGATATAAAAAAGGGCAACCTTAGTTTTACTTTTACTACCAACTATGCATTCATTAAACCATAAATTTTCACTTTTTATTCGCTTTCTTAATAAACCAACGTTAGTTTCATAATTTTCCGTAAATGAATCACTTGGGCCTTTTAAACTTTTTTCGTTTTCACTTCTTTGAATTGGGCTATTTAGTTTTGCCTTGTTTTCAAAAGCTATTATTTTGTTATTATCATCAAAAACCACTAAGGTAAATCCATTAAAAAGATAGTATAAGGCATCTTCCGTGGTTGTTATTTCTTTTAGACTATTATTAGGAACGTAGTTCTTAACGTAAGAAAATAAATCTTTTGTTTTTAAATTATTTTTTTCTTCGTCCATTCTTCTTAGGATAAAATCGTTTATGTCGGATGCAGAACTTACGGTATTGGCATATATAAAGGTTATCGTTTTTTTATCAATTGGAAAATCTTTATAAGTTACGTCAGACGCGTTACCAGTTTTTTTCTTTATGTAATCAATGTTTTTTTCTCTATCTTTTCCTAGTGTCATATTATCCCTCTTTTTAAATAGTATTAACCATAAATAATAAAAAATTACAAAAAAAAGGAGATTACACGGTTTCCCATGCAATCTCAAAAAGAATAAAAAGGGGTTGGCTAGTTGTGATACTAGCGGCCAGCAGTATTTTTCCTGCTGGTGCCATTTATACTAATCAAAACGGGGTTAAAAGTCAACCTTTTTTTATTAATTTTTGAAAAAAAATTTAATTAAGTCTTAAAGCTTGATTGATTTACAAACAATCGTTTGTTATAATTGATTTATAAGTTAGAAAGGCAACGTTATGAAACTAGGGGATTTAACTGGTGTTGGGCCAAAAACATTTAAACTTTTAAATGACTTAGGTATATATAGCATGGATGATTTAATTCGTAATTATCCATATCGCTTTGACGTGCTTATGAAAAGAAGCATTAATGACGTAAGATTTTATGAAAATTTTGTAAGTGATGGAGTTATAGAATCAAATCCAATCGTAACTTTTTTTAAGGGTAAGTTAAACCGCTTAACGTTTAGGTGTAACGTTCAAAACAAAATCGTTAAGGTGGTCATCTTTAACAGGGCTTTTTTAAAAAATAGTATTACGGTTGGTAAAGTTATTACCATAATTGGAAAATATAATCCGAAAACCGAGACCATAACGGCAAGTAACATTATCTTAAAGGCATTATCTAATGGTTTAGAAATAATACCCGTTTATCATTTATGTAAAGGAATTTCTATTAAGCAAATGTCTAGTTACATAAATACTGCTTTATTAAGTAGTAAAATAAAAAACAATATTCCAGATGAACTTATAAATAAATATGATTTTATAAATGAAGAAGATGCACTTAAAATAATTCATAATCCAAAGGACGAGATAAGTTTAAAAAAGGCGATTAAAACCCTTAAGTACGAAGAGTTATTTACCTATATGAAAAAAATAAAAGAGCTTAAGAAAAAAAACGAAGAACATAGTAACTTATTTATTAAAAACGTAAACGAAGGTTTAGTTAATGATTTTATTAATAAGCTTCCATTTAGTTTAACTATAGATCAACAAAACGTTATAAAAGAAATGATTAATGATTTAAAAAGTGACGTTAAGATGAACCGGTTACTTCAAGGAGACGTTGGTTGTGGTAAAACGATCGTAGCTTTTATTTTAGCATACGCATGCTTTTCCGCTGGTTATCAAAGTGCGCTTATGGCTCCAACCGAAGTACTTGCCATGCAGCATTATAAAAACGCACTTAAGTTATTTAAGAATACTGATTTTAAAATAGCACTTCTTACTGGTAATATGAAAGCCAAAGAAAAAAAAGAAATCTACGAAGAACTAATTAATGGTAATATTAATTTTTTAATAGGAACACATGCTTTAATTAGTGATGATGTAAGTTGGAATAATTTGGGACTTGTAATAACTGATGAACAACACCGATTTGGGGTTAACCAAAGACTAAGATTAAAAAATAAATCCGTAAGTCCTGACGTACTTATGATGAGTGCAACTCCAATTCCAAGGACGTATGCTTTAACGATTTATGGAGATACTGATGTATCTAGTATAAGAATGGCTCCGAAGGGAAGAAAAAAAGTTATAACGTACATAAAAAAAACAAATGAACTAAAGGATGTTTTAGAAGGTATTTATAGGGCTTTAAAAAATGGTAATCAAATATATGTTATTTCCGCTATGATAGAGGAAAACGAGGACACTGATTACACTAGCGTTAACGATTTAAAGCATAAGTTTGAGCTTGCCTTTAAAAATTATAACATTGAAGTATTACATGGTAAAATGACTGGGGAAGAAAAAAATAAAATAATGAATGATTACGTAAATAACAAGATAAATATCCTTATTTCAACTACGGTGGTTGAGGTAGGAGTAGATAATCCAAACGCAACCGTTATGGTTATTTTTGATGCTGATAGATTTGGTCTTTCAACCCTTCATCAATTAAGGGGGAGGGTAGGAAGGAATGACTTGGAATCTTATTGTTATTTAATAAGCGATAAGGATAAAAAAAGGTTAAGAATCATGGAAGAAGAAAGTGATGGTTATAAAATAAGCGAAGCTGACTTTAAGTTAAGGGGGCAAGGTGATTTATTTGGTAGCCGTCAAAGTGGTGCGTTATCATTTAAGTTATCAGACGTAAAACGAGATTATGACTTACTTGTTAAGGTAAAAAAAGACGTTGATGAGTATTTTAGCAAAGGTATTTTAAAATAAAAGAAACCATGTTTTTATGGCTTCTTTTTAGTTATTACTTTGTAATTTTGATAACATGGTTTGTATTTTATTTTCATCTACGTTACTTATCGTATACCAACCATACTTAGTCATTTCATCATATGTATCAGCTTGACTATCCATGATGTTATCTAAGCAGTTTTTAAGTACTTTTCTAGAGTCTTCATTAGAACTTTCTAAAGTTCCATGAACGTATACTTCAACGGTACTTTTTAATATAAGTAAATAGTTTTCCATTATTAATTTATCATTCATTTGCTTTTTCCTCCAATAAGTTCATTAACGTTTGTTTCATTTGATTGTGCTTAGATAATTCGTCATTCATAAATTTTTTTAAGTTATCATCAATTAAGTTTTCGCATCCAGCCTCTATTATTTTAATCATGTTAGCCTCATGCGATACGGCATCTTCAAAGTAAAGCAATTCTTTTTGTGTCATTTTTATTCCTCCTAAAATTATTATGGTTCATATTAAAAAAAATAAACCTGAAAAGTTGCAAACCAATCATTATTCTTATATAATATAATGTATAAAGGTAAAAAGACGTTAAGGAGGATTACTTTTTATCTAGCGCCAGGCCCTTTATTGGGTGACGAGGTATGGTGGTTATCGAAATTTTCGGCGGATGCCATCACGGATTTTTCTGGGTTCGTAAGAAGTACTTTTAAAACATAAAATAAAAATTATAACAAAGAAGTATTTCACACAGTTATTTTTATTGTGCAAAAAGGAGAAACAGATAATATGTGTGGAATAGTTGGATACGTAGGTAAAAATAATTGCGTGCGTGTTTTAATTGATGGTTTAGAAAAATTAGAATATAGGGGTTATGATTCAGCCGGAATAGCATATTTTAATCAAGGTAAAATAAACATATTTAAAGAAAGCGAAAAATTAGAAAACTTAAAAAATGAACTTGATTTATCAATTGGTTCTAACATTGGAATAGGGCATACTAGGTGGGCTACTCATGGTACGGCTAAAAAAGAAAATTCCCATCCGCATCAGGTTGGTAAATTTACGATTGTACATAACGGAATAATAGAAAATTACGTGGATATTAAATGTGATTTAGAAAAAAAAGGTTACGTATTTAATTCGGATACTGATACGGAGGTTTTGTGTGCACTTTTAGATTATTTGTATAAAAGTGATAAAAACGTCTTAAACGTAATAATAAAAGCAAGCGAAATGGTTAAGGGATCTTACGCAGTGGGTGTTTTATGCGACGATGAAAAAGATAAAATATACGTTATGAAAAATAAAAGTCCGTTAATTATAGGGGTAGGAAAGGATGAGAATTTTATTGCCTCAGATGTTCCTGCAATTCTTGATAAAACTGATAATTACATATCTTTAGAAGATGGTGATTACGGTGTTATAACGAAAGATAAAATAAAGGTTTATAACGATAAGAAGTTAAGAAATTATGAGGTGGAAAAGTTTGAGTTCGGAGCGGATTTAATTGATAAAAAAGGGTATTCACACTACATGTTAAAAGAAATCCATGAACAGCCAGACGTATTTAAAAAAACGGTTAATGAGTACGTCAACACAAACCTTGATGGGCTAATTAAAAAGATGCCAGATTTTACTAAGTATAATAAAATTAGAATAGTAGCGTGTGGTAGTGCTACTCATGCGGCGTTAGTTGGTAAGCAAATGCTAGAAGAATATGGAAACGTTAAAACTGACGTTGAGACCGCTAGTGAATTTAGGTATAGTAAGCCCTTTTTAAGTAAGGACGAATTAGTCATCGTAATATCGCAATCTGGTGAAACGGCAGATACTTTAGAAGCGTTAAAACTGGCTAAGGATAATGGTAATGATACGCTTGGAATAATTAACGCTAAGGGAAGTTCAATCGCAAGGAGTGCAGATATGGTTTTATATACGCAAGCAGGTAAGGAAATTGCTGTTGCAACAACTAAAGCATACTCTGCCCAAGTTGCTATGTTATCGTTAATTGCTCTTAATCTTTCTTATAGAAAAGATTTGATTTCATCTAGTGAGATTAAAGAAATTTTAAACAGCGTAAGAACGTTGCCTAGTCAAATGGAAGAATTATTGGGTAATGATGAAAAGTATAAAGAAATAGCAGAAAAGCTTGCGCCTCATAATGATATATTTTTCATTGGAAGAAAAGTAGATTATGCTTTAGCTCAAGAAGGATCTTTAAAATTAAAGGAAATATCATATACCCATAGTGATGCTTATGCTGCGGGGGAATTAAAGCATGGCACGATATCTTTAATTGAACCTGGTACACCAGTAATTGCAATCGTAACGGATGATTTTGTTGCACCTAAAACGGTAAGTAACATGATTGAAGTAAAATCACGTGGGGCTAACGTTTTATACATAACTAATAAAACTGATGATTTAAAGGACGGATTATACGATGAAAGGCTTGTAATTCCACGTACTCATAAATTATTTAGTCCACTTCTCACCATAATTCCACTTCAAATGATTGCTTATGAAGTTGCTAAAATAAAAGGTTGTAACATAGATAAACCAAAAAACCTAGCGAAGTCAGTAACCGTAGAATAAAAAGTTTAATAAAGTAATTGACAAGTTAAAAAAAAATATATATTATTATAATAGCGTGATGATATCACGCAATGTACCCTTACGATTTAGTTGAGGGTACGACCAAAACCCCCTTGGAGCCTTAAGGCTCCGTTTTTTATTAAATGGCTTGAAAAATAAGAAGAAGTAATATATAATTATATATATAGAATAAGGAGGATTAAGGATGGAAAACTTTGAAACTATAAAAATAACAACCCCAGAGGGTAAGGAAATGGAACTAAAGGTTATTACTATCTTAAAAAAACCTAACGATGATAAAAGTTTTCTTTTATATACGTTCGATGATAAAAAAGAAAACGTTGATATTTATGCATCAATCATTAAGGAAGAGGAAGGACAATACGTTTTAGATTCTATTACTGAAAAAGAAGATTGGGATTTAGTTCAAAAAGCAATAAAAGAATTATCAGAATAATAGGAGATTACCATGAACAAAGATTTATATGAAAGTATAAAAAATGAGTTAAATAGCCTCGAAGAAGGACTGGCTACACCTTCTTATGTTGGCGGTCATTTATTAGGTCAAAAATTACGTAATAGAAATAGTAAAGATTTTTTTACGGTGGTTTATGCTTTTTATGAATATATGAGTGAAAGAGAAGAATTTAGTTTCATAAAAGAAGGTGGATGGGCTAATTTTTATTGTAAAAATCTTTCTGATTACCTTACTAAAGATAATATTAAGGCCAATTTTGACGATATTATAGCTGATGAAAAATTATTAGACACGATATTAAAGGTATGTAATGATGAAGTTAAAAAAGATTTATATGACCAGGTTACAAAAAAACAAGCTTTATACGTAAAAACTGGAAGTAACAAGTATTCTAAAGTGTATAAAAAAATAAAGGACGTTATAGAAAAAGATAATGTACATGTTATTGCCTCTGGTACTGAAACTAGTAGTTCGATTGATGAAGAATTAGAAAATCTAAGAAAAAGACAAGCAAGTTTGGAAAGTCAGAAAGTTGAAAGAAGAAACAATATGTTTGCCGAAGCTTCAAGAAATACTGGAATAAAGGGTGAAAGGTTAATAAAAGAAGTAGATAAAAAAATGGGTAAAGGTGCTTCTTATAACGTTGATAGTATAGTTTTAGACGATAGGTTAGTATCAAAATTAGCAGCTAATTCTGCGCTTGCGGCAACCGCGCCAAATAGCATTTTACATAGAATAAAAGAAAACATTAACTCCTTTAGGTTCTTTAAGGGTGTTAACCTTGAAGTTACCGAAATAGATGAAAATAAAGTTATAAAAATAACAAAAAAAGATACGGTCTTTGATAAATTAGCAAGGACTAATAATGCTTTAGTTATGGCGATTTCTAAAGCCGCTAAGGAAAAGCTGGAGTTATTTAAAGCTTTAGTTAAACCTAGTAAAGAAGTTAAGGATGCTATAAAACAGGTTTTAATAGATACAAATGAAAAGTTTACTAAGCAATTCTCTAAAGCTAAGGAGTATGTTGCATCTAAGGTTGATAATGCCGAACAATACGTTTCATCTAAGCTTGATAATGCCCAACAATATGTTGCATCTAAGGTTGATAATGCTAAGCAAAAGGCAGCAGATAAACTGTATAAAATGGCTGATAGGTTATCTCCTGTTGACTATGAAGAATACTTCAAAGAACAACAAAAGGGTATTATTTTAAGGTCAGGTACTAAGTTTGGAGAGCTTAATAATCCTATTGAAATAGAAAATAGTTCAAAGAGTATGTAAAATTTGAATTAAAAAAGATATTATTTTCATAATAATAATGGTGATTAGTATTATGAAGAAGTATCTTTTTTTATTGCTATTATTAATTATTTACTTAATGTTAACATCATTTCCTAAGACGTCAAAAGTAACATATTATGATAATAAAAAAAATAGTAGCATCGTAACGGTAATGTTAAACTATGAAAATGGAATAAATAGTAAAGATTTAGAAAAACTTTTTGAAGACTATAGCAAAGAGTATTACGTAACTAAATTAAACGTAAATAAAAAAGAATTAGACGTTTCTTGTTCTAATATTAATAGTTGTATAAATAATGTGTATAAACTTAGTGACCCTGATTTTGAAACTAATTATATTGCAACAGGTTTTAAGATTAACAAAATATATTTTCTTGCTTATGAACACGAAATAGAAAAATATTTGAAAGCAAAAGATGTTTCTTATGAAACTTGGTGATACACGGTTTACTTTTTAGTGGAAAATGGTATAATTTATTTAGTAAATGAGGTGTAGAATGAAGAATTTATTGAGTTTTATTAAAGATAAATCTTATTATCTTTTAGGTGGTACGATTTTAATTATGGTCTTAATTGTAATTATTGCCTCTTGCTCAAAGGGTAATGGCAATAGTTATGAATCAATTGAAAATAAAATGGTTAGTGCCGCAAAGAGTTATTATGAAGATAGAAAACAGTCCTTACCTAAAAAGGAAGGATCATCGGTTAAAGTAACAATTTCGTCCCTTGTTGAGGCAGAATTATTAAATGAAGTTACGGACCCTAAGAATAGCTCTAATACATGTAAGGGTTATGTTGAGGTAACTAAAGTAGATGATGATTATTCTTACGTTCCTTTTTTAACTTGTCAAGGAACCTACGAGCCTATGTATTTATCAGACAAGATTAAAGATCAAAAACAAGATGAACTTGGTAATGGGGTTCATGTGATGGGTAATGAGTACATATATAAAGGTGAAGACGTTGACAATTACGTTTCGTTTAATGATTTATTATGGAGAATAATAAAGATTGACCAAGATGGTGACATTAAATTAGTTTTAGCTGAGTCCACAATGGATATATATTCATGGGATACCAAGTATAATTCTGAAAGTATGTATGATTCTGGTAATACTACGGATTATTTACTCACTGACATACGTAAAAGTTTAAATTCTTATTATAATGAAACCTTCACTAAGGAAAATAAAGCAAAAATAGTTTCCAAGAACTTATGTATAGGAAAGTATTTGTTAACTGATGCTTTCAGCGTAGAAAAAGAATGTTCAGTTATAAAGGAAAATGAGAAAATAGGTTTATTAAACCCTAGTGATTATCAAAATGCTAGTTTAGATTTATCTTGCATCAACTTAAATAGCAAGGAATGTGTAAATAGAAATTACCTTGCTTCTGGTGATATTTATACTTGGACTTTAAATGCATCTTCGAAAAACACCTATGAAGTTATGTATATTTATGATACGATAGGGGAATCATCTGCTAGTAATGGAAAGAAAATAAATCCGGTAATTTATTTATCAGGTAAGGTTGTTACTAATAAGGGTAATGGTAAGTTAGATAATCCATACCTAATAAAATAATATCGTATTAAAAAACTTCGTTTCTTAAACAAAGAAACGAGGTTTTTTAATTTATTTTTAAAGTTTCGAGTGTTTTTAAAGGAAGTAAAGAATAATTAAAATGAGAGGACCTATAAATTGGGCTAGTAGCTTTCCACTTTTCCTTTAAAAAGAAGGGTGGTGATGTTTATGAAAAAAGAAATAACATTTCTTAAAGTAATAATCATCCTTTTAATTTTTCTATTAGTAATACTAATATTTAAAATGTAAAAGAAAAGGTACTATCCCAAAGGGGGTAGTACCTTTTCCTAATCAACATTAGGAAAGCAAACTAGCCTAGTAGGTTGCTCTCACTAAATAAATTATACAATAGTAAAAAATATATGTAAACAATTT
>CANPXR010000023.1 GCA_947586655.1 uncultured Bacilli bacterium | reverse complement strand
TTATTTAATTCCATTAAATAAAACATTATTTTTTCTTCGCTTATATTCTCTTCATAATTACTTTTAACCGCCGTAATTATCACGTTTTTATCTAAGTAAGTATCACCAGTATTAAAACAAGTCATCTTAAGTAGATAAATAATAAGCGCTAAAATCCTTTTTTCATCATCTATTTTTATGTTTAGCTTATCTTTTAGTGAATCTACTTTATTAAAGTTAATCGAATCTATCGTATCAATTAATTCATACGGATTATTTTCAATTACTCTTATCGTATCATTTAAGTAATGATTATATATTTTTAAAGCATCCTTCATGTTAAAACCTAAGTTAGTAAGATAAACAACTATTTCAAAACTTTCATTGTACTTAACAAGGTTTTTTTGTATATCCATCGCCTTTTTTTCTGTCATCTTTGGGACTTTTAACAAACACTTATAGTCATTTACAATATCATTTAAACAGTTTTCTCCTAAGGCGTCTACTATTTGTCTTGCGGTTTTTTCTCCTACTTTTGGAAATATATCACTAGATAAAAAAATAACCAAACCATCTTTATCCTCTGGCATTATTTTTTCGTATTTTTCAACCTTATACTGAATACCATATTTTTGATTATCTATTACGTTACCATAAAATACATAATCTTCATCTATGTTTAATTGCGCAAATAAACCAGTAAAAGTAAATAATTTATCAACGTAATCGGTAAGGTCTTCATCATCAGATTCTTTTATTTTAATAAGACCAACAACAAAACCATCATTAGATGAAAAAATAGTTTTCTTATACGTTCCTTTTATGTATGTTTGCATTATTTCAAATCCTTTACTAAAATAATTTTATCATAAAAACTAATAAGTTAAAACATATCTATTTGAAAAAACTAGTGGATTAGAGCAATATTCAATTATGTATTTATTATCCTTTTTACATATTATTATTCCAATTGTTTTTTCTTGATTTATCTTTTTAATGTTTTTATCTATATAATTCATGTATACTTCTATTTGTCCTATGTGTTCTTTTTTAAGTTCAGTGGTTTTAAGCTCTATTACTACGTAACAATTAAAATCTATGTTATATAAAAGTAAATCTATGTAATTATAAGTACTTCCTATTTTTATTGGATATTCATTTTTAATGAACGAGTAACCATTTCCTAGCTCACTTAAAAATGATGGGATATCTTCTAGTATTAGTTGTTGTAATAGTTTTTCCGATATATCATCATAGTTATATTTATTTTTAATTATTATTGGGTCTTTAATAAAATCTTCTATCTTATTATTTTCTTGTTTTATTAATTTAAGTTTTGTTTTTTCATCTAATCTTTCATACTCTTTATTTTTGATTTTTTCACGTAGTTTTCGTTTACTTAAATTTTGTTCTTCTGTTATCTTTATATAATAGTTTATCTTATTTATATCTTTCAATGGCAATAATTCTTGATAATGACTCCAAGTTAATTGGTCAGCCAATGGCTGACCTTTTTTAAAAATATAAAATTGTCTCATATATTTTAATGAAGTTTGAGAATACCTTTTTCCTAATTCCATTGTTAATTTTTCTGAGTATTTTTTAATAATGCCATCACCATAATGTTTACCAGCATCATTAAGTAGTTTACCAACGTTATAATAAGTGGTTAAATCACTTTTATTTTTAGAGTAGTCCTTCACTTTTTTATATAATTCATTATTTATAAGTTCGTTTTTTATTTCGTTATAGTAGTTCATACACACTCCTTTTTGGGTATTTATTATATGAACTTTTTTTAAAAATTTTGTCGAAAAAAGCACTAATAATTATTTACTTATTAATGCTCCTTTTAATATTTTATCTTCATATTTTAATATTTTTACTTTTACTTCTTTACCTAATAAATTTTTACAACCTTTAAACTTTACCTTTAAATAATTATCAGTATGCCCAATTAGGTAATCTTCTTCTAATACTTCTGGTATTACCATTACAGTTTTATTAACATGGTTTTTATAATATTTATCTTCTAATGAATTAAATACTTCTATTAATTGTTTTGATCTTTTATGTTTTTCCTCTTTGGTTAATTGTCCATCCATTTTAGCGGCCAAGGTCTTATCTCTTTTAGAAAAAGGAAATACGTGACCTCCCGCAAAGGAAATCTTTTTAACAAAACTTATGGTATCATTAAATAATTCGTCAGTTTCGTTTGGAAATCCAACTATTACGTCGGTGGTAATGGCAATATCAGGTCTTATTTTTCTTATTTTTTCTATTACTTGTGCGTAATATTTAGTATCATACTTTCTGTTCATTAGTTTTAGTATATTATCACTACCCGCTTGTAAAGGAACGTGTAAGTGATTAGCTATTTTTTTAGATTTTTTAAGGACGTTTAAAAACTTATCGTTTAATTCGGTTATTTCTATCGAAGAAATCCTTATTCTAACTAAACCATCTATTTTTTCTAATTTGGCTAGTAAGTCACTAAAATCATAATTCTCTAAATCAGCACCATAATGCCCTGTATGAATACCAGTTAAAACGATTTCTTTGTACCCGTTTTTTACTAAGCTTTTTACTTCTTCAATTACCATTTTAGGGTCTTTACTCCTTACTTTTCCCCTTACGTAAGGAATAATACAATATGAACAAAAGTTTTCACAACCGTCTTCTATTTTTACTAAGGCTCTTGTTCTGGTATTAAAATAACTTATTTCCATATTATCAAAAGAAGATGTGTTTATTTCTTTTACGTTAAATATCTTCTTACGCCTTTTAATAAATTCCTCTATTAAATCAACTATTTTACTTTTATTTACGTTTCCAATTACCACGTCTACATAATCCATAATAGTATCATCATTTTCTCTTATCTGGGTAAAACAACCCATGGCCGCTACTACGGCGTTTTTATTTTTCTTTCTTGCTTGTCTTATCATTTTCCTTGACTTTTGATCACTAGTATTAGTAACCGTACACGTATTTATTAAGTAAACATCAGCAGTATCATCAGAAAAATCAGTTACCTCATATCCTCTTTTTATGAATTCTTTTAACGCATATTCACTTTCATAAGTATTAACCTTACAACCTAAAGTATAAACTGCAACCTTCAACACTCATCACCTCTAAAAATAAAAGACTTAAATAACTAAGCCTTTTTTATTTATTATCACCATCAATTACTTCTTTTTTTACTCCGTATATTGGAGATATCACCTGTGAAACTCTAAAAGCTTTTACCTCGTTTTTTACCTCACTAACAGAAGACGTTGTTTTAATTTCTGAGGGTTCTAAATTATATTTTTCCAAATAATTTACCCCTTCGCTTTCTTCATCATCTATTAACTCTAATTCTTTTGCTTTTTGCATCAACTCATCAATTGATATTATTGCGGTTCTTTCCTGATCTTCCTCAAAGTTAGTAAGGGAAATTGGATTTTCCTCTTGTAGTGCTTCAGAAATAGCACTTGCAATATCTTGTATTTGTGTTTTTTCTTCATTATATAATGATTCCTTTGGCGAATCATCTTTTTTTTGTAAATCAACGTTATTTATCCTTTTGGTTTCATTTTTTAACCTACTAATCTGCGCTTTATTTTGAATTCCACCAACTATGTAAGTTATTAAAAGTAAAATACATAAAGTACAAATTAAAAACATTATGACTGAAAAAATCATTTGCCCTTGCGTATTTAAATTATTATAAAAGTTATTAAAAGAATAAGACGCTGCCGCAAATAAATTTTTCATACTACTCACCTCATAATCATAATTAACATTGGTATATCATTTTAATACAGCCTTAAGGTTAACAACTAATAATATTTTAACACACATCTTATTTTTTGAAATACTTTTTTTCAATATTTATGTATTTTTATTATATATGGTTTAATAATATATAAAATAAATACAATTATAAATAACGTAAAATAGGTAACAAAAGTTAGTAAATGCGTGTTATAATATTAAGGTAATATTAACTAGAAAAGAGGTATTTCGAATGGATGAAATGTTTGATATGATAGAAGATGAAACCCTTTGTTTTGATAATGAAAATGATAGTAATGAAAATAAGGTTACTAGTGATGGTTCTAAAAAGAAAGGTGTACTACAAACATATGGTGAAAACCTAAGTACTAAAACATACGTTACTAATCCAGCCATTGCAAGGGATGAAGAAATAGAAAAAACTATTCTTACGATCTTATCTCCTGATAAATCTGCCATTTTAGTTGGTAAAGCTGGTATTGGTAAAACCGCCATCGTTGAAGGAATAGCTTATAAAATTCAAAGGGATGAGGTTCCTAACGCAATTAAAGGATATGACATAATAAAGGTTAACACCTCTCAATTACTTGGTAACTACGTAACAAGTGATGGTACAAAAGAGCTTAGAATCAACGTTTTATTAAAGGAAATAGAAAATACCTCAAACATCATTTTATTTATTGACGAGATACATACTTTAGTAATTGAATCTAGAAATAGTGGAATAGACTTTGTAAACGCACTTAAACCAGCTTTATCAAGGGGAGACGTTAAGGTGATTGGTGCAACTACCTTAGATGAATATAATCAGTACCTAATAAGGGACAAAGCGTTTTTAAGGCGATTTGAAAAAATAGATATTTCAGAGCCAGATGCTGCAACAACGGTTAAAATTCTTATGGGATCATATCCTAAAATAGAAAAACAAACAAACGTTAAACTCGCCTATTCAAGCTTTGTTATTGAAAACATAATGAAGTTTATCGTGGATATGACTAATGAATATAATAGAATTTATGAATTAGGTTCTAGGTATCCGGATAACGCTTTATCACTTTTATCTAAGGCTTTTAGTTATGCGAAATATGATAATAGTGAGTTCGTTACCTTTAAGCATATTTATAAAGCAATAATGAACTGTCAAAGTGTTTACTCTGACGTTATAAAAAAAGAAGCAGAAAAATTTAAAGTAATATTTAAAGATTTTATAGAAAAAGAAAACGTTGACTTAAATGATTATTAAAAACGTAAGCATTAAATGCCTACGTTTTCTTCTTGTATAAAACATGTCGATAAGAAGGATCATTATCTAAGTTCTCATCAATCAAAACCTTTTCATAATCAGAATCTTTAAACTTCGGAAAATAAACATCAGCTTCATAACATGAATCATCTATTTCAGTCAAATAGATTTCATCCGTATCAGGTAACATCAACTTATATACCGTAGATCCTCCGATAACAAAAACGTCATCATTTATTTGACTTTTCAAGCAATAAAATTCATCTAACGAGTTAACTACCATAACATCATTTGGAAAAAGGCCCTTATCTTTTGATGTTAACACTATGTATTTTCTTCCTATGAGCTTTTTAGGGAGTGATAAATATGTATTGTACCCCATTAAAACATATTGGTTCATCGTTTGCTCTTTAAAGAACTTCATGTCCTGTTTTATCTTCCAAATTAAATCGTTATCTTTTCCTAACTCCAAATTTTTTCCAACTGCTGCAATCATTTTTATTTTTCCCATGTTACCACCTACTTAGCCTTTGGAAAATCTATCTTTCCATGATGTTTATAATTCATTATTTTTACATCTTTACAATCTTTAGAATTATCATAATCATAGAAATTCTTAACGTTTTTATTTATCCATAAATCTGGTGCCGGATAATCTCCTAATTCATCCATTCTTCTTATTTGCTCTTTAATACCATCTACTTGGTTAACGTATATATGAGCGTCTTTAATACTCCAGTCAAGGGTACCTGGCGTTAAATTACTTGTTCTTGCAAGCAAATTAAGCAAAGTAGCATATTGCGTTACGTTAAATGGTAATCCTAAAGGCACATCACAACTTCTTTGGTGAACTAAAGCGTTTAATTTACCATTTGTTACATCCCATTCACTAGACCAGACGCAAGATGGTAAAACCGCGGTATTTAGGTAATCATCCTGCCATAAACTCATAACCATTCTTCTATCGTTAGGATTATTTTTTATCGTATCTATTAACCTATCTATTAAACCAAACTTTTTTACTATGTATCCATATGCCGTACCAATCGTATGAGCATAATTTCTTCCAAAATCTTTTTCAACTACAACGGTTTTTAATTTTCCGTCTTCACCAGGAGCTTTTTGGACTGCCTTCCATTTTCCGGTTTCATCAATTTCCCATTCATCCCATATATGAACATTTCTTTCTTTAAGCCATCTTACGTCGTTACTTTGAGCTTGATATATCCATAGCATTTCAAGGATTGCTTGCCTAAAAAATAATTGTTTAGTAGTAAGCACTGGAAATTCTTCTTCTAGATTAAAATGAAAATGATAAGATGGTATTTTAATTGAATTAATTCCTGTTCTATTTTCTATTTCATATCCTTCTTTTAATATCTTTTTACATAATTTTAAATATTCTTTATCCCACTTAGACATAATTTATAATACCTACCTTTCTTTATCCCCTAGTTTATCCTATAAACATTATATCAACTATCAATGTTCGTTTCAACGTTTATTATTTTTAATACGGATCCGTAATCAGAAAAATATAGTTTTTCATTTCCAATTATTTGATAATCTTCATGCCCTTTACCTAATATCATTAGTATTTTCTTATCATTAAGTATTTTAATTCCTTTTTTTATCGCTTCATATCTATCATATATAACCTCATGTTTACCATTAGCGCCCTTTAATATATCACTTATAATAACCTTTTGGTTCTCATTTCTTGGATTATCATTAGTAAATATTACGTATGAGGAATTTTTACAAGCAATTTTACCCATTATTTTTCTTTTTGTTTTATCTCTATTTCCACCACAACCTATAATCGTTATAATACCTTTATTCTTTATTTTTTTAACCGTCTTTAAAACGTTTAAAACCGCATCAGGGGTATGAGCGTAGTCTATAAATATTACGTTTGTACCATAGCATACTTTTTGCATTCTACCGGGCGGAGAATAAAGTAAGTTTGATTTATTAATAAATAAATTAATGTCATATCCTAGTTCTTTAACTATTTTATACGCCATTAAATAATTATAAACGTTAAAACTACCAACTAAAGATAAAGTTACTTTTATCTTTTTTTTATCTTTGAAACAAAGATGAGTACCTTCTAGGTTTTCCTTTACACGTCTTATTTTAACATCTTTTCCAATTATGTAATTATTATTTTCTTTTTTTATAAATTGTTTATAATACTTATCTTTTTTATTTAAAATACATATTTTCTTATTTTTTAATTTATCTATCAGTAACCTTTTACTTTGTATGTAATCTTTCATGTCTTTATGATAGTCTAAGTGATCTTGAGTAATATTTGTAACCGCAACCGCATCGAATAAAAGCCCATTTATTCTATTTTGTTTAAGCGCGTGAGATGAAACTTCCATAACAATTACTTTACAACCATATTCTTTAGCTTCCATAATTAAATTATATAATAAATCAATACCTGGCGTTGTGTTATCTAAATCCATTATTTTACCATCAATATAAAATCCAATTGTACCTATGTAAGCCGTTTTTACCCCAATCATGTTAAGTATCTGATAAATAAGATAACAAGTTGTAGTCTTACCATTTGTACCAGTTATTCCAATTAATTTTAAGTCATTGATGCTTTTGCAATAAAAAGTCTTAAAATAATCCTCTAAATTATTTACTTTAATAGTTTCTATATCATAGGTGGTATTTTCTTGTGTAATGATTTTTTCAGCTCCATTTTTTATAGCTTCTATCACGTATTTTTCATTTGATTTATTTACTAAGAAATAATCTCCTTTACGTACGTATTTTGAATTCATCCATAAACGCATATCATCACCTTCTATATTTTTTTATGTAAAAATATAAAAAGTGCAACAAAAAAAGAATAAACAAAAGTTTATTCATAAAATACGTTATTTATACCTGTTTCCACGACTAGTTATTTGATTATCAGAATACCTTATTTTCTCGTTAGATCGAAAACTTAAATAGTTATGGTTTCTTATTCCGTTTTCTAGCGCATCATTAACCGCAATTTTAACGCTTTCTGGTGCATTACCCAAATAGTCCTTATAATCTCCGTGTTGATAAACAACAAATTGATTATACGCAGTTGCTTGAGAAACAGGATCAGAACCATTATTTATCCATTCAGGTGATTCACAACGATTTAAGATTGTCGTTATAACCGCTAAAGCATCATCAAGCGTTTTGTCACTTTCTGCAGAGACTATGGCACTTAATAAATTCTTATCACTATCACTTAAGTTATACGTCTTATTATTAGTGGTAACGACAAATCCTAACGCCGCGTTAGATTTATATTTTTTTAACATTTCATCTTCGTTATTATGAACGTTTAAAGAGGTGCTTTCCGTGGTTGGGTCAAGATTAGTAGTAGTAACTGGATTTGGTACTGTAGTAGTTATTTTTTCACTGGTACTTAACATATTATTATCTAAAGTAGTAGCATCATCAACATAAGTAACCATACTACTTTCTTCTATGATGCTACCAGAAGCTTGCCTTGGTTTACTAGTAGTTTTTACAATAGGTATTAAAGTTGCAAAAGTTAACCCTACCGCAACGAAAGAATCAAACATTCTTTTTTTTACTAACTTATAATTTTTTGATTTAAGAAAGTCAAATAAAAATTTAAATCCCTCATGTTTTTTAAACTTACTTATATCTAATATGGTTACTTTACACAAATTATTGTATAAGTTAATGTAAAACTCAACGTTACCATCACCAAAATAGTGTATGTTTTTAATCGTATTTTTATTTTCCTTTAAGATTTCTAGTAATTCCTCTGTGTCGTTTACGGATGCTTTTTCCCTTGAAATAACGCTATTATTACCAAATGCATAGGTAAAATACAACATGTTATCTTCTAACTTTAGTATTAATTTAATCATAAAAAATCACCCAAGCAATTATATCATCTAAAATTATTATTTACAATATTTAAATAATAAGAACGTAAATAAATGTTAATGAATAATTTCCTTTAGTTTTTTATCCTTATCTATTCTTTGAAATAATACTTCTGGTTTCATGTTAGAATACACATTGTTATGATTAAATACATTAGTTTCATCTTTTGTATTTAGTTGTTTAAATATTTCTTCTGACGTTTTAGTTAAAAACGGTCTTAAAAAGTATGCACACACCCTAATTGACTCAAGTAAGTTATAAAGTACCGTCTGTAATCTATCTTTTTTACCCTCATCCTTAGCTAGCTGCCAAGGAGTCGTCTCATCAATGTATTTATTACTTCTTCTTAAAACGTCAAAAATTTCATCCAAGGCAAAACCTATTTCTAATTTATCCATTTTTTCTTCAACCTTAGAATCAAGATTATTAATCATGTTAATTAATCCATTATCAACTTCTTCTTTTACCTTAGTATTAGTAACAACACCATCAAAATATTTGTTAGCCATTGTAATCGTTCTATTAACTAAATTACCTAAAGTATTAGCTAAATCCGTATTGGTTCTTTCTATTAACAAGTCATAGGTTAAATTACCATCGTTTGCAAATGGTATTTCGTGAAGCACGTAATATCTTACCGCATCCACCCCAAATAAATTTACTAAATCATCAGCATATATAGTATTTCCCTTACTCTTACTCATCTTATCACTATTAGTTAAAAGCCATGGATGACCAAATACTTGTTTAGGTAACTCTAAGTCTAAACTCCATAAAAAGCAAGGCCAATAAATCGTGTGAAATCTTATTATATCTTTTCCTATTAAATGAAGATCTGCTGGCCACCAATACTTAAATTCTTCGCTAGAACCATCAGGATCATAACCTATGTTTGTAATATAATTTGTTAAAGCATCAAGCCAAACATAAACAACGTGCTTTTTATCTATATCAACTGGTATACCCCAATCAAAAGAAGTTCTAGATACACATAAATCTTGCAAACCTGGTTTAATAAAATTGTTTAGCATTTCGTTTTTCCTTGACTCAGGTTTTATAAACTCCGGATGAGATTCAATGTATTTTATCAACCTATCTTGATACTTTGATAATTTAAAAAAGTATGCTTCTTCCTTTTTTTCTTCAACTTCTCTTCCACAGTCTGGGCACTTTCCGTCAACTAGTTGTGACTGGGTCCAAAAGCTTTCACAAGGAGTGCAATAAAGTCCTTTATATTCTCCCTTATAAATATCACCTTTATCATACATTTTATCAAATATTTTTTGAACTATCCTCTCATGGTTTGGATCAGTTGTTCTAACGAATTTATCATATGAAGTATTCATAATATCCCATATTCTTTTTATTTCAGTAGAAATATCATCAACAAACTCCTTAGGTGTTACTCCTTTTTCTTTAGCCTTTAACTCTATTTTTTCACCATGTTCATCAGTACCCGTTTGAAAATAAACGTCATAACCTTTCATCCTTTTGTACCTTGCAATTGCATCCGCTAAAACAATCTCGTATGTATTACCAATATGTGGTTTGCCTGAAGTATAAGCAATAGCGGTTGTAATATAATATTTTTTATTCATCTTTAACACTCCTTTCGTACGTTTTTTTGGTAGTTAGATGCTAAAATAAATTTAATAAATTTGGTACATAAAAAATCGTCCTTAGTAAAGGACGATTATTAACCGCGGTACCACCTTTATTCTAGAATGACTTCTAGCTCTTAAACTTTTAACGCAAGCATACGTTTTAATCTAATTATTCGATTAAAAAGCTTTTGAAAGCCATTTATATGGTTATTATCTACGTATGCTTTCACCTTTACCATACTCTCTTTTAGTAGTTTTAGCCATACTCTTTTTCAATTCGCCTTTAAAACAAATAAATTATATCATACTATTTATTATATATCAATTATAATATTTTATATTTAATAATCCTTAAACATTCTAATAACTTAGTAATGGTCTTAAGACCATATTTTTATTACTATTATATAAACCACTTATTTTTCTTTTTTATAATAATGTTTAATAGTCTACTTAAAAGCATAAATAACCTGGTTGATAAATACATTAGGGGTAATAATATTAAAAGTGCGTTTGGTGTTAATAACTCAAGTGAAAAAATTTCTCTTCCGATTGGTGTTAAAAATGCTAAGGTAAACACAACCGTTAAACTAATAAGTAAAAGTTTACGTAACGTGTTAAGGGGTTTACTTATTCTATGTATTAAAAGTAATGCCGTATAACCTGTTATAATAACCGCACAAGTCGATATTTGACCACTCTCAATTCCAAATAAGTTAGCTACTAAAACTAAAACTAATATGTTAAGTACCGTGGTAATACCACTTGGAATAGCTTTACTAATAACGTTTATAAAAAATCGTCCCTTTACTAAATCATGATTTGGTTCTAAAGCTAAAATAAAAGCAGGAAAACCAATGGTTAAACCATTAATTAAGGTCATATGAATCGGTTGAAATGGATAAGCATAATTAATAAAGATAAATAATAATGCTAACAAAGATGCATACATGGTCTTTGATAAAAATAAAGTAGCAGACCTTTCAACGTTATTGATTGTTCTTCTTTCCTCCTTTACAACCATGGGCATCGCATTAAAATTAGAATCTAAAAGTACTAATTCAGAAACGTTTCTTGCGGCATCTGAACCAGAATTCATGGCAATACCACAATCTGATTCCTTAAGGGCAAGGACGTCATTTACCCCATCACCGGTCATACCAACGACGTGACCATTATTTTTAAGTGCCCTTATAAATAGTCTTTTTTGGTCAGGTTTAACCCTACCAAAAATATTATTTTCCTCAACTATGTTGTTTATGTCCGTTTCATCACCTATTAACCTAGCGTCAAAAACCCCTTTTATTTTTATTCCAGCTGCCTTAGCAACCGTCTCAACTGTTTTTGGGTTATCTCCTGAAATAACCTTAAGTTCTACGTCATTATCCTTAAAAAAACTAATCGTAGAAAATGCGTCACTTCTTATTTTATCCCGAATTAATATAAAAGCCATTACATCCTGTTTTAAGGATAAAACATCTTTACCATCTCCATTTGCCTTAGTTAATGCAAGAACCCTGTTTTCACTTGATAACTTATCAATTTCTTTTTTATAGATGTCATAATCATTTCCTAAAATAAACTCTGGTGCTCCCATTAAATAAGCATAACCCTTAAATTTTATACCAGAATATTTTCTTTGAGAAGAAAATGAAATTATTTCTTCTGCCTTTTTATTCGACGTATTTCCGTACCTTTCATTAATGGCTTTAAAGGTAGGATTTTTGTCATTTAAATTAGTTGATAAAGCCTGCATTACATCATCAACGTCATTCATTTTATGATTATTAACCGGAATAACGTCATAAACTTCCATTTTCCCCTCGGTTATGGTTCCGGTTTTATCTAAACACAACGTATCAACTCTAGCTAAGGTTTCTAAGGAATATAAATCCTGAACTAATACGCTATACTTAGATAAACGAAGTACACTTATAGCAAGAACCGTAGAAACAAGTAAAATAAGTCCTTCAGGTATCATACCAATTAACGCTGCAACAACGGATACCACCGCACTTTTAGTGGTATTATCAGGAATTGAAAACTGGTTTAATAAAAGTAATATACCAATGGGAATAAGACAAATTGACACGTACTTAACAATCTTATTTAAAGCTCTCATTATCTGAGAATTTATTTCCTTGGGCATCAGTTTAGCATCACGTGATATTACCGACGTATAATTATCCATTCCAACGTGAATAACCCTTGACGTTACGTTCCCACTTACTATAAAGCTTCCCGATAGTAAGGTATCCCCATCTTTTTTTAAAATAGTTTTCGCTTCTCCAGTAATGAATGATTCATCAACCTCACAAACCCCACTTATAATCTTTGAATCTGCTATTACCTGGTCTCCTAATTCATAAATTATAACATCATCTAAAACAACTTCGTTTATATGTACGAGTTTTTCCTTAGAGTCTCTTATTACCTTAGCCTTTGAAGAGGATATAACGGATAATTTATCAACCGTTTTTTTCGCCCTTATTTCTTGTATGGTGCTTATTAAGGTATTACAAATAACAACGCCCAAAAATAATAGGTTTTTATAAGAACCAACAAGGATAATTGCAACACCTAAAATTATGTTAATAAAATTAAATAAGGTACACGTATTTTCAACTAGTATTTGTTTTATACTTTTACTTGGTGTTGTTGTATCATAGTTAACAAGACCTTTTTTAATTCTTTTTTCTACATCTTTTTCAGTTAAACCCGTAATATTCTTCATCGTTTGCACCTACTTTTCTAATGTATACTATTATTATACCATTTTTTACCACGTTTAAAATAATAAAAAAGATAATACTCTATTATCTTTTTTTAAACGTAGGGTCTTTTTCATCTACTTTATATTCTTCAAAAACTACGTTAATTAAATCTGTTATCGCAACATTTATTTTATCCATAACAACTGTATAAATCATTTTTAACTTTTCTTTTTTTATGCCAGTAAGCTCTGACATTTCATCCAAACTTTTTAATGGATAGCTTAGTTTTAATAATAAAACCGTATAACATACCGGATCAATTTTTGATAAAGCATCCACAAAATATGGTGTTTTAAATAACTCATATAGTTTCAAATACACCTCGTTATCATCATAAATATTTCGCGTTTGACTTTCTAATATCTTTCTCATCTTTGGAACTAAGTGACCATAGAAATCATTTTTTTGTTTTTGCGTTAGCTTAGTTGGCAGTGGATTATCTAAATCACTTCCATACCTAATTGTTAACAAGTTTTTTTCTTCATCCGTTAATTTTGTTAGCATTAAGTCAACTTGTTCTTTAGGATACTTTAAATATTCGTATATTGTTTGTATTACTTTTACCTTTTCTTTTTGCTTTGGCAATTTACCATCACCCCCTATTACTGGCTTACCATATGTGTCTAGTTTATCTAAATATAAAGCAAGATTTTTAGCATATTTTGAACTTTTAATTTTTTTTAACGCGCTATTTTCAATTTTACTTACTTTTTCTTCTTTTAAGCCAAGAATTTTACCTACTTCTTTTAAGGTTAGTGGTTTATCATCAAATCCAAACCTAAGTTTTAATACTCTTATTTCTCTTGGTTTTAAATTACTATTTTCAAATATCTTTTTTACGTCAGATTTTAAAAATTCAAGCGTTGATAAGTCTTCTAAAGATTCATCATCTGATGATATAAAATCACCTAGTATCGTGCCTTCCTCACCAATTGGAGCATCAATATAAAGTAGGTCTTGAGAAATCATAATAATTTCTTCTAGCTTACTTTTAGTAATACCCATTTTTTTAGCAAGTTCAGCTTCGGTTGGCTCTCTTTTAAGTTCCGTGGTTAACTCCTTTTGGAACTTTTTTATCTTATTAACCATCAGGATAACGTTATGAGGAAGATGAATTAGTCTTTGTTCTTCAATTCCAAGGATAATTTCTTGTTTTATCAACTTCGTTGCATAAGTTGAAAACTTAAAACCCTTTGATGCGTCAAATGTATCGGTCGCCTTAATAAGTCCCACGTTTCCGTATTCTATAAGGTCCAAAAAGCTTATGCCCCTTCCAACGTACTTTTTTGCGATGCTAACAACTAGTCTTAGATTACTTTTAATAAATTGGTCCCTTGCCTTTACGTCACCACAAGATATTTTAAAAGCAAGTTCTATTTCTTGATGTGGTGTTAATAAAGGATATTTCCCAATTTCATCTAGGTAACTTTTTACGTCGTTAGTTATTATTATGCCTTCTTGTTCATCTTTTTTTTCGCCTAAATTTTGCATAATGTTTAATATATTAAAAGGGTTATCTTGCTTAGTTTCATTATCAACTTTAAGTTGTAGATTTTTTTCAAAATTTGATTTCATCTTCTACCTCCAACAATTCTTATTAATACCATTTACTTAAAAAGTTAACTATTTTAATATTAAGTCATCATGAAATTTATTAATTGAATTTTTTTGCTATTTTATCACTTTTACTAATCTTAGTAAATATTTTAAATTTGTTTTTAATAATAAAATAAGTAAAACCCATAATTAGATGAAAATCTACTC
>CANPXR010000022.1 GCA_947586655.1 uncultured Bacilli bacterium | reverse complement strand
ATGCTAGATCATGTTAATAAAATTATATGTACTTTAAGAGAAAACCAGACAAAACTAAAAGAAATGAATGATGAATACATTAAGAAAATGATTAATGCATATGATAATGGAGAATTGATTAATGCATATGATAATGGAGAATGTTTTATAAAAATGGATGATTATAAAGTAACAACAGCAAACTACCATTTTTTTATAACCCTAGTTGGGATGATCGAAGCTAAGATAGATAAAGTTAATGAATTCTTAGATTTAATCAAAGAACTTGATGACAAAAACGAAATATTAAAATTAGAAAAGCAAAAATCTTATTATTTAGAAAAAAGGGATTCGGTAATTAGGGATTTCTTATCCTTTGATAACATTTCATTTCCTCATAATAGTCAGCAAAAATTAATAAGTAGTGCATTAAAGGAATATCCTATGTATACTAAGTTTAGTGATATTGCAAAATCAGATGTAGGAAATCATGATTTGAATTTTGAATTCATACTAGCTTATTGTGATGGATATACTAGCTCTTTGGATTCTTTAGAAAGTATTTTAAAAGAGTACGAAAGTTTATACATAGATTTAGATTATCATAAGGCGGAGAACGAACACAGATTGTCTTTATTTAAATCCTCATCAACATAAGGATAACAATAATTACATAAGTTAAGAATACTATTAAGGTTAAGTGTAAGATAAATGTAGATAACTTTTATATTTATTTTTACCATGATTCAGCGAAATATTTATATTTGTAACATAATTGTGAATATGTTATAATGATTATGAAATAAAAGGAGGATTATCATGGAAGAACAAATTGGAGGATAACCTAGAAATATTTAATTTTTCAGCATAATCTTGAATATGATACAATGATTATGAATTAAAATGGAGGATTATTATGGATGAAGAATTTATTGGATAACTTAGTTAAATTGTAATAAGACTTGCGAAAAATTTGAATAATTAGTTATATACTAAGGATAATATATTAAAAAATAGGAACTAAAATTCCTATTTTTTTACATCTAATATAACTGGTAATATAATTGGCCTTCTACCTGTTTTATCAAATACAAAGGTTAATATATTACTTATTATTTGTCCTTTTAAATCATTATAATTAACGTTCTTTTTAGCTAATTCACCATTTACCGTACTTGTTGCAACTTCTTCAATTTCTTTTAATAGTTCTTCATTTTCATTTACTAAGATAAATCCTCTTGTTGTTATATTTATCTTTCCAAATAATTTATGTGTGCTTAAATTAATGTTACATATTACAACTAATATACCGTCATTAGCCATTATCTTTCTGTCTCTAATGACGATATTGCCAATATCACCAATACGATTACCATCAACGTATATATCTTCAGCTCCTATGTTACCAACTTTCCTTATCTCTTTTTTATTTAGTGCTAGAACGTCACCATTTTCTAGTAAGAATGTTTTTTCTTTTGGTATATCACAGTCTATTGCTAAGTCTTGATGAGCTTTAAGCATTCTATATTCCCCATGGATAGGCATGAAATATTCTGGATCTAATAATCTTATCATTAATTTTAATTCTTCTTGATTAGCATGACCAGAAGTATGAATTTCGTTCTCTGAGTTATTTACAAAAACTTCAACCCCTTGTAAGTATAATTGATTAATGGTCTTTGTAACACTAGCGTTATTACCAGGAATAGGGTTAGATGAAAATATAACAGTGTCAGTGGGCCTTAACTTTATTTGTTTATGGGTCCCATTAGCTATCCTTGATAATGCCGCTAATGGCTCTCCTTGAGAACCGGTACAAAGTAAACATATTTCTTCTGGTGGAAGGGTGTTAGCAACTTCGGGTGATACAAATATTTTATCATCTTTAATATAACCACCCTCAATTGATATTTCGATGTTATTTTCCATGCTTCTTCCAAACAAAGCTATTTTTCTATTATTTTTTTTGCATGTTTCTACGATGTGCTTTAATCTATATATGTTTGAAGCAAAGGTGGCAACAATAATTCTTCCTTTTTTCTTTTCAAATATTTCTTGTAATTCTTCTTCGACTTTTGATTCACTCATTGAGAATCCAGGAGATAAAGCGTTAGTAGATTCACTCATTAATAATCTTACTCCTGATTTTCCGGTATCGGACATCTTATGGATGTTACTCATTGGACCAATTGGTGTTAAATCAAATTTAAAATCCCCGGTTTCTACTATTCTACCATTAGGTGTATTAATTATTATTCCATGAGAATCTGGAATTGAATGGGTAGTTGAAAAAAATTCCACTGATAAGTGTTTAAATTTTACTTTTGTATTTTCATTATATACCTTTAGATTATCGTAACTTATATTCCTATCTAAAAGTTTTCTTTTAATTAGTCCACATGCTTGATTTGGTGCATATATTATTGGAACATTTACCGTTTGAAGTAGGAATGTAATCCCACCGATATGGTCTTCATGACCATGGGTAATAAATAGTGCTTTTATTTTATCTTCATTTTCCTTAAGAAAAGAAAAATCAGGAATGACATAGTCTATGCCCATTAATTCATCTTTGGGAAACATTACTCCCGCATCAATAATAATAATTTCATCATCGTGCATTACTACGTACATATTTTTTCCGACTTCTCCTAAACCACCTAGTGCAACTACTAAGGTTTCAGCACGATCCGTATTAAAAATTTTCATTTATGTTTAAAAACTCCTTTCTTTATAGTTAATAATTGAAAAAGAATTAACGAATAAGATTATACTATTTTTTTGAACTTTTGTCTATTGTTTGTTATAATGTTAAGAGGATGGTGAGTATTTTGAAAAAAATATATAAAAGTAACTTAGTTATAAGTGCACTTAATTTATTATCAAAGTATGATTATGTTGCAAGAGCCATATTTTCTTATTGGAAACAAAGTGAAGATGTATTAAACTTAATTAAGAAAATGGATTTATCTAATTATAACGAAATTAATGATGAAATAGAAAAACTTAAGGTATCAACTAACTATTTGTCGAGTCTATTTAAAGACGCTTTAAAGGAGGATTATGATAAGGTAGTAAATAAAAGTGACTTTAATGAATTAACGTCATTATATATAGTAAATAACTTTTTTAAATTGTGTCCAAGTCCTAGTTTATTATCTTATTATGAGCGCATATCCTTTTTGGAAAAGAAACTTGAAAATAATTTTCCACTAATGATTAGGCTTGCAATCATGTTAAGAGCAGGTTTAATAGTTGAAAAATTATCTAAATTAAATAACGATAAATTGATTGATAATTTTGTATCAATGCTAGAAAATAGTAATGACCGTGAACATCAAATTTTATATGTTATATATTATGGTTTATTTGATAATGATGGTTCTAAATACAATTATTTAAAAGAAGTAGATGACGAAAAAGTTGCTTGGGAACTTTTAAATAATAAAGATAGGTTACCAGATAGTATAATAATTCATGTTTTTTCTGATAAACAGTTTGAAGGAAACACGTACGGAATTCTTTTTATTTTATTCGTGGTTTTTATGTGTTCACGGGGAAATGAAGAAGTTTCAAAATTAGATATAATTCAGAAATTGTTTAACAATAATATAAAAGATTTTAATAGTGAAGCTGAGTTTTTAAACTTAACACCGCTTATCACAAAGGCATATGAGAGTTTTAAATCAAATTCATCTACTTTTTATGATGATGTGTTAGACGTTATGAATGGTACGGTAATTTTAGATAGAATGGAAGATGATAACAGTTATGGGTCTATTTAATAAAATAAAAAAGGTTTTAAAAAAAGATGATAAAAATTTAATTACTTATGAAAAAGGACTTTCTAAGACAAGAAAGAGTTTTGTTAATAAGCTAGCTAATCTTTCTTTAGAATATGATGAGATAAATGATAACTATTTTGAAGAATTAGAGGAATTATTAATAAATGCTGATATAGGTGTTAACACCGTTATGGATTTTATGGATAAATTACAACTTAGGGTATCAAAGGAAAAAATAACCGATCCGTCAATGCTAACCGAGATTATCGTTGATGAATTATTTATCATATACGTAAATGATGAAATATTATCAAATAAAATAAACTATAATCCAAATGGGCCAACCGTCATTTTGTTTGTTGGAGTAAATGGTGTGGGTAAAACTACCACCATTGCTAAATTAGCTTCAAAGCTAAAAAAAGAAGGTAAGAAAGTTCTATTAGTCGCGGCGGATACCTTTAGAGCTGGTGCGGTTGAGCAGCTTAATTCTTGGGGTAAAAAAATAGGTTGTGAAGTGGTAAGTGATACTAACACCAATGATCCCGCGAGTGTTGTATATCAGGGCTTAGAAAAAGCAAAGTTAAATAAAATTGATGTTGTTTTAATTGATACCGCGGGTAGATTACAAAATAAGGTTAACTTAATGAAGGAGCTTGAAAAAATTAATAATGTTTCAAGTAAAGTCTTACCTGGTTCTCCTCATGAAACATTTTTGGTGATAGATGCAACAACAGGTCAAAACGGCATTAGCCAGGCCAAGGCATTTAAAGAGATAACGAATTTAACCGGAATTATTTTAACTAAGTTAGATGGTACGGCAAAAGGCGGCATAGTACTAGCAATTAAAGAAGAAGTAGGCGTACCAGTAAGATATATTGGGTTAGGTGAAAATCAGGAAGATTTACAAGTTTTTGACATTGAAAAATATATATATGGTTTGTTTAAGGACATGATGTAGTATGAAACAGAGAAATTATTTAATTATTTTATATGATTATTATGGTGAGTTACTAAATGAAGATAATAAGAAGTATTTTGAAGATTATTACTTTGATAACTTATCATTGGGTGAAATTTCTAGTAATAGTGGTATCAGCCGTAATGCTATTCATAAGCATATTAAAGGAACCGAAGCAAAACTTTTGTTCTTTGAAGAAAAATTAAAATTGTATGAAAAGGATAAGAAGTTAACGAGCATCATGGAAAAAATAGATGACGAAAAAATAAAAAATGAAATAAAAAAAATATTTGATTAGGGTGATATAAATGTTTGAGAGTTTAACCGAAAAGTTAGAAAGTGCAATAAATAAAATAAAGGGATATGGTGTAATTACCGAGGAAAATATATCAGATGCGATGAGGGAAGTTAGACTAGCTCTTTTAGAGGCTGATGTTAATTATAAGGTAGTAAAGGAATTCACTAATAACGTTAAGGAAAAAGCCTTAGGGGAGGAAGTAAAAAAATCTTTAAAACCTGGTGATGTGTTTTTAAAGATACTAAAGGACGAATTATTAAGTTTATTAGGTAATGATAAGGCTGAGCTTGATTTATCAAAAAAACCTTCAATTATTATGCTAGTTGGTCTTCAAGGAAGCGGTAAAACAACAACAATTGGTAAATTAGGTAATTTACTTAGAAAGAAAAATGGTGCAAAACCAATGTTTATTGCGGCGGATGTTTATAGACCTGCTGCCATAGAACAACTTAAAACAATAGGTAAAGAGCTAAACATAGAAGTGTATGACGAAGGACAAACTAGTGCGGTTTCAATCGTAGAAAACGGGGTTAATTATGCCAAGGAACACGGCTATGATCTAGTTTTAGTTGATACGGCAGGACGTTTACACGTTGATGACGTTTTAATGGATGAATTAAAAAACATTAAAGAAAAGGTTAATCCAACCGAAATAATATTAGTTATTGATGCGATGATAGGACAAGATGCCATAAACGTTATAACGGGATTTAACGATGCTTTGCCACTTACTGGTACGATACTTACGAAAATGGACGGTGATACCAAGGGTGGAGTTGCACTTTGTGCTAAACATTTAACTGGTATTCCAATTAAATTTATTGGTGTATCTGAAAAGTTAGATGGTTTGGATTACTTTGATCCTCAAAGAATGGTATCTAGAATTTTAGGTAACGGGGATATTATGTCAATAATAGAAAAAGCAGAAAGTGTTATTGATGAAAAAGAAGCTATGAAAACGGCAAAAAAGATACAAGCTGGTAAAATGGATTTAGAGGACTTTTTATCTCAGTTAAAGCAAATAAAAAAATTAGGCCCACTTGAAAATTTACTTAAACTTTTACCAGGAGCAAGAAAGTTAGGCCTTAATAACGTAAACATTGATCCTAAACAGTTTGCGAGGTTGGAAGCTATAATTTCTTCTATGACAATAAAAGAAAGAAGAAATCCTGATATAATAAAAGCATCTAGAAAACAAAGAATTGCAAAGGGTAGTGGTACTTCCGTTCAAGAGGTAAACAAATTACTTACTCAATTTGAACAAATGCAAAAGATGATGAAAATGATGAAAAATGGTAACTTAAAGATGCCATTTTAAACGTAATATATAAGTTGTTTTACAAAGAAATTTTATAAAGAATATAATAATTAAACGATAACCTATTCAAACATTTAAGACTCTCATACTATAAAGTAGATAAGGGGGATTTTAAATGTTTTTTAATAACAACAAATGTTGTTGCCAAAACAACTGGCAACAAGAAGGATGCTGTAACCAAGATCCATGTGGATGTGGACCAATTGTTGAACCAACAATCGAAAGATGCGTAGAAAGAAATATATGTCATAAAGTAGAGCACGTTTGTCCTATACATACAACTTATGTCAACAATCATATAATAGAACATACTTATAGACCAGAATATTCTTGCTCTGAAGAAAATACAGTTACTAACATAGATCCAGGTTGTAGCGGACAAAACTTCTAAAAAATTCCTATCTAGGAATTTTTTTCTTTTTATGGTATACTTATAAAGTAATATAGGAGAAAGCTTATGGAATATGGTGATAAAAGGTATAACAAAGATGTTGCTTATCAAAAAATAGAGGATAAAATAAAAAAATCCCACTCTTTTTATGATTTTATATTGTATATTACTAACCTTGATAGTTTTAGGGAAATTTTTACTTTTGAAAATGGAAAATTTGATGTTGAAATTGCGGGAAATGCACTAGAAAACTTAGATGCATTAAGATTTATATGTAATGATGAAACTGGATTACACGAGGAAAAGAAGTTGCACGATGCTTTGATTGAATCTGTTAAGGAAGATAGCGCAATATCAACAATTATAAATACACATTTAATTGAAACTAAGTATGGTAATCCAAGCCGAATAGAATTAGATGATTATACGCCTAATGATAAATTATTTGCTATTTTAGAAAGTATTTTTGGATTGGATGCATTAATCCTATCCGTAATTAATAGAAAAAAACTTTGGGAAAGGTTTAGTGAAGTAACCGAAAATGATGAAACTTATGATATGGTTAATTTTAATGATGTAATGGAAAAACTATATGAGTTTAGTAAAGGCGATGACACCGAATTTACTCAAGCAATAGAAAGTTATAGTGATTACTTAAGACCATACATATTAGCGGGTATAAATAAACAATATACTGAAATATCTAAAACAGAGCGTGGCAGTTTTGAACAATGTGATAATTTGCGTGAAATGGTTACTAAACACGTCTTAAGAATAGAAGAAAATAAAAAAATGTAAAATATTGTACAATCTATTGATATTTATATTACACTTGATATATACTAATACTAGGGAGTGTGATATTAGTGATTTATCCATCAATTGATAAACTACTTACTAAGGTGGGATCAAAGTATTTATTGGTTCATGTGGCTTCTAGAAGAGCAAAAGAAATGTCAGAAACAAAACATTATCAAATGCCTGAATCAAAATACAAATGTGAAAAAAATATAGGTAGAGCACTTGAAGAAGTAATGGAAGACTTAATACATATTAAATAGTATTATGTTTTTTTCTTATGGAGGTCTTTATGAAAATAATAAAGTTTAAAAAGGTATCTAATGACAAGTATAAAATATACTTAGATGACGGAAAGGAAATTTCTTTATTTGAAGATGTAATAGTCAATAATAACTTACTATTAACCAAAGAAATAAAAGAAGATGAATTAGAAGCTTTACTTAATCAAAATAATGATGTTTATGTTTATCAAATGTCAATTAGGTTTATTTCAATTAGGATGAGAAGTAAAAGTGAGGTTTTTAACTACTTATTAAAAAAAAACATACCGGAAAGTTTAATTAATTCTACCATTAACAAACTTATAAAAAAGGGGTATTTAGACGATCTTAGATTCTCTAAATCATATGTTAATGACAAGATGCTATTATCAAACTATGGGCCATATAAAATAAGGGAAAACTTGGTTAAACTTGGTATTGAAATTGATGTAATCAATGAGGTAATAGAAAGTATAGATAGCGATTTAATTAAGGAAAAATTAGATAGTTTAATTGAAAAACAGATAAAAGTAAGAAGGGGAAGTTTAAATTCATTAAAACTTAAACTAATTAATTACTTTGTTAATTTAGGCTATCAAAAAGATATGATAGTAAATGAATTATCGTGTTTTAATCTTAAATCAGATGGTCAAAAACTTAAGAATGACTATAATAAACTCTATAATAAGTATAAAGATAAATATGATAATAGTAAACTTATGTACTTTATAGCTCAAAAACTATACGCTAAAGGGTATACTAGTGATGATATAAAAAGCATTATAAATAGTAATTAAAAAAATACTTCGTTTGAAGTATTTTTATTTATTATCAGTTGCTGTAGTCGTGGTGGTTGTTGTAATTGCTTCTTTTGTATAATTATTGTAATCATTCTTAATTGTTTTATCTTTAATTTTTATTTTATACTTTTCTCTTAAAGCAATCATCGCTTTAACACTTATGGTACTATCTTCTGATTTTTTCTCGTCAACTAATTTTTTTATTATGGTGTCTTTTGACTTACTGAAACTTGGTTTTTCTTTTTGACCGGTTTTCATTATTATGTGGTAACCATAAGTTGTTTTAACTGGCTCTGTCGTATATTCGTTTACTTCTAGAGCATAAGCTGCCTTTTCAAATTCTTCAACCATGTCACCAGTGTTAAAATATCCTAAGTCACCACCGTTTTCTTTAGAACCTTCATCATCAGAATATTCTTTAGCAAGTTTACTAAAATCCTCTCCGTTTTTAATTTTTTCTATTATTTCCTCGGCCTTAGCCTTAGCCTCATTTTCCTTATTTGTCTTTTCCTCATCCGTTGCATCCTCATCGTAGTTAAATGAAATTAGTATGTGTTTAGCGGATATATCACCATAAATATTATTATCATAATATTCTTTCATTTCTTTATCAGTTAGGGTATCTTTTATGTAATCCTCAGTGATAAGGGTCAGTTTACTATTTTTTATTAATAGTTCCTTTAACTCGGCCTCACTTGATATTCCGTTATATTCAAGGAATGCATTATAGTTATCACCATATGTATTTTTGTAGTTTTCAATGGTTGCTTTAGCTTGCTCTTTCATGTCATCAGTTGTTTTATATTCCTTATTTAATATATAATCATCAATCAAATTTATGGCTACGTTCCTACCGTTTTGTTCTTTTAACTTTTCGTATAGCTCATTAGCAGTAATGGTTTTTCCTTCAACTGATAAAACTATATCATCACCATTTTTAGTCTTGGTATTTTTAGTTGAAACAAAAATTAAAACAATTAACAATACGGCAATTATTATAACTCCACCAATAATTATTTGTTCTAAGGTTAAGTTATTAAACCATTTTTTAAACTTAGATTCTTTTTTGTCCTTTTTGATTTTAGTAGCATATGTGTCTACTATTTTTTCTTCTTTAACTACTTTTTCTTTTTTGATTTCTTTTGGAGCCTTCTTCTTAGCCACACTTTTTGTTTCTTCATTTTTTAAAGAAACTTTTTTAGAAACCTTGTTAGTAGTTTTTTTGTTTGTTGCTTTCTTTTTTTCAGCCATTATTCTTTATCCTCCCATTAATTTTACTTATATATCATAGCAAATTATATGCTTTCGTGCAACTTTTTTGATAAACATACTCACACTTTTATAACAAATACCATAAAATACTTTGAAAAGACAAAAAGGAGGAATGAATTATGGGTAACAATTATGCATCCGGCGCTGGAATCATATTAGTATTATTTATCTTATTAGTAATCATAATAGGTGCTTACGTTTAATATAAAAAAAGGAGGTTTAAACTATGGCATGTTGTGGAACGACAACGACAACTAGCACTTGCAACCCATGTGGAAACACTGGTTCAAGATATAGAGGAAATGGATTTTTACTAGTAATAGTACTTTATATCCTACTTGCTATAATAGTTGGTTCATTTGTATGCTAAAGGAAGCAATATATTGCTTCTTTTTTCTATTTAATAAATTTATTATTAATTTTTAGGGAATAATATAAGAGAATATACATATTAAAGAGATGATTAATTATGGTTACCATAAAGTTAGGCAAGAAGAAAATAAAGGTATTTAACTTATTAGTTTTAATAATTATTTCGTTTGGTATAATTTATGCGTTAGCTTCTTTAATTTTTATGATTTTTTCTTCTAAGTTAAGTTATAAATATAATGTAAACTACGATAATTATAAAGTAAGTACGCTAGTTACCTTTAAAAATAAATGGTCTAGTTGCTATGTTACAGAAAAGATTAAAGAAACTTCAGATTATAATATAATTTCTAAGTCATACGCTAACGATTTATTAAATGATGGATATAAAATTAATGGTAAAAATACTTATAAAAGGGTTTTTAAGATAAAAGGTTCTTGCAAACAAGTAATGAATTATTATAAAGATGTTCATGACCCCAAATATTCATTATTTACGTTAAATGGTAGTAATAATGAGGTTATAGAGTATGGTAATAATTATGTTGACCCGTACGTAAAAGGAAAAATAAACGGAAAGGACTCAAAAGATGTAGAAATTCGCTCCAATTATAATGGTAATAAAATTGGTTCGTATGTTATATCTTATAGTTTAAAAATTGATAAGTATTATACGAAAAGGCTATATCGTTTAATAAACGTTGTTGATACGGTAAAACCAGAGCTAGTTTTATCTGGAAAAAGCACTATTACTTTAGATTATGGTCAAAAATATAGTGAACCTGGTTTTAGTGCCACGGATAATTATGATGGAGAAATAACTAATAACGTTAAGGTAAATAATAAGGTGAATGAAACTAAACCCGGAGTTTATAAAATAACGTATAGTGTATCGGATTTAAGTAAAAATAAGGTAAGTGCACATAGAACGGTAATAATAAATAAAAAAAATAGTGCGGTAAGTAAAATAAGGCCAGATATAATACAAAAGGATGGGATAACCTACGTAAACGGAATAATAATCGTTAATAAGGAATATTCTCTTCCAAAAGATTATGATCCAAAGATTTCTAAAAAGGCGTATAAAGCGTTAAAAAAGATGCAAAATGATGCCTTGGCCTTAGGACTTGATTTAAGCTTAGTTTCTGGTTATCGTTCTTACCAAACCCAAAAAGAATTATTTGAAAAATACGTAGAAAAAGATGGTGAGGAACTTGCTAATACTTATTCAGCAAGACCTGGTCAGTCCGAACATCAAACGGGGCTTGCGTTTGATATTGGTAGGGTAGATAAAAGTTTTTATGATACCCCAGAAGCAAAGTGGATTGACCAAAACGCGCATCTTTATGGGTTTATCGTTAGATATCCTAAAGATAAACAAGATGTTACTGGTTATGTTTATGAGCCGTGGCACGTAAGGTACTTGGGAACTTTAATTGCTACAAAAGTGTGGGAAAGTAAGCTTACCTTAGAAGAATATTTAGGATTAAAATAAAAAGGAGCTTTTTTAAGCTTCTTTTATAATTTCATAAATCTCTTTTGGATCTTTAATTAGTTCACTATGTTTTATTAGCTCATGTGTTTTTTTATTTTTATAATATGGTTTAATGTGAAGATGATAGTGTTTTACTTCTTGAACGTCACCATTATTTTGAAGTAAACTAAATCCATTGCAACCTAGTTTTGCTTCTAAAATTTTCATTATTTTTTTAGCGGTTTTATAAATGTGTAATAAAACTTCATCCGGAATATCATTAATATCTTTATAATGCACCTTAGGTATTATAAGCGTATGTCCATCACTATCAGGATTAATGTCTAAATAAGCTAAACATAAATCGTCTTCATATACTTTCATACTAGGAATATCCCCGTTTACTATCTTACAAAAAATGCAAGTTTCCATGTTATCACCTCTACTTAAGATTGTATCATAAAACTTGACTAAATAATAAAAAAATGATAAAATAAGCCTCAATTTATTAAAGGAGTTGATAGTAGTGACGGTTTTAGAACGTACATTGGATTTTTACTCTTTAGAATTACTTAAAAATCATAATAAGGCGAAAGAAGAAGAGCAAAGAAACTTACTAACTAAAGAGGATTATTTAGAAATATTAAGACCAGTTGTAGATTTAATTCAAAATAACAAAGATAAAAACTTAGATGAATTAAGGGATGAATTATATAAAGGTTCTGATGTAGAAAGAGTAATAAAAGATTTTATATATAAAAAACAAATGACTCCTGGAGCGGTGATTAGTTTTGGTACAAAAAATTACCATGAAATTTTAAGTGTAGGTTATAGGGATGATTTAAAAAATACAATAAATCATGTTGATTCTGATACCCTTTATGATTTGGCTTCAGTAACTAAAATATTTACCTCCATTAGTGTGCTAATTTTAGTTAGAAAAAACATTATTGATTTAAATCAAAAGGTTAGTTATTATTTACCAGATTTTAAGGAATTAGGCAATATCACTATTTATCAACTTCTTACCTTTAATGCTCCAATTAAAACAGACGGAAGACTAGATAGAGCAAAAGATAAAGAAGAGGCTGAAAAGATTATAAGAACTATAACATTTGATAGTCAAAATGATGGAAAAAGACCATATACTGATATGGGTGCAATGGTATTAAAATATTTGGTTGAGAAAGTAAGTGGAGTAAGTTTTTATGATTTTGTTAAAAGCAACATATTAAACATTTCTAATATGTGTAATACTTACGTAAGTATACCTGATGATAAATTAAGCATGATTGCTCCAACGGGTTATAATGGATTTTATTATAAAGATGGTAATTTTAGAATTAATGATGGTGTAAAACCAGGAGATTGTTATGATGAAAAAGCAAGAATTATGGGGCAAAAAGATGGTAATTTAAGTGGTCATGCTGGTTTGTTTTCAAATTCTTATGACATGAGTTTATTGTGCCAGAATTTACTAGAAAAACATATTTTAACGAGTGATGAACTTTATCATATGGCAGATAATGAGACTGGGAAAAAGGGTTTATCTATACAATATTTGGGTAAATTATGCTATTCAAAAAACCCTTCACAGCCAGATTCTGAAGTTTATCATCCATTGGGAGGTAGAACAATTGCTTCTGCGGGTTGGTGTGGAACGCAATTAACGATTGATCCAGATAATGAAATTTTTTATTCATTATTATCAAATAGAAGTTATAACAGGATGACATTCATAGATGCTGATAAAAAATCATTAATAAAAACGCACGAAGATGGTAAAAAAACAATTATTTTACCAAATGGTGTTGAGAAGATAGATTCATCAAGATACGCGTGGGATAGGGATTCTGCGTTAGTTCACCCAGTTATTAGGCTTGCAATTCAATATAGGTTTTTAGAAGAAATATATAAGGATGAGTTAAGCAAAGACGATATTTCGTATTGTAAGCAAAGAAGGTATTAAATATGTATGATGCACATTATGATTTACTAACAACAGTATATTTTAATCTAAATAAGAGTAATCCTAAGTCAAATAAAGAAAAACTAATAAACGATTGCATTAATATTTATAAAGAAGGAAACGTTGATGGAGGTATAATTAATTTATATTTTATGTCTTCTTATGAAATGTATCAAGAGCTTGGGATTACTCAAAGCGAATGTCAAAATGTTAAGGATATGTTTAAAAACTCTATAAATAATCTAAGACGATTGCAAGATGATGGTATTATTCCTAAGGACAAAAAGTTTATTTTTAGTATAGAAGGATGTGATTTTATAAATAATCCGGTAGAATTATTAGATTTATATAATGAGGGTTTAAGGTCTATATTACCGGTATGGAATAATGCAAATAAGTTTGGATCTGGAAATAGGGAAAACTACGGATTATCACATTTAGGTAAAGAACTTATTGAGTTAGCTATTAATTTAGGTATTGCTATTGATTTATCGCATGCTAACAAACAAACTTTTAGCGACATAATGGATATGGTAGAAATGCATATATTAAAAGGAGAACAACCAGTTATTTTAGCATCTCACTCTAATGCAAGAAAGATATGTAATAGAAGTAGAAATTTGACAGATGAACAGATAAAAAGACTTAAAAATGCAGGTGGTTACTTAGGATTATTTTCAAATTGCAATTTTGTTAGCCTTGAGGGGCAAAACATTTCGAAAAAAGAAAGAAAACAAAAATACTTAGAAATGATATCATATGTGGTGGATGATTTAAAATATCCAAAGGATAGGATATTATTGGCAACAGATGATATGAATTTTAATCCTGATTGCTCATATCATGGTCTTGAAACTTTTGATATATATAACATAAGAATTGAGCTTGAAGAATTATTATTAAGTAAGTTTGATGCTGTCACAACACAAATGTTTATGAAAACTAACTTTGAGGATTTATATAGTAAACTAAACCCGGTAAAATATAAAGATTTTGATAAAGACAATATTAATAGGGATTTAAGTATTTAGAGGACTATCTCACATTGAGTCAGAGTAGTAGTTCAAAATAATAATCAAAAAATGTAAAAAATTATTAAGAGGAAAAACATGAAGAAAGATAAAAAGTATAAATTAGTTAAAGGGATAATTGCAACAGCCTTATCAGGAGTTATGGTAACATCATTTGCAGGATGTGGAGTGAAGAATGCGGTTTATAAGGACCAGGAAAATCCAATAAGTTTATATGATGAAAGTGGTAATCCTTTAAGTGTCATTGCTTTAGTTGATAAAGATAATGTTTGTAAGGGAGATGAATTATACGGATATATTCAAAAAGACGGAGAAAAAATTAAGTTTTATGATGTAGAATATGATAAAACATATACTTTATATGAAGGTCATTTATCAGATTACTCGGTTTTTTATGCTCCTTTTACTAGCTTGTTAATAAAAAAAGATTTTAATAGGGCTTTAGGATATGGGTCAGTTGATAAATCAGTAATAAATTTAATGCAAGATAATTTAATGGTCAAATTACAATCCGATGGATATGTTGTTGACAATAAGACATATATTGAATCGGGAATAAACCGTGCTGAGTTACATGAACTTAATCCGGAAACATATTTTGTAGATGATGAACAAAATAATAAGGAGCAAGAAACCACTTTAGCTAAGAATAAATAAAATAGAGATTTTTCTCTATTT
>CANPXR010000021.1 GCA_947586655.1 uncultured Bacilli bacterium | reverse complement strand
GTTCATAAACCGATATATGAATCATAATTCCTGCTATTATTGCGTATAAAGCAGCCATGATGTGATCATTAACGTAAGGAGCTAAAAACAAATATGCTAATATGCTACCTACCACTTCACTCATTCCTGATAATAAAGCATATAATATTGCTTTTTTCTTATTATTAGTAGAGTGATATATCGGAACAGCAATTGATATTCCTTCTGGTATGTTATGAAGTGCTATTGCTATGGTAAGGGTTATTCCTAGTTTAATGTTATTAGAACTTGTTATAAAAGTTGCAATGCCTTCTGGTATGTTATGAAGTACAATTGCAACCATACTTATAATTCCAATTTTATATAGTCCCTTTTTATCCTTATTTTCATACTCACTTGGCAAATATTTATCAATTAACATTGATATTATTATCCCTATTACCATAAAGATTAAAGTTAAGATTAACTTTGGAAAAAAATTACTTGAGTTTAATATCATATCATAACAATTAGGTAATAAGTCTGTTAATGATACACATATCATAACGCCCGCTGCAAAGGAAAGACTAATGGTTACTACTTTTTCATTTTTATTTTTGTCAAAAAAAATTACTAACGCACCAATAACGGTTGATATACCTGCTAAAAAGGATAAAATAAAAGCATATAAAGTACTAATTGGCATAATAACCTCCTAGATAAATTATATGTTTTTAAATAATAATTATTTTATATTTATAACTCACTATTTATAACGTTCATTATTTCAAGTTTATGTTCTTCCATTATCTGTTTGGTCTTACCTTCAAACCTAACCGTTATACAGGAAGAAGTATTTGACTTTCTTACCAATGCAAACCCATCAGGATATTCTATTCTAACACCATCAATATCAATTACGTTATATTTTTTTTCTTTTGCATAATTAAGTACTTTATTAACTATTCTATCTTTGTTTTTTTCTCCTACTTCTATGTATTTTTCTGGAGAAGTAACATAATTTGGGACATCGGTAAAATAATCAGATACGTTTAAATTATTATTTGATAATATTCTAAGAAGTCTAGCCGCCGCATAAAGTGCATCATCATAACCATAAAATTCATCATTAAAACAAACATGTCCAGAAAATTCACCCGCAAAATCATAGTTATTTTCCTTTACCGCTTTTTTTAAATACGAATGACCGGTTTTATTAAATACGGTTTTAAGGCCTAACTTTTCTAATGACTCTTTTAATGCTTTAGAACATTTTACGTCAAATGATGCAGTCTTATTTTTACACGTATTATAAATTGACTTCCAAATAATAAGCATAAACATATCAGTTTTAACTAAGTTACCATTTTCATCAACGATACCTATTCTATCCCCGTCCCCATCAAAAGCAATTCCTAAATCAGCTTTAACTTCTTTAACCTTATTTTCTAAACTAACCATGTTTTCTTCAACGGCAGGATCAGGAATATGGTTTGGAAATGAGGGAATAGACTCACAATAAAGTGGAACAACTTCTACCCCTAAGCTTCTTAGTATTTCTGGATTATAGTAGCAAGTAGTACCATTTCCACAGTCAACTACCACTTTTAAAGCTCTTCTTCCAAGCTTTATTTTATCAGTTATTAATTTTTTATAATCAAAGGTTATGTCGTATGGTTCCACGCTTCCTACCCCTGTTTTAAATTCTCCACTTAAAACTAAATTTAAAAATTCTTGAATTTTATCACCATACATAGCACCATTATCGTCACACATTTTAAAACCATTAAATTCTTTAGCGCAGTGACTTGCGGTAATCATAACGGCGTATTTTTCGTTAAATAGTTCCCTTGCGTAATAAAGCATTGGAGTTGTAACTAAGCCTAAATCAATTACCCTAGTTCCCGTTTTTATTAAACCTTTTATAAAATTAGTATTAAGTGCGTTAGAGGAAGTTCTTGCATCATGGCCAACGATTACGGTACCACTAGAAATGGTTCCAAATGCCTTTCCAATTAAGTACGATAAATCATTAGTTAGCTCCTTATCATATATTCCCCTTATGTCATAACTTCTAAAAATTTCCTTTGCGATTTCCATTTTATATTTCCTTTTTATTACGAGGATGAAACTCATCGTAATCCTTTCTTTTTTTATTATTTGATAAATGAGTATAAATCTGGGTAGTTTTTATGTTTTCGTGACCAAGCATGTCCCCTATTGACCTTAAGTCTGCTCCGTGTTCAAGCAAATGAGTAGCAAAAGAATGTCTTAGCGTGTGAGGAGAAAAATTCTTTTTTATACCCGTTTGTTTAGCGATATCCTTTAATATTTTAAAAAAGCCTTGTCTTGTAATTCCCTTTCCATAACTACTTATAAAAACCTTATCAGTTAAATATCCCTTCATAAGGGATTGGCGATATACTGATAAATAGGTTCCCATTAGCTTACAAGTAACATCAGCCATTGGTACTATTCTTTCTTTTTTACCCTTTCCAAATACCCTTACGTAATCATCAGTTAAATTAATATCATTTACTTCTAAACCTACTAGTTCACTTACCCTAAGACCGCACGCGTACATAAGCTCAATCATCGCTTTATTACGATACTCTAACGCGGTTTTAGGAGAAAAACCTAAAAGCATTTCTATTTCTTTTTCATTTAAAGTAACTGGTAGTTTCTTTTTTAACTTAGGCGATGAAATTCTTTCACACGGATTGGTACTTATCTTTTTTTGCATCATAAGGTAATCAAAAAATGTTCGTATACTTACAATTTTTCTTGCGATGGTTTTATCAGATTCTTTAGCGTCAAATAAATGATCCATGAAAGAGGTGATATCAGTATGTGTTACCTTTTTTATTGATTTGTTATTCAAGTAAGAATCAAATTCAGTTAAATCACTTAAGTAAGCATCCTTTGTGTTATTACTTAATTTTTTTTCAATGTATATATAATTTATATAATCATTTATTTCATCTTTCATATCATCACCATTATAAGTATACATAATATTATTTTTTTTTTCAATTATATTACATGTTCTTTTACAAAGTTAACAATAATGTTATAATTATTAAGAGGTGTTTATATGAATAACGAACCTTTAGCAAATATGCTTAGACCTAAAAAATTATCTGATGTTATAGGACAGGAACACTTGGTTGGAAAAGATAAAGTTTTAACGAATTTAGTTAAAAATAAAAAGATATTTTCCATGATTTTATATGGTCCTCCTGGTACTGGTAAAACCTCAATTGCTAGCGCTATAACAGAAGAACTAGGCGCTAAAAACAGATTTTTAAACGCGGTTGTTAATAATAAAAAAGACTTTGAAATAGTTTTTGAAGAAACTAAAATATATGGTAATATCGTCCTTGTTGTTGATGAAATCCATAGACTTAATAAAGATAAGCAAGACCTTTTATTACCAATGCTAGAAAATGGTTTAATAACGCTAATAGGTCTTACTACTTCTAATCCTTATCATAAGATTAATCCCGCAATTAGAAGTAGATGCCAAATATTTGAACTATTGCCTTTAACAAAAGATAACATTATAAAAGGTCTTAAAAAAGCTTGTAAAACTTTAAATGGCATAAATATAAATAATGATGTTTTAAGTTTAATTGCAACAATGTCAAACGGAGATTTTAGGTACGCACTTAACTTACTTGAGGTTGCTTATTATAGTACTAGTGATAAGAAAATAACAACTAACGTTATAAAAACAATTAATAGTAAAGCATCTAGTCCAATGGATGAAGATGAAACTGGTCATTATGACGTTTTATCTGCCTTTCAAAAGTCAATTAGGGGTTCAGACGTAAATGCTAGTCTCCACTATTTAGCAAGGTTAATATCATCTGGTGACTTAGACAGTATTTATAGAAGAATGAGCGTTATTGCGTACGAAGATATTGGTCTTGCTAATCCAAACATGGGAGTTAGGGTTTCAGCTTGTATTGATGTTTGTGAAAGACTTGGGCTTCCCGAAGCTAGAATACCACTTGCAGACATGGTAATTGATCTTTGTCTTGCACCTAAGTCAAATAGTGGCTGTATGGCCATAGATTTAGCGCTAAAGGACGTAGAAAGTGGTAACATAGGAAAGGTGCCAAAGCACGTTAACGCCCAAGCGTTTGGATATAAATATCCACATGATTATCCGGGTAATTACGTGGTGCAGCAATACTTACCTGACGAACTAAAAAACAGAGTTTATTATAAACCAAAAAATAATAAGTATGAGCAAAACTTAAAGGTAACCTTAGATAACATAGATAAAATTAAAAGAAGTGGTCAATAAAACCTACTTCTTTTAATATTACTTAATTTTAATCATCAAAAGTATTATCACTTGATTCTTCTACTTCGTTATCTATGTTAAGAACCTTGGTTTTTTCTAATAATTCACTTTCCTCATAAGATATTATTTTAGTTTTTTCTTCTTCATCATTATTTACTATGTTTGGCATTTCAATTGTTTTATCTAAATCAGTATCTTTATCAGTATCTTTTTTTTCATTATTTTCTTTTTTCATTTTATTATTATTTTTTCGCTTATAAATTATAAATATTACTACGAATAAAATAATTAATAATACTAATCCTAAGATTGCGTATAATAAATAATTAGGCTTACTATCCTTACTAATAATTATACGATAAGTATCAGATTCATCGTTTTGAGCGGTAACAACTACCCTAATAATGCTTCCATCCTTTAGATTACTATTTCCCTTTATTTCATAAGTAGCATTATCATCTTCAAGAATAACTTTAATATTAAGTTTTTTATCATCCGGTTTTAATTTTAGATAATAAGTCTTTGAATTACCATCTAACTTAAACTTATAACCAGATATTGTCATGTTTAATATGTTTGTATTAGATGATTTTTCTTCTAATGCTCTCGTGATAATTACTTTGTAAAACTTAGTTGTATCATCTTCAGAAGTAACTCCAATGGTATATTCATTATCACCTATTTCAAGGGTTTGTGGACCTTTTATGTCATAAGTAGCGTTTTCATCTTCTAACTCAACACTTATCGTTACTTTCAAAACATCATTTGAAACATTTACGAAATACTTAGTTTTATCCCTTGAAAAATTATCTATTTTATTACCATTAATACTAATTGAAGATAAATAATTATTACTTGATTTTTTCTTTTGCGTCGTTGATATAGTAGTAGATTTTTTTAATGGTTTTAAAGTAAATGTTTTACTATCGCTTCCATAGGTTGAACTTACTAATATTGTAGGTTTAACATCCTTATCGGTAGGATTAGTAATGGTAAGGGTTGCAACTTGGATATCTCCACTTTGAATACTTGTTATCGTACACTTTGAGGAATCACAGTTTATTCCAGGGTTACCTACCGCATTAATTTTTACGTCTAAGTCATTAATTGAATAATTAATGATAATTGGCGTTACATCCCCTATATCACTTACGCTTAACTTAATTTTACACTTTGCCTCATTTGTATTTATCACGCTACATACCAAACTTACGCTATTTGTGGCCTTTATGGATAAAGTAAACGAAAATAAACATATGATAAACGTTATAAATATCTTTAATCTTTTCATTTTATCAACTCCTATTTTACATAAAGTATTGTAACATTTGAAACTATAAATTACAATAAAAACTACGCGTTAATAATATCATTTATTACATAACTTGCAAGTAAAATTCCAGCGGCGTTTGGTACCATGGCAACGGATCCAACGGTATCTTTAGTTTTAATTGGTTTTTCTATTGAACAAACAACCGGCAATTTATAATTTATCCGTTCTTTTCTAAGCGTATATCTTAATTTTTTTGCCAAAGGATCATACTCAGTTTTCCATATATTAGTTATTTTTAGTAGTTCTGGCTTTATTCTATTTCCTGTACCACATGATGATATAATTTTAATATTATTCTTAATAGCAAATTTTATTAACATAATTTTTGCATTTATATCATCACAGGCATCAATTATGTAATCAGTTTTAGGAAGTGCATCATCCATACCATCCTTAACTTTAAGGTTTAAACACGTTACCCTAGCATCTGGATTAATACTTTCAATCCTTTTTTTTGCCACCTCAACCTTCAAAGCACCAATATTATTTCTTAAGCATAATATTTGCCGATTTAAGTTACTTTCTTCAAATACATCATAATCTACTACGAATAAGTTGCTAATCCCACTTCTTACAAGCATTTCTAAGGCAGAGGATCCAACACCACCTAAACCAACTATTAAAACTGATGTTTTGGTAATTAAATTTATTTTTTCGCTTCCAATTATTATTTTAGTTCTATCCAGTTGTTTCATAATATCACCAATAAAATTATATAATTTTTATCATTTTATTTCAATAAAAAAGACCCAGAGGGTCGTTTACCTAGCAATATAACCTGCACTTAAGCAGGTGGGCATCCCACAATGACTTTAGACTTCTTAAATTAATTAAGCATGAACACCATCATTGATTCTGATTCCCTTATAAATAGTTAGCGGGTTAAATGTGCTAGTTCGCGATACTTCCAGGTCACTTATAGTATAACATTAAATTCATGATTTATTCAAGATATATTAAATTAGTTTACATTACTTAAACATTAAAATTAGTTCTTCTAAAGTACTACATATGTTATTAAAGCTTTCTTCGCTATTTATAACGTCTAGTTTTTTATCATTAATAACTATTCTAATTGATGGGACACCACATATTAACGATGCTACTGAGATTATCTCATTTTCTAAAGATTTATTAGGAACGTTATTCTCATCTATTTTTATATTATATTTTTTTCCAATTTCCTTTATCTTATTTGGTAAATCATTTAATCCACATAAAGTGGTGCCTTGATTTGTAACAATATCAATGTCGGTATCATCCTTAAAAGTACTTGAATGAATATCGATTAATAATTTAATACCATAAGATTCAATTAGGTTAATAATACCATTTTTGTAATCATGTATCTCATCAGAATTAGGATCAGCATGCGTAAAAAGCTCAAATATTGCATAGGAATTAGTGGTGTTACTTAAGTACCTTGTAATGGCTCCAGTAAACTTTTCTGCGTCTCTTACGTCGTCACCGCGAATTTGATTAACCGCGTGTGGAGCGGATAAAAGCACTGGTACATTACCACTTAACACACGATATTTTTCCTCTGTCCAAACATTAGTACCAAAATATTCGTTGTTAGCAAAATCTGCTTCTAAGTCTAATATTTTATCTTTCATACAACCACTCCTATTCTCATTCTAAAATAATTATATATTATTTTAATTCAAAAAACAATAAAAATAAGTATGCATTAACAGTAACATACTTATTTTACATTACTACGGAGTAATTCTATTTGGTCCCCTAAATAAGAACATGGTTTCTTTAAGTGATGGTAAGTTTAATAGTAGCATTGTTAACCTATCGATTCCAAGACCAAATCCTCCATGTGGTGGGCAACCATACTTAAAGAAATTCTTATAGAACTTAATGTCTTCTCCTAATCCCTTTTCACTTGCTTGTTTTTCCAAAACATCATACCTGTGTTCCCTTTGTGCACCGGTTGTTATTTCAGTACCCTTCCATATTAAATCATAACCTTGTGGGACATCATCTTTTCTCATGTGATAAAAAGCTCTTTTTGTTTTGCTAAAATCCGTTACAAAAATAAATTCATGACCATATTTTTCCATTGCAAAACGACTGGTTAGTTTTTCAGTCTCAGCGTTCATATCCCCAACGTCATGACTAGGTACTTTATAACCATATCTTTCACTTAGTTCTTTATATAAATCTTGTAGTTTAATCCTAGGAAATGGAATGGTTGGAACTACTACATCCACACCATAAATTTCTTTAATTAAGTCACCGTATTTTTCTTTAACCGCGGTAAGCCCTGCAACTAAAAGTTCTTCTTCTACCGCCATGACGTCTTCGTAAGAATTAATGTTTGCAAACTCTAAATCAAAAGAGGTAAATTCCGTTGCGTGTCTATTAGTATTTGAGTTTTCCGCACGAAAACAAGGGGCAACTTCAAATACCCTTTCATAACCCGCTGCAATCGCCATTTGCTTATAAAACTGTGGTGACTGTGCTAAATAAGCTTTATTTTTAAAGTAATCAACTTCAAACACTTCACTACCTGACTCTGATGCAGCAGCAATAAGTTTAGGCGTGTGTATTTCAGTAAAATCATTTTCGTATAGGTACTGCCTCATAGCTCTTATAAATTCAGTTTGTATCTTAAAAATATAAAAATTAGCATCGTTTCTTAAGTCAATAAACCTGTTATCCATTCTGGTATCAATTTGTGAGGCACCCTTATTAGTAATACTAATAGGTAATTCTTTATCTGATATACTAGTAACCTTAATGGAATCTGGAATTAATTCCAAGCCTCCCAATTTAACGTTTTCGTTTTCTTTTATAACACCAGTTACCGTAATGGTTGATTCATTTGTTAGTTTATCTACTATTAGAGTCATTTCTCTATTTTTTTCTTCTGACTTTTCAATTGTAACTTGGATTCTTTTTCCTTCGTTTCTTAAAACGATAAATTGTACCCACTGTAAATTTCTTACTTTTTCAGCGAAACCTGATATCGTTACTTTTTTATTTATTTGCTTTTTATAATCTATCATTTTTATTCCTCCTTGTTATGCGTGCATTCTTGTGTGTTTTTTAAATCATGATTAGTATTTTCATAAATTTCTAATTCATCTTCAGAAAGTTTTTCCTCTAAATAATAAATTAGTGCATCAACTGATATAATATCTTCTTGTTTTGATTTGTTATTTTTTATTTTTACTTCGTTACGTTTTAAATCACAAGAGTTTAAAACGATGGTATACTTACTATTTAATCTATCAGCTTGTTTAAACTGAGATTTTAAACTTCGGTTTAAATAATCCGTTTCTACTATAAATCCATTCATTCTAAGTTCATTAGTTAAATACGCTGCGTATTTTTTTTCTTCCTCATTTACGTATAATATAAATAAATCAATAGAATCATTAACCAAAAGGTTTACGTTTTCATACTCTAGTGCAAGCATTAATCTGTCAAAACCGGACGCAAAACCAATTGCTGGAGTAACAGGACCACCAAGCTGATTTATCATACCATTATACCTACCACCACCGCCAATAACATTTTGAGCCCCAAAGCCTTCTACGTTTACTTCTATTTCAAAAACGGTGTGGTTATAGTAATCAAGACCTCTTACAACCGATGGATTTACTTCGTATTCTACTGCCATTACATCTAGGTATTCCTTTACTTTTTCAAATCTATTTTTAGATTCCTCATTTAAGTAATCGATTGTTTTAGGTGCAGTTTTCATAACTTCTTTATCACAATCTATTTTACAATCAAGGATTCTAAGAGGATTCTTATTAAGTCTTTCCCTGCAATCATCACATAAATCATCAATATGTGGTTTAAAATGCTTAACTAAGGCATCACGATAGTTATTTCTAGATTCAGTATCACCAAGAGAGTTAATGTTAACCTTTATTTTTTTTAAACCAAGTATTTTATAAATATTAACCGCAAGTGAAATAACCTCAGCATCAGAAAGTGGGTCATCACTTCCAATTAATTCATATCCAAATTGGGTAAGTTCCCTTAACCTTCCAGCTTGGGGTCTTTCATAACGATACATTGGCATATTATAATAAAGTTTAGTTGGTTTATCATCACTACCATACATTTTATTTTCAATGTAACTTCTAACAACACCCGCGGTACCTTCTGGTCTTAACGTCATATTCCTTCCACCACGATCAGTAAAATCATAAGTCTCTTTTGTTACTATATCGGTTGTTTCTCCAACTCCCCTATGAAATAATTCGGTAGATTCAAATACCGGCGTTCTAATAAGGTCATAGTTGTACTTTTCCATTACTTCATCAATTACTTTGGATACGTACTGCCATTTTTTAGCTTCCATCCCATAAATATCTTTTGTTCCTTTTGGTTTAGTTATCATTTTAACATCCCTTTCTATACAAAAAGAGCCTTACGTATAGGGATGAACTATAAGTCCACGGTGCCACCCTATTTCACTAAGTGCTCTTCATTTAAACTTTTAAATTGTCATGTTTTTCTTTTATTGTAAGCTGTCACTCTTACCAAAAACATAATTATATTTTAATATATTTTTATATATTAGTCAATTATTCAACTGAATTAACATGTTATCTTCTACGAATGTACGCTCAATTGACATTATTAATATCATTTAAATATTTATATATTTTAGAAATTGAAGATTTAGTATCAACCTCATCATCTATGATGGTACTAGCATCTATATAATTTTGATAATGATTTTTAAAATTATGTTCATCTATACTATTGATTAATTTATCTCTTATCATTTTTAAAAATGGAAGTGGCTCATTTTCATACCGCTTTTTAAGCCTAGGAGAACATATAAATAAAGTTTCTTTTATTGGAAAATGTTTGCCACATCTATCAATACCACATCTATCAATATAAGAATACTTCTTTTTGAATTCCGAGAAGGTTCCATAAGTCTTTTGTAAAAATTCAAAATCGCTTGAATATAAAACATAAGCTAATGTTAAAAGAGGATAATCAGAGAATTTTTCTAGTAAAAATTCTCTCATTTCAGATTCTAAATAATCATATAATGTTTCAAATCCAAGTGTTGAATCAAAATCTCTATCTTTTTTCATACGATATGGAAAGTAAGGGTTAGAAAAACCCTCGGGATTAGCAAAAATATTTTCATATATTGGCGCTAACTCTTGTAAAAGTATAGTCTTTTGTTTAGTATTAAATATATTTATCACGTCTTCTATCCATTTATCAAAATCATAGTAGTCTTCAAAAAGAATCTCTTCTTTTATGAGAAAGATAAATTCATTAATGATTAAATCTATTGTTTCTTTTTTTAACCCTTCAGTATTTTTAGAATATCTTTCAAGTATTGTATGATAATGGCATAAAAAATCATAATAATAGTTATATTTAGTAAAATTAAGAGGTCTAATGCAAGATGCACTCCAATTAATTAAAATATGTTTATCATCTTCACTTAAATTTTTAATATGTCTCAAAAAAATAAAATAGCCGTTAGGAAAGTAAAACGATAGTTTGCAAAAAAGTTTAAGCAAAATATTTTTTTGCTCAGAGGTTAAATCTTTCGAATCTTTAAATAGGAAGTATGCATCCCTTGTATTATTACATTTAAGTATTTTATCTTCAAAATCACTTTTACTTTCTTTTTCAATAATACTTTTTATATATTGATCAACTTCTCTAACGTTATCATCTAGTAATGACAAGTCTAAACACGCATCGTTTTTTTCTTTAACTGAATTTAAATTTTGTCCTATTTTTGTACGTATTATTCCATTATCTTTTAACAATGAAAGTAATGGTTCAAAATCTTCTTCAGTTATTCCGTTTATGCTAATTAAGTCATCAATGATTGGCTTAGGATCTTCTAATTTTAAAACTCCTTGTATGATAATATCAATACATTTTTTATTAGCATATTGTATATTATTGATTCTTCTTATGACATTTCTAATATAGTCTATATTCTTAGAAGAACAAATTGATTCTAACACTTCATAAATGTTATTATTAGTTATGAATTTATAATTAGTTAATTCTATTAAATTTTCACTTAAATATTTAGGATATTGTAATAATTTTTTAACAATTTTTTCTTTATGTGTTGGTGTTAACCAACTAAAATAATCACAAAGACTAATTATCGGTAAGGCTACAACAGTATCAGTACATAATTTTTCTATATTATTACATATAACCTCTACTAATAACTCTTTGTTTTTATCAGTTAACCACGTAACATTTTTTAATATACTAATTATATCAAATATTACATTATCAACATTATTTGAACTAATTGCACTATTTATTAATAAATTTTTTTGTTCATTACTTAGCCATGTAACATTTTTTAATGTATTAATTATATCATCAATGCTATTTGAATTTATCATTTCAATTATAAATAAATCTTTATCTTTTTTTACTGATATCTGTGAAATTTGTTACGAATTCCATAGATTTTTTGTCTTTAATTAATTTCATTATAAATTTTTTCTTAAAAATAGTCTTTTTGTACTTATCAATTAATATATTGGATTCCATAAACTACTCTCCCCCTAGAAGTTTAAATTTATTATATAACAACTAATTTTTGTAATCAAGGCTTAACAATGTTATTTAAACTGGCAAAAGAAGCTTATCTAAAGCCTCCCCCGCCTCCTCCGCCTCCGAAGGAACCACCGCCTCCTCCGCCGGAAGAAAATCCTCCACCACCGGAAGAATAACCTTCTGCTCTTGCTTTAGTAGAAGTTGCAACAGATATACCAGTATGACAAATTGTGTTAATAAAAATTATGTCTGAATAAGTATATCCATATTCAGTGTTTTCAATTATTTCAGGATATAACTTTTTAAACTGTTTAGCTACCTTATCAGCAATACCAAGTATTTGTGCGTATATCAAATAATACTCCCACATGTTAACTTCTATTGCCTGTTTTTCGTCAATTCTAGAAAACTCCACCAAAAAGTTCTTTAAGCCCTTTAACTTTATGGCCTCATCTTTCATACTAGGAGCAACCATCAAAACCTTTGATTTAAATACTTTAAACGATGTTTTTTCATCTTCTATTATTTTTCCTTCTTGCATTAGTTTTTCTGTTTCTTTATCTATTACATCATCAAACCAAGAAAGTATTTGACTATAGTTATCTTTACACCAACGTTCGAATTCCCTAGGTTCTAATATGCCATCTTTACTTGCGGTTTTCATCATGTTATATAATTCTAATTCAAGTGGGTTCTCACAAGAAAAATTAGTGTTTAAATCAATTGCGGATTTTTCTTTATTTTTACCTAAACCATCATTTAGCTTCTTAATCTTTATCTTTTGTTCTTTTAACCACTTTAATAAAATAGCTCCTAAAAAATCAGTTTTTTTCTTATTTAATTTATAACTTTCTGCTAACCAAAAGGTTCTAAATATATCTTTATTAAATGGTATGTCTCTTACGTTAGGTACGTCATTAGGTAATTTTTTGCCATTCACCCCAAAATCAAGTACTTTAGTTCCAATTCTATTATTTGCGGTTTTTACACCCTTAGCAAAAAAGTATATCATTATCCCCCAAAATCCAAATTGAAAAACAAAATTAAAAACCCATATTAAAGCGTCACTTAATTTTGATAAAGTGCTCTTTTTATATTTAGTAGCGCCTTCATTTGCCATATTATGGTAATATTCAAAATCATTATCCAAGTTATTATAAGTATTAAAGGTTCCTTTATCAAACTTAACTAATATGGTCATGTATTCATTACTTTCTAAAACTCCTTCAGAGTTCATTTCAACGTATCCATCATAAACGTAAGCGGTACCACCATAATTACCATAGCCCCAAACTGGTAAGTCATCGTTAAAATAATTATCTGAATAAATTTTAATATGAACATCACCAGGTTTAGATGAAAGTTCATAAGGAATTAGCGTCCAGTATATCATATCAGCATCGTTAACGGTTGCAACAAAACCTTCAATGTCATAAGTAAGCTTATAATTATGATAACCATATTCACTTATACCCCAACATAGCTCTAAGCCATCGCTAATGTAATTAATTCCGTTTTTATAAGCCTTGTCATTAAAACTAGCGTTCGTATTCCAGTAATCATCATACGTATATTCTTTGTCATCTATGCTAACCTTATAATTACTTATCCTAGCATTTCCTAAGTCATAATAAGGTTTATAACCTTCCGTACCAGTTGATAAATTAGCACTCCAGGTCTCAGTTACATGGGCGGTTCCATTATTATCTAAATATATATTCATATCTATTTTAGATATACTATTAGCTTTAACTACAATTGGAAAAACAAATAGCAAAAATAGTATAAATACTAATCTTAACGTTTTACGCAAACATCTTCCCTCCTTAAATAAAAAAGTCTACTAAAGTAGACTAAAACTTAACTTGTACGTTTTTTCTTTCCTCATCGGTTGCCTCAAAGAAAGCATATGGTTTAAAGCCAAATATTTTTGCCACTATATTAGATGGAAACATTTCAATCTTATTTTTGTACGTTAAAACAGAATCGTTATAAAATTGTCTTGAAAAACGTATTTTTTCCTCTATTTCCTTTAGGTTACCTTGTAAATCCATAAAGTTTTGATTAGCCTTTAAATCAGGATAATTTTCCGCTAGTGCAAAAAGCCTACCTAAAGCCTGTGATACTTCGTTAGATGCCTTTATTTCATCTTCACTCGTAGTAGCACTAACCGCTTTATTACGAGCTTCTACCACGGCATTTAACGTATCTTTTTCATGTTTAGCATATCCTTTTACCGTTTCAACGACATTAGGAATCAAATCATTTCTGTTTTTTAAAACGACGTCAACTTGTGACCACTGATCATTTACCTTATTCCTTAAGTTTACCAAACTATTATACGTACTTATAACGTATAAAAATACTAGTGCAACAATAACTATTAAAATAATTAATCCAGTCATCCTATCCTCCTTATAGTATTATTATATATTATATTAAGTAAAAAATAAAGTTTTTTAACTAAATTTTTTCCTTTACGTTTTTTATTTTTACCGAAATCTCGTTCTTATAAGATCTTATTATTGATAATATTATTATGGTTAGTGGTACCGCTATTACGATACCTATAAATCCAAGTAACGCACCACCAGCGAAAACCGCAAAAATGGTAAGTAAAGGTGGTAATTGATTTGTCTTTCCGTATATTTTTGGTGAAATAATATAACCATCAACGTTAGGGAAAACAAAGGTTATTACAAGGGTTAAAACGAATAACTTTGGTGATATAACCGACGCAATTAAAAGTGCAATAACATTTGTTATAATACCTCCAAAATAAGGTATAACGGTAGTAATACATGCTAATACTCCAAGGAGCAAAAAGTTAGGATGGCCTATTATTAAAAATAAGAACGTGTACTCAAAGAACTGAATTACCATAAAAATTCCAAGGCCCTTTAAATACGATGTTATTTCTTTATCAATGTTAGAAATTAAGTGATATTTCTTTTTACTTGTCTTAAAAAGATAATTCTTTAACTTTCTTCTTATGTTTGGCATGTCTGCTAAGAAATAAACTGAAACAATAAAGATTATGATAAACTTAGATAAGTAGTCAACTGACTTACTAAGTATTCCAAAAATAGAACCACTAGATAAAACTTCTCCAATCGCCCTTATAATTTTAGCTGAATACTGGTTAATTGTATCATTAATCATTTTAGTATCAACGCCATACTTAGTTGCAATATCAGTTGAAAATTTACCCAAGTTTGTTAATAGGTTCACCAATTGATTAAAGAAAAGTGGAACTACGTAATAAGTAGTTAATCCTACGATTAATAAAACGGTTGCAATTATGATAAATATCGCAATTGTTTTTGGGATTTTCCTATCCATAAGAAACTTTAAAAATGGATACAAGACGTATGATATCCCAAAGGCTATAATAAATGGTAAAATAATACCAAATATCTTATATACAGCACCTAACCATAAGTTTTTCATTAAAAATAATAAATACACAACTCCTAAAATAAGAAGTAAATTTAGATATTTATAATTAACGTTTTTTTTCATTTTTCTTCCTCACTATCAATTATAATGGTAACCGGTCCATCATTTAGTAAATTAACTTTCATGTCCGCACCAAATATACCAGTTTCTACTTTAATACCATAACTTTTTAACTCTTCGTTAAATAAATAATATAATTCTTTTGCGTCATTATAAGGCATTGCCATTGAAAAAGAAGGTCTTCTTCCATCTAATTTAGCGTACAACGTAAACTGAGAAATAGATAATATACTACCATTTATCTGATTTATATCAAGGTTCATTTTTTCGT
>CANPXR010000020.1 GCA_947586655.1 uncultured Bacilli bacterium | reverse complement strand
CTCCATATTTTAAATACATGTTACCACCTAATAAACATTTTACCATAAAAAAATAAGATAAAAAATCTTTTATCTTATCTTTTACACAATAAGTCTTTTATTATGGGAAAATAATTTTTGAAAAATCATTTACATAAATTTATTAACATTGTATAATTTAAATATTAAAACTAATATTAAAATCAATAAAATTAATATTATTACTCTAAGAAATTTATTTTATTTTTTCATAATATCACCGCCTTTCTTTTTCAAAAAAAGCAGAAAGCTACTAGCTCAATTTATAGATTCTCTCACCTTAATAATTCTTCATTTCTTTTAAAAAACCTCGGAAAAATCATAAAAAAATAAAAAGTACTCAAAACTGCGTACTTTTTACTTCTATGAATCAGTTGTACTATACGTCAAAGTTATATCTCCAAACTCAACATCAAAGTCTCCATCAGCAACTTTAGCATTTGCATAATATGACATCCAAATAAGAACATATTCAAATTTCCCCTTTTCCAATGGGTGGTTAGTTACCGTTTTATCACCTTCAATGGTATACAAATCAGAAGAAGAATCTTGTCCAAATCTTATATGAATATGTATGCCTCTGCAAGCCTCATCAACCAAAGCCTGCGAAGTTCCTTCTTTGGCAGTACATTTTTTATCCCCAAATTTAATTTTCTTTAAATACGCCGTATATTTTCCTTGATTAGTTACATAAAATCTATATTCAACTTCGCTATTTTTTTCGGTAAACGTTGCTTTTAAACCCGTTATTTGAGGATGGGAAGGATTAGAATTATCTATCGTTGCTTTAACGCCAGTTGCAGACTCGCTATGATAAAGAACATTAACAGGGCCATCTACCACATTATCTGGTTTACTTGAAAATAACACCCTAAAACCAGATGAATCTGGTATTACTGTTGCATCAGAATTAATATCAATATTTTTAGAGAAAGCTGAAAAACCTATTGATAAACCTATTACTAAAACTATAAGTACCACGATTATTAATATTTTAGAGTTCTTATTATACCTTCTTCTTGCTCTTTTATAGTCCATTTTCTTCACCTTTTTTATTTTCTATGTTAATAATATCATTAACCCACAATCCGGTCAAGATTCTTAACCCATATGAAAAAGAAATTCCGCGTTTAAAAAGAAGGTAAAATAAAATGTAAGAAAATTACGTTTTATTTTTATAATTTCCTACATTTATCTTGCTATTTAAATCAAATAATTAACATAACAACTACAACTACTTTTTATCTTACTTTTTTCATTTAATTACCTTAATTAACTCTTTTTCCAAATACCTTTTCTTCATCATAATACTTAGTCTTAAAATATGAAGCATAGTGCATTTGGGTTATGGTATAATATGGTAACCATTTTTCATCTTCGTTTAAATCTTGTAAGAACCTATCTATTACCCCTTTTATAATCTGTATGTAATCATTATTATAATATTTTGGAAAATTTTTATTACTTAAATCTTCAAAAGAAGTATTTTTTATATTATTGTAATACGCATCTATGCGTTTTTTTATTTTTAATTGTCTATTATTTTCAACAATGGATTCTTGGGCTTTTTTAATATCACTATTATACGATTCACAAAATAGTATAAAAGCATCTCCAAATCCAATTCTCTTTTCTTCTTTATCTTCTAACATCACAAAGCTACGGCCATCTTTGTTTAGGATGTTTTTTATTAAAGAATAACTATTATCATCTATTTTTACATTTCTTTTTTCATTAATTGCGCTTAAAAATTCGTTATACATATTTATGATAAAACTTATTTCGCGAACACTTACTATTGTTTTAGCATAAGCCTTTTCAATTACTTTATTAAAGGAAAATAATAGTATAAAAAATTGTTCTTTTACCGCATCACTTAGTAAAACGTTATTATATACGTTCAAAACGTTATTTATAAATAAAACCATGTCTTGCCAAGAGTTTGGCCTTTTAAAATTATACCCGTACTTATTACCATAAACCGTTCCTAGAATTTCATCTAAGTTATCCTTAATAAAGAAGCCTTTTTTTTCGTATTCTTTCTTCTCTTCTAAAGTCATATCGTCAAAGAAATTTTCCCCAAAAACACATTTTAATATTTTCTCAAATTGCTTCTTGCCTTCATTAGTCTTAAATAATTCTCGTATCTTTTCAACTCCTAGAAAAACGACATCTTTATTTAACCTACAACTTTTAGCATAAATTTGGTTCTTTTCGTTTAATCTTCGTTCTTTTATTCTTAAACTTTTAATTTCAGACTCTATGATTTGGCAATATTCGGCATATGTCATTCCGCTTTTATCCATTTAAAAACTCCCCTTTGCTTTTCGGAGAGTTATAATAACAAAAACTAAAGGTTTTGTCAAATTTAAAATAATGGCATTTTTTAACTAAATTTAAAATAGCGATAATTGGCTAGATTCAGGCATTCCATCTAATATCCCCATCATTCTCATTTTATCAGTTAAAGTTTGTGAGACCTTACCTCTAGATTGTAAATCTTCAATGCTAATGAAGGCACCTTTATCCCTTTCCTGAGCAATTTTAATAGCAACGGTATCTCCTAAACCATCGATTGATGAAAAAGGCGGATATATTGAAAAATCATCGTCAACCATCCATAACGTAGCATTGCTTTTATATAGATTTATTGGTAAAAACTTAATGCCTCTTGCGGTAGCCTCTAAAGCAACCCTTAAACTCTCTAATTGTCCTAGTTCTTTATTAGTTGCATCATAACCCTTATTTTGAATTTCTATAATTCTTTTTTTTATGTCATCATATCCTTTTATCATTATGTCAACATCGACGTCGGTTGCCTTAGTCGTAAACCAAGATGCATAAAAATATACAGGCATGTGAACTTTATACCATGCAATTCTAAATGCAGAAATAACATAAGCGGCCGCGTGAGCCTTTGGAAACATGTATTTAATTTTACCACATGAGTCAATAAACCAATCTGGAATATTATTTTCTATCATTACCTTTTTATGTTCATTCCAAGTATCCGGATCTTTAGAAGCTTTTCCCTTACGAACAAACTCCATTATCTTAAATGCCTTTATTGGTTCAACCCCCTTATACATTAGGTAAACCATTATGTCATCACGACACCCTATTACATCTTTAAAAGGAACAATATCATTTTTTATTAAATCTTGTGCGTTACCAACCCAAACGTCGGTACCATGGGATAAACCAGAAATTTTAACTAGTTCCGCAAAAGTAGTTGGTTTTGTTTCCGCAACCATACCAATAGTAAAATTAGTACCAAATTCAGGTATTCCAAGGGTACCAGTTTTACACATAATTTCTTCATTGGTAACCCCAAGTGCTTTGGTTGAAGTAAAAATACTCATGGTATCTTTATCATCTAGTGGAACTTTTGTAATATCCATTCCAGTTAGATCTTGAATCATACGTAGTTGGGTAGGATCAGAATGACCTAATATATCAAGTTTAAGTACACACTCATCAATCGCGTGATAATCAAAGTGAGTTGTTCTCCAAGCACTAGCATCATCATCCGCTGGAAACTGAAATGGCGTAAAATCAAATACTTCCATATAATCAGGTATAACAACTATACCACCAGGATGTTGTCCAGTAGTTCTTTTAACACCAGTACATCCAATAGAAAGTCTTTCAATTTCCGCAGCCCTCTTTGTTAATCCCTTTTCCTCAAGGTATCCTTTTACAAAACCAAAGGCCGTTTTTTCGGCGACAGTACCAATCGTACCAGCCCGATATACATTATCTTTACCAAATAACACCTTTGTATATGCGTGTGCTGAGGCCTGATTTAAATCACTAAAATTAAGATCAATATCAGGAACCTTATCAGCATTAAAACCTAAAAACGTTGCGAATGGCATATCCTGACCATCCTTATACATATTAGCACCACATAAAGGACATTTTTTATCAGGTAAATCAAATCCAGTTGAGTATTTACTTCCAAGGGGTCTACCATCATCAAAATTAAATATACTATGTTTACAATTTAAGCAACGATAATGGGCTGAAAGAGGGTTAACTTCCGTTATACCCATCATTGTAGCAACAAATGATGATCCAACCGACCCACGGGAACCAACTAAATATCCCTCATCATTAGAGTGTTTAACAAGCCTTTGAGCTATCAAGTAAATTGGATCAAATCCCCCACCTATAATACCTCCTAATTCTTTGCTTACTTTTTTATTTAGTGTTTCTTCTGATAAATCCCCGTCTATTTTAATATCCCAATTTTCCTTAAAATAATTACCTAGTAACTTTTTAACCGCATCAAAACCATTAACAATTACGTCATGTAAATTTGAAAAAATCTTTGCTTTTAATTCACCATCTTTTTCGTTAGGATTAGTTTTCTTAACATTTTCTTCACATATTTTGTAAACAATATTACCATAAAGTTCCATTGCTATTCGTTCTTCAATATTATATGGAAGTGGTGAACCATACCAGTCTTTGGCCTTACTATACACTAAATCTGTTACTACCCTAGGACAATCAAGATAGTTTTTACCATCATCGGACTTTACCCTAGGAGAGAAAGGAATACCATGAGTATCAATGATAACTTCTATTTCATCTACCATATCAAGTATTTTATTAGTATTAGTAACTACTATTTCATAGGCTAGGTCTTTCCCTAAAAAGGCAAAATCTTCAAGCATTTCATTGGTCGTCCTAAAGTGTTGAAAAGGAATTTGTTTTATGTCCTTTTTAGCTAGTGGATGCCTTCCACCACCTGGTACTTTTTGGTTAACAATTATTTCTCGATAAATTCTATCTTCCCTTTTAAAATGATGTACATCACCAGTTGCAACAATGATTTTTCCCGCTTCCTTGGTTGCGTTAATTATTTTATTGATGTGACCTTTAAGTTCTTCTTCATCCTTAAAGTCACCAAGTTGAATAAGATGGTCATATACTTCTGGAGGCTGAACTTCAACGTAATCGTAAAAATTAATAACGTTAGTAAGTTCTTCACCTTCCTTACTTCTAGCTTGATTAAATACCTCTGATTCATAACACCCACTACCAATTAGTACTCCATCTCTTAAACGTTCAACTTCACTTCTTAATATTCTTGGGGTTTTGTATAAGTATACCGTATTAGCAAGCGAAATCATCTTAAAAATATTCTTTAGACCGGTTTTATTAATTGCAATAGCATTAAAGTGATAAGTTCTACCAAACTTATGAATTTCGTCTTTTTTTACCAGCTTGTCAAGATCGGATATTTTCTCATAATTTTGTGCTATAAGTTTAGCAATCATTTTATTAAATACTAAGGCCGTACCCTTAGCATCATAATCTGCCCTGTGGTGAGCATCTTCTTGCCAAGGAACATTATATCTTTTAACAAGTGCTGATAAATTATGTCTTGCGTAACCTTGGTCTAACGTTCTGGATAACTCTAGGGTGTCAATGACGGTATTATTAAAATTACCTAAATCATATTTTTTCATAGCCATGGTAACAAAAGAAATATCAAACTTAGCGTTATGGGCAACCATTGGGTTATCACCAGCCCAGTCTAAAAATCTTTTTGTAACTGTCTTTTCATCATCACAACCTTTAACCATTTCATCGGTGATGCAAGTTAATTCTGTAATCTTATCAGGGATGTGTCTTTTTGGATCTATTAGTTCATCAAACTGATCAATAATTTCACCATTTTTTAACTTTACCGCTCCAATCTCAATCATCTGATCCGTTCCACCAGCATTAAATCCAGTGGTCTCAGTATCGAACACAACGTAAGTAGAACCCTTTAAATCAGCCTCTGTTGGTCTTACAACAATATTAATCGTATCATCAACTAACGTAAGTTCAGTCCCATATAAACCCTTAAAGTGCTTTTTAACGTCGTCTATTTTCTTGTTATGAGCTTTTATGATTCCATATGCAATAGGAAAAGCTTGACAACCATTATGGTCCGTTATCGCAACCCCACGATATCCCATATTAATTGCGTTTGTAACAAGTTCACAAGTATGTTTTCCTAAATCCAACTTAGTTAAACCATCCATTTGACTCATCATGGTATGGGCGTGTAATTCTACTCTTTTTTCGTTAGCGTTATCTTCAATTACGGTATCCTTAGACTCAATTTTAACTACGTTTCTTATGTTCAAAACCAAGTCCTTAGCATAAGCATCCTGCCTAACATAACCATTGATTTTAAACCAACCACTTTTCATATTTTTCGATAACTTTTTAAACATATCTAAATCTTTAGTAAAATATTTAGCATATATACTATCAGTATTATCACTTATTTTAAGCGTAAGAATTTTAAACGCGCTTTTGTTGGATTCAAATTCTTCAACCCCAAATACATAAGCTTCAACCGTAACGTTACTTTCTTCAGCAATAATATCTTTTATTTGGGTTATTTTACCCTTAACATCATCACCAAGTAAAATTGGGCTATCTTCATTCTTTATTAATATAACTTCCTTTTCTACGTTTTCTTCCAGTTCCTGTCGGTTTTCTTTAGCCTTTTGTTCATTGATGTTAACGTTTATTTTAAGTTCTTTATAACCAATTTTATGATAGAAATCTAAGATGCTTTTCTCATGATTTTTAAAAATAGTTTGTTCAGCTATATTATCAACGTCAATTATAATGGTGGTATTATCCATATTAACGGTCTTTTCTTTAAATAATTCTTTCATTGGTTTAGTAAGGGTACTATTATCAATTGCCTTGCCATAATGATTAATTACATCTTCATAATTTAAATTATTAATTACAAACTCAGCCTTAATTGTTTTCATGTCAGGAAACCCACTTGATATGTTTTTATTTACGTAGTCAATTACCTCATTTTCAATAACATTATTAAGTTCTATAATAAAAACACCATTTTTTCTAGATGAATCAAGCTTTAGTTTCAAGATTTTGCCATTATCAAAAAATTTGTAATACTCCTTTGGAAGATTAATTTTTTCTAAAAATAATTTTAACTTATCATGCATAATATCACCTTACTTCGACATTTTTTATTATAACATTTAACGAATTAATATTAAAGAGAAAAACTTATTTTTAAAAGTTTTTCTCCTTTTTTGAGTTAAAACTTAATTAACCCTCATTAATAACGTCTTGTAAGCTGGTAACATTATATCCTTTACTTGTTATCGTATTTATTATTAAACTTAGCATATTAACATTAAAATCCCTTACGTCATAAGATATTATTGCACCTTTTACTAAGCCTTTTTTAATTTCTAAAACACTAGGATCACTTAAGGTAGGTATAATCGTATGCATTTTTTTACTTTTACATAATTCTTTAACGTTATCATTTTTATCATTTGTTATGCAAAAATTAGAATTCTTAAGACTTATGCTTTCTATTAGATTATTAGTACTGGAAATAGATTTTTTTTGATAAGAGCCATCATAACCAAGATTATATATTTCACATGATAAATTTACCATCGAAAAGGCCGTTTCAACGTTTTGTTCTAGCCAAGCTCCATCAACAAAAAAAGCAACGTTAACGTTATTTTTAGCAACCTGTTTTAGTAAATCATCAACTCCTTTAGAAGACGACACTTTAAATACTAAAGCAACTTCTTTTTTTGACGGATTGCCACGATTAATATAATAATCATAAGTTTTTGAAATGGTAGTTTTTGGTAATGATTTATCATATACTATTTTACTTTCATCAAACACATCTTCTTTTTTCATGTTTTTATAAGATTCGTTTTCATTAACAACTAATCCTGAATACCCAATAACCATTTCATCGTTTTTTATTATTGGTTCAACCCCTAATACATCATTTTCTTTTTTATAATTGATAATTTCTTTCATAACCGGATCACTTTTTTTTGCACCGTTAAAAACGCTATTAGTATAAACAAAACTTAGTACCAAAAGTAAAAATAACCCCGCTAACTTAAACGCACTTTTAAACATTAAAATCACCTAATTAATGATATGAATACCTAAATAAAAAAAGACTTATTTGTCCATTAATACCAAAATAATACCATGGTTTTAGTTTTATAAAGCTAAGAATATAAAAAGTGAGAAAGCTCTCACTTCCTCATCAAGAAATTTTAATATTTATTTACCATAATCTAATATTTTTTTATGTATACCTGGTTCAACGGTATCAAGGATACCTATACTTGCGTCTAAAGACTTCTTATAGTCACCCGCAAAAAATAATTTTTCGGCTTTAATAAGTCCCTCATTAACCGCTGGTTTAGAAGAACGATACCTATTTCCATAAACGATAGCGTACTCGGATAAAAGTGCCAAACGAATCATTTTACCAGTCGTGTTATGTAACTTAAACACCAAGTCTCTTGCGGTATCAACCCTTACGTTTAGGGTATCAACATCAAGTGGTTTTTTCGCAAGTTCTCTTTGAATTTCCCTTATACCATCAGATGCTTCACGTAATTCTACGTAATAGTTATCAGGAATTACCGGAAGTCTATTTTTTCTTATTTGGTACTTAGATTGTTTTAATAATATTTTTATGTCCTCAAGTTGCCCTTTGGCTCTTTCCTCATCATCCTTTAGGTTTCCAACCCTTTGTAGTAAATTGGTTAACTTCTCATGTAGTTTAGATAATTTTAATGAAATTATTTCTAGTTCTTGATTAAGCTTGGAATAAGGAAGAGAATGATTTTTTTCTAGGGCTATTAACTTATCATAATCTTTATTAATGTTATTAAACTCACTGGTAAATAGTTTAATTGAATCTATGGTGTCATCGGTTAGATTATATTGGGTTTTCATTTCTGGAATCTTAGATGATACCGCTAGTAATATCTTATTAACGTGAGTATTTTTTTTATTATACTCTTTTAAACCCTCTTCATAATATTTTCTAGTTAATTTTTCGGTTTCAAAGTCGTTAAACAGTGAGTCAAAATACTCTAAAATAGTTTTAAGTTCAAAGGTTACATCCTCCAAGTTAAGAACACGTACCCTATCAAAAATAGCGTTAACTTTCTTTTCCGTTTCAATTATGTTATATTCTACGTTTAAATAATCTAACTGATAATCTTCCCTGGTTAATTTTATGTACTCACTTGATACGTCTTCGGTTCTTTTTGGAATAAGACTTTTGCCCATAAGCATTATCTCTGGTATTTCGTTAATAACAATGGTCATGTGGTCAATCATTTCCGTAAGCCCCTTAACTACGTATATAACCTCCTCATAATCTTTTTTTTCCATTACTTTTTCAAACTCTTCAAACCTTTTTTCGATGGTTTCAAACTGTAACTCAATCGTTTTAGCGGTTTCCTCATAGTCTGCTTTAGTATCCTCAAAGCGCTTTTTAAGGTTTCTATAAGTACTCTTTAATTTTGTTATCGTACTTCTGTTTCTTTCTTCACTTGATGTTATTTCTTTTATTTCAGACATTATGGTTTTAATTTTTACCTTAATTTCATATAATTTTACTTCTATTTCAGAAATCTTCTTATAAACGTCACAAGGGTTACTTTTTTCCACCATAAAGTCTGCCTCAATTAACATGTCACTAACCTCAGGAATGGTTTCGTTTTCAATTACCTCAAACTTTAGTTTCCAAGTATTATATTTTTGTTCTAATTTATTGTTTTTTACCAATGCTTCTACCTTACTAAATTCATTTAATACCGGTATATTTATAAGTAAATTTTTTTCTTTCTCTAACCCATCAATAGTCTTAACCATTACTTTTTTTCTTCTGTTTTTAAAAACAATTAAAAAAGTTACTATAATAGCGATTAAAAGAACTATAATGGTACCAATGTATAAACCTTTTGCCATGTAATAAGTATACCTCCTACTATATAAAGTATTTTAACATATTTTTCTACAAATTACATCATAATAAGAGTAAAAAATAACTTTTTAACGTGAATTGTAATTTTTATGGGGTTAAAAATATTGACTATTTTCATATAATTAGTTATAATTAATAACGCGTAAACTTTAAAGCAGCACCTTTTGAATTTAATAACGTGTTTGTTTGCGGATAAGTTATGTTAGTAGTCTTTATTAGCTGCAAAGACGAACGCATTAAAACAAACTCCCTATTAAATGGCAAGGGTCCTTTAGTTTACAAGAATAAAGGAGGAAGAAAAATGTCAAGATACACTGGACCTACTTATAAGAAAAGTCGTCATTTAGGCTTTTCTATATTGGAAACAGGAAAAGAGCTTACTAAAAGACCATACGCCCCTGGGCAACATGGAAATGAAAAAAGAAGTGGAAAAGCTTCAGAGTATAAGCTTCAATTAATGGAAAAACAAAAAGTCAGACTAATGTACGGAGTAAATGAAAAACAATTTAGATTAACGTTTGAAAAAGCAGCTAAAATGCCTGGTATTCAAGGTGAAAACTTTCTTAAGTTACTTGAAAGTAGATTAGATAACGTTGTTTATCGTATGGGCATGGCAACAACAAGAAAGGCAGCTCGTCAAATAGTTAACCACGGACACATAACGGTTAATGGTAAGAAAGTTGATATTCCATCATATCAGGTTAAACCTAAAGATGTTATCGCAGTTAAGGAATCTTCTAAGGATCATAAAGCTATTAAAGAAGCATTAGAAAAAATTAGTAAAACCGTGGAATACGTTGATTTTGATAAAAAGAAACTTTCTGGAACCTACGTACGTATGCCTGAAAGAAGCGAACTTCCAGCGGACATTAAAGAATCAATGATCGTTGAGTTCTATAATAAGTAAGATTGAAATTTCAATCTTACTTTTTTTTACAAAAAAAAGGAACCTAGTTCCTTAATTTTTTTAACAAATTTTCATATTTTATTAATGATACTAACATTACGAAACCCGCTAACACAAGGGTTAAAGTAATTGGCATTTGCAAAAATCCATATGATAATTTTAAACCATTTGTAATTTTAAAATAAATAAGGTTATACGTTAAGGTGGAATTAAAAATAGTTGATAATAAATTATCACTAAAGGTATCTATGAGTGCTCTATGTTTACCAGTATTAACGTTATAAATACTCATTGATAACAGTCCAATAATAACCGAGACAATAAACGCCTCAAAATTGATTCCACGAGAATTATTAAATAAAATAAAGATACTAAACATACTGATAACTAGCATTATAACTAGTTCTAATACATTTACTTTACTTACTTTTCTCATAAGTATAAATTCACTTTGATTATTTCCTTTTTCATTAAGGATATTATGTACGTACTTAGAAAGTTCATTATTCTTTTCCTTAACTTCATTATTTATATGATTAATTATCTCATTAGGATTTAGGTTAGTGTTATTTTCTAAAAGAATTGAAAATCTTACGATATCTGATGAGGCAAACGCTGAGGAAATTTTGTCTGCTATTTGCTTTTCATCGTTAACTATCAAATCGTTAATATCATTTAAAAAGAGTTGTGGAATTTTTGTAATCGAAGACGTTTTTTGGTCTTTAATAAAATTTATATCTTCATCAATTTGCCTAATTTTTTTCTTTAAAGAAATAACCTCATCTTTGGCCTCTGCTTTTATCTTTTTATATGTTTCTTTTTCTAACCTATATTTGCTTTTACTAAAGAAGTTCATTTCAATGAAACTATAAATGTTTATTATTCCAAATATTCCAAACAAAATGGTAAAAATAAGCAAATAATTTGGATTAAATAAATTGTATATAAGTAAACTAAATAAAAATAATCCATTTATAAGGTCATACCTATTTTTTATCTTTATTCCATTCTTGCCATAAGAAGAAATAATTGACATATTTTGATTTATAAAGGTTAATGAATCATTATATACGTTTTTAATAAATTCCTTAGATACTATACTTTTTTTTATTTTTTTTAAATTATCTACCTCTTTTAAATCGTATAAATATTCATCAAATGATTTTTTTAATAATACCTTTTCGCTTTTAGTTGACATCTCGTAAGCCTTATCATAAATCAATTTTACGGCTTTTAATTCTTCATGGTTTAGGTACTTATTATAATCCTTAGTTAATGTTTTAATAAGATAAACATAACCACATACCTTTTTTGGATATAAATCAATAATTTTCCTACAAAGTTTCTCGGCCGTATCATAATCATTTTCAATAAAACAGAGCTCTACTTTTTCTTTTAATTTTTTAAAAGAACTACTTGCCCCGTTGTTTTTTTTTGCCATGGTAAACTACCCCTTTAAAAAATTATTCTTTCTTTTATGTAACTTACAATTTCACTAACAGGAATTGTAATTTGGTTCATAGAATCTCTATCTCTTATGGTAACAGTATCGTTATTAAGTGTATCATCATCTATCGTAATACACCAAGGTGTCCCTATAACATCTTGCCTTCTATACCTTTTTCCAATTGATCCAGTTTCATCATAAGTAGTCATAAATTCTTTAGATAAAGATTCGTATATTTCATTAGCTTTATTATTATGATATTTTTTAACTAGTGGTAAGACCGCTACTTTATAAGGCGCTAAAAATGGTTTAAGGTGTAATACTTCCCTTACCTCATTATTATCTAGCGTTTGGGTTTCATACGAATCAAATAAGATCGCTAATACCGTTCTATCCAATCCATAAGTAGACTCAATTATATATGGAATAAACTTTTCATTAGTATCTGGGTCTAAATACTCAGTTGATACGCCAGAATACTCTTTATGTCTTGAAAGATCAAAATCAGTACGATTATGAGTACCATTTATCTCACCCCAACCAAAAGGAAAGTGATACTCTATGTCACATGCTGCCTTGGCGTAATGAGCTAATTTTTCATGATCGTGATACCTTAACTTCTCCTCTGGAAGACCTAGGTCCATAAAGAATTTTTTACCATATTCTTTAAAGTAATTATATAGTTTTTCATCTTCCTGTTTTTTGCAAAAGGTTTGATACTCCATCTGCTCAAACTCTATCGTTCTAAACGTAAAATTACCGGGTGTAATTTCATTTCTAAAGGCCTTACCAATTTGCCCGATAGAAAATGGTAACTTTGCCCTCATACTTCTTTGCACGTTCAAGAAGTTAACGTATTCACCTTGGGCATTTTCAGGTCTTAAGTAAACAATATTTTTAGCATCGTTTGTAACTCCCCTTTTAGTTTCAAACATAAGGTTAAATTGCCTTATATCAGTAAAATTAGTCTTGCCGCACTTTGGACAAGGTATTTTTTCCTTCCTAATGAAATTCATCATTTCTTCCTCGCTCAAGGAGTCACCAATATTAGAATTAGTGTAACTATTAATTAAGTTATCAGCGCGGTGTCTTGTTTTACACTCTTTACAATCTATTAGAGGATCAGAAAAATTTCCAACGTGACCAGATGCTTCCCATACCTTAGGGTGCATTAAAATATCAGCGTCTAACTCATACGCATTTTTACGTTCCTGTATAAATCTTTTTCTCCACGCATCCTTAACGTTATTCTTAAGTCTTGTTCCTAAAGGACCGTAATCCCAAGTGTTGGCAAGACCACCATATATTTCACTTCCCTGATAAATAAAACCATATTGTTTACATAAATTAACCATTTTATCCATGCTAATATTACTCATTATTGTCCTCCAACTTCGTTTACATTACTTTTGATTTACCACTTTTATTTAAATTTTCTTTTTGTTCTTCAACCGTACTAATCATTAAATCATATGCGTTTTTATTAAAAACTAAACTTCTACCTCCTGCTTTTAATAAAAGGTTATCACCATCTAAAAACTCATAAGTTGGGGTATGTTCACCTACCAAATCACAAATTATATTTTTGAATAATTTTATGTCAGATTGATTAGTTAGTGATATAAAAAGTGTTTTCAAACCACATATATCATTTACACTATTGGAACCACCATTTCCTTTAAAATAATACTCACAACCACTTGAGATAAAATTAACAACTACCTTGGTCTTTCCATCATAAATATATTTATTAACGGCTCTAGACATGTTATAGGCCATAACTTTATTTATTTCTTCTTTATAATTATCATATATTGGTTTTTCTATTTCAATTACAGAATCCTTTGCTAATAAAACAACCATAGTCTTTTTAAAAGTTTGCTCAGAATAATTAACGCAAGTACGCATTTCAAAAATAAAATTTTTGTTTAAAAAATCACCAATTACCGAACCAACACTAGAAATACTACTAGTATGTTGATAAGGAACTAAACAATAATCATCAACGTTTCTGCCACGAACCCTATACATGTACGTTTGTTTTTCCTTTTCTTTTACTCTCATATAAAAACCTCCTACATATAAAACCCTCTAGATATTAAAGAAAGCGAGATGCCTCGCAGTTTTAATATTTAATTTTAGAAAAATTTACTTTCAAAGTAATCATTAACATAACTAAGAAATTTGTCTTCTATCCACACATCAAGTCATATTATAACATAATTTATTTTATTTTAACAATATTTTTTAGGAAATCTTTACTCTTAAGATACAAACCAGTATATCTATCATAATACTCATCAATGAAATCATTTATTTCTTTTTTTACCACGTTGGATATGTTTACCTTACTTATTTTAGAAATTTCAACATACTTTAACATCCTAATTATCCTTATGGTTTTATCACTTACTACATACTCATCTAAATGGTGATTTTTGCACACAAAACCACCCCTATTAGAAGACAATGTTAACACGTTTTTACTTCCACAAACAACACAACCATTTAACTCAGGTGTAACACCTAAAAAATCAAGGTACTTAAGTTCTAGGATATTAGTTATAACCATTGGATCATATCCTTCATTTATCTTTAGTAAGCACGCAATATAAGAATCATAAATAATTTTATTACTAGATTGTTTTAAAACTTGACTTGTTAACTCTGAAATAAAATTAATATAAGATGTTTTTTCAACATCTTTTTTTATGTTAATTAAGGGATTTATTATATCAGCAGATATTAAAGTAGATAGTTTATCACTCTTATAACTAATCTCAAAATTAGCATAAGTGAATCTTTCACTAACACTTCTTAACATACTTTTTAACCTTTTAGAGCCCTTGGATATAACGCCAATTACCCCAAGATCCTTGGTTAATATACTTAATATCCTACTTGTTTCTCCAAAAGGTTTTTCACCTATTACAACACCTTCAATCGTTTTAATCTGCAATCTTATCAATCTTCCCTTCAACCATTTTTTGATACTTAATAAAATATTCTGGTTTACCTGTTAATTTAAATAGATTCCATACATCTTCCCTAGTCATATTAATCACCTTCCATTAATATGGTGGTAAATAATCTATTTTTTTATACAATTCATCTTATTAGAATTAGAATCGTATTTTCTAAGCGTTATTTCATAATCTTATACCTATTCTTTTCTAATGTCATAAAAGCCCAATTCTTTTAAGTATTTTTCTTTGTCCCTCCAATTTTTTATCGTTTTAACAAATAAACTTAAATATACTTTTTTTTCAATCATTTTCTCAATATCAATTCTTGCTTTTGAGCCTATTTGCTTTAACATTGTACCTTGTTTTCCAATTATGATACTTTTTATTGAGTTTCTTTCTACGATAATAGTTGCACTTATAATTGCTTTATCCTTTTTGTTTACGTATTCATCAACAACACAAGTAACCGTATGTGGTACCTCTTCATTTGTTAATCTTAAAACTTTTTCCCTAATTAGCTCTGCAATCCTAAATTCTAGTGTGGTATTAGTTAAATCCTCATCAGGAAAATATTTAACGTTGTCAGGTAAATATTTTTTAAGTGTCTTTATTAATTGACTAACACCATCATTTTTAATGGCAGACACTGGGATTATCTCTTTAAAATCATAAGTTTTACTATAAGATAAAATTATTTTAAATAAATCCTCTTTTTTTATTTTATCTATCTTATTTATTATTAGAAATACCGGTTTATTTACTTCTTTTAATCTATTTATTATATACTTATCTCCTGTACCAAGATTTTTGGTAACATCAACCAAGAATAGTACAACATCCACGTCATCAATCGAATAATATGCTTCTTCATTAAGAATTTGACCAAGTTTATGCTTTGGTTTATGAATTCCTGGAGTGTCTACGAATACTATTTGGCTATCTTTATCATTATAAATTCCCTGAATGTTATTTCTAGTGGTTTGTGCTTTATCTGAAGTTATTGCAATTTTGTATCCTACTAAAGCGTTAATTAAGGTTGATTTACCTACGTTTGGTCTTCCTATTAAACTAACAAAACCTGATTTCATATAAACGTCTCCTAACAAACGTATTATACCATGAATTAAACCTTTTCACACAAATATTAGTAATCTTAGTGTGTAAAA
>CANPXR010000019.1 GCA_947586655.1 uncultured Bacilli bacterium | reverse complement strand
ACCACATCCAGTAAATAATGATGTCATTAAAGTACCAGCTAAAGCTAATGATAATACTTTTGTAGCTCCTTTTAATATTACCTTGCTATCCTTTTTCATTTAGATATTCCTCCTCTTTTAATTTAATGTTTTTTATACTAGCACTATTTTACTTACATGTCAAATTTATTTTTGTAACTTTTAATCAAGTAAAAAACACTCTTTTAGGAGTGCCTTTATATTATTCTTAAATTAGTATACCTATTATCATTACGATTAGTAAAAGAACTAAACATATGACCATTTTTATTATTATATTTTTCTTTTCTTGCTCATTTAAATCGTTCATTATAACCTCCACTTTATTTTTATTTTACCACATATTACTTTAAAGATGCAAAATAAAATCTTCTAAACCAGTTACCTTATCTAATTTACCACTTTTTATATCATAATCAAGTTCGTGTAATTTAATTAGTATATTCCTTAATTCATAAGTTAGATAATCAGTTTGTAAGGCAAGTTTAACACGGTACGGATGAACGTTTAAAACCTCAGTTATTTCCTTACTACTTTTACCATCTTCACTAAGTAATTTAACTTGATAAGTTAATAAAAACTGGTTTGCTAAAAGCGCAATAATTTTAATTGGCTCTTCCCCTAAGAAACTTAAATCTTTGTAACATTCGTATGCTCTTTTAAAATCTCTTTTCATTATTCCATCAGTTAAATCAAAAATATTATCATTAAAAACACGGCAACAAACATCATTAACATCCTTAATTGTGATTCTTTTATCATCATCTTTATATATGATCATTTTTTCTATCTCACTTATTATCACATCAACGTTTTTACCAACGTAATTAACAAAATAATTGGCTGTTTTAATATCTATATCATAACCACTTGATTTAAATTCATTAACTACGAAAATAGGTAAATCTTTATCATCAATCGAAGACTTACTTATAACTTTTGCGCTTTTCTTTATTAGTTTTACTATATTCTTTCTTTCGTCTAGTTTATCAGTAATCACCGTTAGAATAACGATATTATCATGGTTTAAATCCTCTAAATAGTTTGATAAATAATCAAGATTATGATTAACATTACTTGGTGTTGCAGTTAAAAACAAAGCGTTTTCCCCAATTAATACCTTCTTATCTTCAAACATTGACATACAACTAGCATCATCTAATAAATCATCTATTTTACAAGCTGATAAATCATATTTAGCAACGTCACTTACCCCTTTGGTTAATTTATCTATTTCACGTTTTATTAATCCATAGTCATTTCCGTATATCAAATAAGTATTCATGTTTACCACCTAAAAATATTATACAATAAAAAAAGAAACTAAGCTAGTTTCTCTAATAGTTCTGCTTTTTTCATGGAAGTATATCCTTGTATTCCTTTTTCCTTAGCAATTTTTTTAAGCTCTGCAACGGTTAATTTTGATATATCTTCTTTTTCCTGCTTTTTAACTGGAGTCTTTTTAACTTCTTCTTTTACTTCCTTTTTAGGAGCTGTTTTACTTGCTACTTGTTCTTTAGGCATCTTTCCATTTAAAGCATCTTTAGATATCTCAACTAAATCAGAAAAAGTCTTTGGTGAGTCAATTGCTATTTCTGCAAGCATCTTACGATTAACCGTAACACCTGCCTTTGATAAACCATTTATGAATCTTGAATAACTAATTTCGTTTTCACGACAAGCTGCGTTAATTCTAACAATCCATAACTTTCTAAAGTCACGTTTTGTTTGCCTTCTATCTCTATACGCATACATATATGAATGCATTACTTGTTCCTTGGCCGTTTTATATAAACGATGTTTACTTCCAAAATATCCTTTAGCTTCTTTTAATACTTTTTTACGACGTGCTTTTGTTACAGCACCATTTTTTACTCTTGCCATTTTTTATTCCTCCTTGTTTTTACTATTATAAAGTGTCTATTATTCTCTTTAATCTATTTTTATCTGCACCACTTAAATTAGACTTAGATTTCTTATTTCTATTATAAGCAGCATTTTTAGAACCGGTATTATGCCTTGAACCAGGATGTCCAATCGTAATAGTACCACTTTGTCTAACATTTAATACTTTTTTAGTACCCTTATGAGTTTTTTGTGTTTTCTTTGCCATATTATTTTCCTCCTAAATCTGTTATTTATTTTTATTAGGGCTAATCATAGCCATCATGTTTCTACCGTCAAGTACCGGAGCACCTTCTAGTGAACCAATCTCACTTAAAGAATCAGCAAATTTTAATAGAACTTCTTTACCCTTATCGGTAAACTGCATTTCTCTTCCTCGAAAACGAATAGTTAATTTGATTTTATGACCTTTTTCTAGATATTTTCTTGCGTTATTTAATTTCGTATTAAAGTCATGTACATCAATGTTTGGTGACAAACGATATTCCTTTGTTTCAGCATTATTTTCCTTTTGTTTTTTTTGAGACTCTTTTAGTTTCTTTTTCTTTTCGTACTTAAACTTATTATAGTCCATTAACTTACAAACCGGGTTTTCCGCCTTATCGTTAATTAAGACCAAATCAAATCCAGCATAAGATGCAAGGGTTAAAGCCTCATCCTTAGATTTAATACCTAATTGTTCACCATTTGGTCCAATCACAAGCATTTGTTTTGCTCTTATTTGCTCATTAATTGGCATATCTTTTTCTTTTGCTATATTAAAGCACCTCCATAAAAAAAGTGAATACGAGATTAGTATTCACCTTAAAAACGCTTAAATATATGTTTTGTTCTAAGCTGGCGTTTAACCCATTACTATTTGTAATCGGGTGAGATAAATACAATCTTCTTTCCTTCATATCAAAATTACTTTCTAAGTATACAATAAAATTTATGATTTGTAAAGAAAAATCATAACTTTTTCTTTGATTTTCTATTATTTTTTATCAAAACAAAAGTTTTAAGTCCTTTTAATAGATGAAAAATCAATTATATTCCCAGCATTATTAAAATTATCATATGAGTCATCATCATCTAAAATATAATCATTTTTAAATATATTAGTAATAAGTTGCGTCACGTATTTTTCTGCCCCTAAAAATTCAAAATCATTTTGTTCTGATAACATGTTAAGATAGTCATAATCAACTTCAGTTTTATATGGATAATCTTCATCATATGAGTACTCAACGTTTAGTTTTTTACAAACGTAAGATATTATATCATAATAATTAAACTTGTTTATAAATCTTTCAGTTAAGTAATCAATTGTTTTTTCATGAATGATCTGCCAACGTAATTTATCTAATTTTTCCAAATAGCTATCCCAGTTTTTACCAACCTGTTTAATTTGAGCCTTTAAATCATCTAATAAACTTACGTTACATGCAACATAACTAGATAAATAACAATCTTTTTTTTCTATTTCATTAATGATAAAGGTATTTAAATTTTGTGTTTGTATATCAGAAAATTTTTTATATCTGGCATGTAAAAAAACTGATATGGAAGGACTAGAAAAGATATCTCCTGCCATTTTTTTTGCCATAAAATCAAGTATTACCTTACTATCAGAATAGTTATCTTTAATAATGTAAAAACCAGTGCCAAGCAAAGCTTTAACTTCGCTTTTTTCTAAGTTTTTTAAAATGTAAGAAACGTCATTAAGAATTCTTTTAACAGCCTCGTTTAGAAGGATTAAATATTTATAATTGCTATATTTTAAAATATCATTAATTATAATAATCAGTTCAAATGATTTTTTAAAATCTAATTTTTTTTCTAAGTAATCATCTACAATACCAACTATAAATTTTTCATCGTCTTTAAATGTTTCTATCATAAAACGAATAAAATCATAGTTATTTTTTACTTTATAAGAACAAAGATTATATAGGTTCTTATCCCTAGTATGACCAATTACCTGCATCATGAACTCAGGGTTATCCTCTAAGTACTCTAAATCGTATTCTTCTATATCATTTCCTGAAATATAATCTAATATTAACTTTTTACTAAATTTTTCCATTTTACTACATCCTTTTTACGAAACAGAAAATAATTTATCTAATTATTATTTCCCTTTTGTTACAACAGCTATCGCAAATTTTTTATTGCTTCATCATAATTTGCAGAATTAGTTACGTAAGAGCCTGAAACCACCATGTCACATCCAGCATGCTTACATAAGTTAATTGTTTTATCGTTAAGGCCACCATCAATACTAATTATTAAGTTGGATCGTTTAGATTTTTTTAGTATCTTTACTTTTTCTATTACTTTCTTTTCAAACTTTTGACCACCAAGACCAGGATTTACGCTCATAAATAAAACTAAATCAATGTCATTTATATAAGGCATTAACACCTTTACGTCCGTTTCTGGATTAATTGCAAGTCCGACTTTTACTCCTAGTGATTTAACGTAGTTAATAAGTAAATGATCCTTTATCGTTTCAACGTGAAACGTTAAATATTCTGGTTTTAATAAAGCATATTTTTTTATTGTATCTAAATTACTTACCATTAAATGAACGTCTAATGGTTTTTTACTAATACTAATTACATCCTTTACCACTTCTATTGGAAACTTTTTATCAGGAACAAACTTTCCATCCATAACGTCAATATGTAAAAAATCAGCACTAGACTCGTTTACTTTTTTTACGGCACTTATTAATTCATCATAAGCGCTTAATATTGATACTGAAACCTTCATACGCTACCTCTTATTTTCGTTTATTTGATTAATGAACTTAACGTAATTTTCATACCTTGTACTCATTATTTTTCCTTGTTTTACAAGTTCTTTTATATAGCATCCGTCTTCTTTTACATGAACGCAATCTTGATACTTACATTTATCCATATTATCATAAAATTCAACAAAGTTATCTTTTATATCCTTTTTATTCATACCATTAAAGTCAAGTGATGAAAAACCAGGAGTATCCGCAACTAAACCACCTTCTACTTCCAATAATTCAACATGTCTTGTCGTGTGTCTTCCTCTACCTAAAGCTTTAGATATATCACCTGTTTTTAATTTTAAATCTATGTTTAAACTATTAAGGAGCGATGATTTTCCAACCCCCGTCTGTCCAGTTAAAACGCTTAATTTCCCCCTTAAAACTTTTTTTAGGCTAGATAACTCATCGTTTATGTATACTTGGTAACCTATTTTTTTATAATACCTTATTATGTTATCAATTTCATGGGTATCCTCTAACAAATCATACTTTGTAAAACAAATTATTGGTTTAATATTATTATACTCAATTACCACTAACATCTTATCAAGTAAGTTACTAGAAAAATTTGGTTCTTTACAACTTACTAATATTATTGCCTGATCTACGTTTGCAATTGGTGGCCTTACAAGTTCATTCTTTCTTGTTAATATTCTTGTTATTACTTTATTTTTTTCATCAATTTCTACGATGTCACCAACTAATGGAGATAATTTTAAATACTTAAACTTTCCAGCGGTAGTACAGTTATAAATTTTTCCACTTACATCAACCGTCCAATTGTTACTTATAAGTTTTTTTACCCTACCAATCATTATTCACCACTATTTTCTACGTCTTGTCCCACGTTACTTGACTGGGTAGTCGTGGTCGTTGTAGGCGCTGGTTTTTTTGAAATAACAACCTTAAACGTATCATTTTCAAAAATTTCTTCGCCAGCCTTTGGAGATTGAGCAAGAACTATGTTTTCATCAACATCATTAGTTTCCTTATAGCTATACTTTAAGGTAAGACCATACTTTTCACAAAATTCCGTTACCCTTTCTAAAGTCCAGGCATCAGTTACCATATCCGGATAAGTTGATAATATCTTAGGAATGTATAGTGTTATTTTTTCTCCTGATGAAAGTTTTTCACCCTTTTTAACGCTTTGTTCAATTATGATCTGCTCTTTTCCTTCATACTTAACGGAGTCTTCTACTTCTTTTTGTTCAACTTCAACTACTATTCCTAATAGTTCAAGCTTAGCCTTTACCTCATAAACGTTTTGACCTACGTAATCTTCTAACTCTATTTTCTTAGATCCTGAAGAATAATAAATAGTTATGGTACTTCCTTTTTTTACGTATCTATTTCTACTAGGATCAGTTTCTATTACCAAGTTTTCATCAACCTCATCACTTGCTTTCTTCTTAGAAGATAACTTAAAGCCAGCTTTTTTAATCATTTCCTCAGCCTTGGATATCTCCATTCCATATACGTCTGGTACTTTTATTTCCTTTGATTCAGATAACTTAGGTAAAATGATGATAATAAACAGCATTAAGAAGGTAAATACCGCGATTATTGAAGCAATAATAACAATCTTTTTCTTGTTTGAATTTTCTATTTTATCTTCTTTGGTTATTTGCTTAGCCACTGGTTTTTCTGGTTTTGGTTCTTTTTTTTCTTCTTTTAAAACATTAATCGTTTTAGTATCAGAAAAATCAGTTTCTGGATACTTAAATACAACTTTTTGTTCATCTTGCCTTTCGGCATCCAAAGAGGTTTTAATATCTTCTTCCATTTCCCTTACGTTATGATACCTATTCTTAGGATTTTTAGCTGCAGCTTTTAATATAATGTTTTCAACCGACTGGGGTACTACTGGATTAATTTCACGTACGCTAGGTAACGGCTCTTTTATGTGTTTTAACGCTATTTCAACCGCACTATCACCCTTAAATGGCATCTTACCAGTTAGCATTTCAAACATTAATATACCAAGCGAATATATGTCACTTCTAATCGTTGACCCCTTACCACTTGCTTGTTCTGGAGGTAGATAATGAACACTTCCCATAACGGAATTAGTTTGTGTTAATTCGACGCTATTAAGTGCCATAGCAATACCAAAGTCAGTTATTTTAACTAAACCACTTTCCTTAATCATTATGTTCTGGGGTTTAATATCACGGTGAATTATGTATGAATCATGAGCGGTTGCTAAGGCATCTAAAAGTTGAAGCATTATATCAATCGTCTCTGGAAGTGATAATACCCCACGTTTTTTAATTAACTGTTTTAAGGTTTTTCCCTCAATGTATTCCATAACGATGTAAAAATTACCATCATCTTCACCAACGTCATATATTTCAACTATGTTAGGATGTGATAAAGAAGAAGCAGAAAGAGCCTCCCTTTGAAACCTTCTAACAAACTTCTCGTCTCCCGCTAAATCTCCTCTTAATACCTTAACCGCAACTTTTCTATCCAAAATGGTATCATTTGCTAAATAAACATTAGCCATACCACCTTCTCCGATTAACTTTTCAATTTCGTAACGATCATTTATTTTTTGGCCCTTTGCGATCACTTTAATTCACCACTTTCTTTTTCTAAATAAGCGATGGAAACGTTATCAGTACCACCCCTTAAATTACTCTTTCTTATTAACTTAACTATTTTTTCTTCGGTGCTTAAATCACTATTTAATACCTTTTGAATCTGCTCATTAGTAAGCATATTAGTTAACCCATCACTACATAAAAGAATTGCATCACAACCAGTGTCAACATCAAAAATATCAACGTCAATCGGGTTATTAGCACCAAGTGCCCTCATTAAAACGTTTTTCCTTGGATGATTTAATGCTTCTTCGGCGGTAAGTTCACCAGTTTCAACTAGTAAATTAACTAGCGTATGATCCTTAGTAACCTTGTATAAAGCTTTGTTTTTCATCACAAATCCAGATGAATCACCAACGTTACCAAAAAGGATGTAATTATTAGTTACTACCGCAAGTACAAGGGTTGTACCCATTCCTTTACTTTCCTCAAATTCATCAGTATACTTAAAAATAGCATCATTAAGTTCACTAATATTTTTTCTTATCCAATTTACTGCCTGTTGTTTTTCTCCAATTGATTCTAACGCTTTAAACTTATCCGTAAGTCCATTAACAACGATTGATGAAGCAACTTCTCCAGCTTTGTGTCCGCCCATGCCATCCGCAACAACCATTAAATACTCACCGGTTAAATTTTTTACGATCATTACTGAATCCTCATTATGGGTTCTAACCTTTCCAGTATCCGTTATGTAATATGATTTCATTTTGATCGCTCTCTTTCTAGTCATTTGTTTTACTTCTAAGTTGCCCGCAAGCAGCAGAAACCTTAGAACCAAACTCTCGTCTTATCGTTACGTTTATATCATTCTTTTTTAATATATCATAAAATTTATCAATTGTCACTTTTTTACTAGTTTTATATTTTATATGACTAGTCTCATTATAAGGAATCAAATTAACGTAGCAGTTTATTCCCCTTAAAAGCTTTGATAATTCTATAGCGCAAGCCTCACTATCATTTATGTCTTTTAGTAAAATATACTCAAAAGTAACCCTTCTATTCGTTTGTTTTACGTACTTTCTTACTACCGAAATAATATCATTTATGTTATATACCTTATTAACCGGCATTATCTTGTTTCTTATTTCATCGTTTGGAGCATGCAAACTTATCGCCAAGTTAACACCTGACTTTTCATTCATAAATTCCCTTATCTTAGGAACTAAACCACAAGTAGATATGGTAATGTGTCTTATCCCAATGTTTATTCCCTTAGGGTCATTTATTACTTTTATAAACTTAATAACGTTATCATAATTATCGAAAGGTTCTCCAATTCCCATCAAAACAACATGGCTAATTCTTTCTTTTATGTCTTCTTCTACTTTTAAAACCTGAAGAACTAGCTCAAAAGTAGATAGATTCCTTACCTTTTTTAGCCTTCCGCTTTCACAAAAACCGCAACCCATATTACAACCCACCTGAGAAGAAACACATACGCTATTACCATAATCATGTTTCATTAATACGGTCTCTATTTTATTTCCATCAAAAAGCTCAAATAAATATTTTTTCACGTCCGTATCTTCTTCTTTTTTTACTAGTTTTAAACCATCAAAAGAAAACTTTTGTTTTAAAAATGAAATCAATGTTTTTTTTAAATTCGTCATATCACCAAATGATTTAACCCTTTTAACGTATAACCAATCAAATACCTGCTTAGCCCTATACTTCGTTTCACCTATTTCTTCAAAATAAGATTCTAAACTTTCCAAAGGGTAATCATAAATACTATTCATAAAATTCTCCTTAACTAACTTTAATTATACCACGTTTGAATTTAAAGTTTAATAAGCGTAAGCGAATAATCTTACAATAATAACTCTAATCTTAGATATCTTTACATTATTTGATAAAAAATAAATATTCTAAGTAAAAATAAGAAAATATAATAATGGAGGTAAGAAAATAAACGGCGATAATAAATCTATAAATTGTGACGCCTAAAATTATAAATATAACGACAATATTAATAGGTATTGTAACTTAAACGAAATTAAAGTAACTTGTACTTGTGATAATTATAAAGCAAATAAAAAAGAAACAATCTGGGATAGTTTTAAAGAAAAAAATAACTAGTATAACTTTTTAACGTCATTATTTATTAAAAAAGACTACTTAAATACTTTGTTTAAATAGTCTTCTTTTTTTATCCCGTTTATAAAATCTTTAACGTAAGTTTTTCTTTTACCTGGAAGTTGAAGTTCAGTAATTAAAATACTACCATCTTTGGTTACTACTTCCATACCATTTTTATCTAATGATACGATCGTACCAGGTACCTTATCATATTTATTAGTACCTATTTTAGATAACCATAACTTAATGTTTTTATCATCAAGAATAGCATATGCTCCTGGCCAAGAATTAAGTCCTCTTATTTTATTAAATATTTCTTTAGAAGTGGTGTTAAAATAAACGTGTTCTTCTTCTCTAGAAACATTATACGCATAGGTAGCTTCGTTATTATTTTGTTTTTGTCTTTTACTTGTACCATTAACTATGCTAGGTAACGTTTCAAAAAGAAGGTTTACCGCTAAAGCCTGTAATTTATCATGAAGAGTTTCTGCGGTATCATCGTTTTCAATTACTAATTCCTTTTTTGAGATTATGTCTCCGGTATCCATACCTTTATCCATGTACATAATGGTTATTCCGGTTTTATCATATCCATAAATAATAGCCTTATGAATGGGAGCGCCTCCCCTTAACTTTGGAAGAAGAGACGCGTGCACGTTTATACATCCATACCTTGGGGCTTTTAGTATAACCTCAGGGATTATTTGACCATAAGCACACGTTATTATAATATCAGGATTTAAATTAATTATATCAGCGTACTCTTCCTTAATTTTGATGGGTTGTAAAACCTTTATACCATGCTCCATGGCCTTCTTTTTAACCGGGGAATAAGTAAGTTCTTGTTTTCTACCGGTGGCTTTATCTGGCTGCGTTACAACCGCTAATAAATTATAATTTTTAATTAAACCATCTAATATGGGAACACAAAATTCTGGTGTACCCATAAATATAACCTTTAAATCTTTCATTTTTAACTCCCTTCTAATAAAAGAAACTTTTCCTAGAAAAGTTTTAGTACGTCTTTTATCGTTATATATATCATAAGCGCAAACAATAGGTATAATCCAATACTATTTATAATTGCATCAACCTTAGCATTAACCTTTTTACCAGTTATTTTTTCAATTAATATAACAAGAGCACGATAACCATCAAAAGCAGGGAAAGGAATTAAGTTAATAAATCCAACGTTTATTGACAAATATGCTAATAGATAAAGTAATCCAGATAACCCAGCCTTACTTTGCGTTCCAACAATTGAATATATACCAACAGGCCCAGATAAAGCATTAAGTCCTATTTTACCAGTTAATAAAGCTTTTATGGTTACAATCATTGAATTAAAAATAGAACCAAATTTACTTACCCCGTACGTAAAAGCATTTTTTAAGCCATAATGCTTAGTATCATCTAAGCCAATTCCGTAAGAATAAGAAACGTTACCCTTCTTATCAGTGATTTTTTCAGGCTTTACTTTTACTTCTTTTATGGTAGTAGACGTTTTTATCTTAAACGTTTGAGCTTTCTCATTATTAGCTAAAGTTAGCTTTAAGGTTACGTCATCCCAAGTTCTTGTTTTTTCTCCGTTTATTTCTAATATTCTATCTCCATTATTTATACCTGCCGCATAACTTGAAGAATCTTTTAAAACGGTACCAATAATTGGTTTTGTCGTGTAAGAACCATAAATAAGTGCAATCATAAATAATACAACAAATCCTAAGATAAAATTATTTGTTACTCCCGCTAAAACAATTAATAGCCTTTTATACCATGGTTTATTATACATTTTTTTATCAGTCGGTACCGAAGTATCATTATCTACTTCCTCACCGGCCATAGCAACGTAACCACCAATTGGTATTAGCCTTATACAATATAAAGTTTCATCGTTTTTTCGTTTAAAGGAAAAAAGCTTAGGCCCAAAACCAATCGAGAACTCATAACAATAAACACCTGATTTTTTTGCCCAGAAAAAATGTCCAAGTTCATGAATTAAAACGATTATTCCAAGCATTAAAATAAAATATATTAACGTCATCTTATCCTCCTAGATTATTCCTGATAATAAAATATATCCAATAATGACAAAAATAATACTATCTAACCTATCTAATACCCCACCATGCCCTGGCATTATGTTAGAAAAATCCTTAACGTTATGATTTCTTTTAACCGCGCTGAAAAATAAATCTCCAAGTTGTCCCAAAGAAGATAAAAAAAGTGTTACGATTAAAAGACCTAATACGTTAACGTTACCATCAACAAAAATATAATAAAACGTTGCTGCGCAAAGCGTTCCAAACACCCCACCAATTATACTACCTTCCCAAGTTTTATTTGGGGAAATCTTTGGTGCTAACTTATGCTTACCAATTAAAGTTCCACCTAAATGAGCATAAGTATCGGTAAGAGTAGTTATTAAAAGTAAGTATATAAACTTCATAATTCCTTGTTCTCTAATATAAACACACTCATGAAATACCGTTCCAATAAGAATTGCCATACCAATTAGTTTGAAGGCATCATCAGCGTTATACTTCTTATTATCATTGCAATATATAACCGTAAGCATTGGTATTAAAAAAGTTAAAAAATAATATAACGTTCTGTTTTCTTCCATGAAGGTAAGTAATATAACCAATGCATAAAAAATTAAATCAACGTACGTAGGCCTTTTTTCTTTACCAGATAGATTTAAAAATTCCCTCATGCCAAGTACTGCTAAAGCACTAACAGCAACCCTAAACCACATGCCTCCTAAAATAATAAGGGGAATAAATATAGCAAGTGCAACAATAGCACTAATTACCCTTTTTTTCATGTTATCACATCCTTACACTTTTATTATAATACAATTAATATTTTTTAACAATTAAATAACTCTTTTAATCATAATGTTTACATTAATTTTTAACTCATCTTGAATTAATAAAGTAACTTAAACAACTTAGATATTCATTAAAAAAACATGTAAACATGTTTTTTATCTAACATAAAAAAGAAACCTAAAACAGCTTCTTAATATGAGTCTATATTTATATTTACTTTTTTATTACCATTTACGTATGAACTTGCTTGAACTATCGTCCTAAGTGCATTAGCCATTTTTCCATCTTTTCCAATTACCCTACCCATCTGATCGGATGGTACCATTACCTGAATGATGATGGTGTTTTCTTCTTCACTTGGAAATTCCTTTACCGTTACAGACTCTGGATCACTTACAAGTTCTCTTACGATCATCTGTGTTAATTCAACTAATTTCATAATTACTTCCCTTGCTTTTCATTAGCAAATTTTTTCATTATACCAGCTTTAGAAAATATATTCTTTACCGTATCAGTAGGAGTGGCTCCATTTTTTAACCACTTCATTGCTATTTCCTCATTTATATTAGTTTCTGCTGGTGTTACTAGTGGGTTATACGTTCCAACTATTTCAATAAAACGACCATCCCTAGGACTTCTTGAATCAGCTGCAACAATACGATAAAATGGTTGTTTTTTTGCTCCCATTCTCATTAACCTTATTTTAACTGCCATTTTAGTTCCTCCTTTGCAATACACATCAATTTTAACATAGCCGAGTATAAGTGTCAACTATTTTTGTTAACAAGCTATTTTTTACTATTTAAAAAGGATTCTAAATAAAATCCTCTTTGACTTCTTCATCGATTTTCTTTTCTACGGTCTGTTCATCATCATCAATCGTATCCCATGGTTCCTCGTCTTCTTCAATGGCTATTTTTACTTTTTCATCATTTACTACCTCTATTCCTAGTTCTTTTTCAATGTCAAATTCTATTACGTCATCTTTTGCCTTAACGTTACTACAACTAGGTTGTTTAAGTGCTCTTACTATTATGTCGCTTCCAGATAATGAGGTTCCTTCCTTAGTTTTAACGTTAACTGCTTCACTATAGGATATGTTCTTACTAGCAACAGCCGTTTTTTTATCATCATCATAAGAATACCAGATGTTAATGTCAAAATTACCATCAATGACTACTTTCTCCCCATTAACGGTACCCTTAAACTTATGGTTTATTACCCAACAACCTAATATTGTATTAGCATTATTTTCAGCTAAAAGGCTATAACTATTCTTGAAATATTTTTTGCCTTTGCCAATAACCGCTTTAGTAACTATCTCTTTAAACATTAGAATCTCCTCCTCGTTTTAATCTATGCTAAAGCACTAAAAAAAGTGCTAAAAATAGCACTTTATTTTTCTGTTTCCAATTTTTCTAATACTTTTTTTGTAGCTTCTATTGCCTTTTCCTTTAAAGCAACAGCCGCATCTTCAACGATTGGAGTAGCCTTTTTCTTGGTATACTCAACTAGTTCCTCGGCACTCTTTTTCAAATCAGATGCTTTTTCCTTCGCGATTTTTAGTACTTTTTCTTTATCCAAATCCTTAATTTCTTCCATTAGGTTATTTACTTTTTCCTCAATGGTATCCTTAACTTCCTTAACGTCTATTTCCTTAGCTTTATCAATTAAATCACTAGCTTTTTTCTTGATGGCATTCCTTGTTTTCTTACCTGAAGATGGTGCAAACAAAAGTCCTAGCGTAGCCCCAACAGCAGCTCCCAAAACAAATTTTCCCGTATTATTCTTCTTATCATTTTTTTTACTCATCAGTTTCATCCTCACTTTCTTCTTTTTGTATTTTCTTCTTTTTCCTTTTAAAAATTCCCCTAATAAATAGAATTATTGAATCTGATACCACCTCTGTTAAAGCCGATAACTTATCTGCTACGGTGTCCACGATGTTAAAAATTCCGTTTAATGAATTTACCTTTTCATCAACGTTATCAACGATTCCATTAATTCTATTCATTGTCTTAATTACCTTAACACATATTATAATAAGTAAAATAATTAAGATACATAATAATATATAAATTAATATTGGTAAATATTCATTCAAAAAGTTTTGCATTAATCCTCTTGACCTTCTTTCTGATACATAGAATCAATTAAGTTAAATAAATCCTGTTCCTTGGTATCATCATCGTCATCCTCAGAATCATTTTGTTTATCTTCATCATTAGTTACTTTTTCATACAATTTCTTCGTTCTTTCTTTATCAACGTCTATTTCCTTAAAATTAACGTTTGGCAAAATCATATCATCATCGTCCTGGTCTTCCTTAACAACAATTGGTTTTTCTTCCAAGACCTTTTTTGCCTTTTGCTCTTCTTTAATAGTTATTTCTTTTTCTTCTTGTTCCATGTCCTTTTCGGCTTCTTCTATGGTTTTTTTGCTTAAACGCTTCATCGTATTTTCAAGTTCTTCATCTAAATTACCATATGCTTTTCTTCTTACAACGTCAAGTGATACTTCTTTGTCATAATTATCATTTTCTTTATTGTTACCACCAGTTTTTACCTTGTTACCGTCCTTGTCTAACAAACCGTATATAGGTGATATAATCGGACTAGGTTTAAATTTTTTTGTTTCTTCCTTCCTCTTACTACCCTGGTATAATACTGGTTTTGGCTCCTCTTTAGTAACCTTTACAACTGGATCTTTACTAACGCTAGAAACCATAAAGTCATCATCATCAAACTCTGGAAACTGAAACTCATGATCACTCTTTAAAGTTCTTGACCTAATTTCAGATGTTTTTTCTAGCTTAGTATCTGAAACATCCTCAAAGTACAATTCCTCTATCTCCTGGGTCTTAGAAAAATCATCGTCTTTTTCTACCTCACTTTTTTTAGTTTCTTTCCTTGAAGATCTTTTAGGTACTTTTCTTTCTTCTTTTTCGTCATCTTCTTCATCAAACAAAAAGCTCTTCATTTTATTTAACTTACTTTTTAATCCCATAAGAATATTCACACCTTTCTTTTGCTTTACTTTTTAAGCACCATCATCTTGAACACTGCTAGTATCTTTATCATCATCTTTTTTTTCAACGACTATTTCTTCTTCCTCACCTTGATTTTGACTACCGTCATATTTATCAAATTCTTCAACCCACTTAATGAAATTTCCTTGTTTTTCCTTATTATCAAATAATTTATACGTTTCCTCTTTTGAGGTAAGGTTTCCCGATTCATACATTTTTTTTAACAAAGAATTATTAAATTTCGTACTTGATAAAATGTAACTAATATCCATAATAACATCCTTTAAGTTAGATTTATCTACGTACGTTTCTATTTTAGCATAATTATACACCATTTGAACATATAATTTATCATTAACCTCAGTAATGTTTATGTATCCCTTTTTATCATTGTAGTTAAGTTTTTTATAAAAGTATGAATTATTATGTTTTGGATAACTAATCGCTGTTTTATAATAATAACCCACCACGTCAACGTATAAATAATAAGTATTAACGCCATTTTTTAAAACATCATTATATTCTTTTGCATCAGTTCTAACCACACCATGTGGGGCATAATATTTATAACCGTTACCAACATTATTATAAGTTTTTATGTCTAATGATAATATCTTGTCTATTATTCCATCATAATTATAATTATCAATTCTAGTTATTGTACACCCTGATAATAAAAATACAATTAAAAGTATTAACAAACCTTTTTTCATCAAGTTTCACCTACTTTACAAACATTATAACAAAAAATGATAAAAAATAAAACCTTTTTATAAAACCAAAGAACGTAGCGTTAATTTTTTTAATACAAAATCTACTTCTTATAAGCCTTTAACATACAAATTTTAACTCCTTTAGACGTAAATTTTTTTTCGTACTCACTAGCAGGTGTTTTTAAACCATCATCGTTTTGTAAATCCATCGTAACGTGCTTTAAAGTGTAACCATAAGTACTTAAAGACTCTAAAGAAAAAGCAAATAAATAAATATTATCAGTTTTTTGCTCTATTACCTTTTCATTTTTAAATACTAAATCATATTTTTTTAAAAATTCTTGACTAGTAAGCCTCCTTTTGGCATGCCTTTTTTTCGGCCATGGATCAGAAAAATTAAGGTATATAACTCCTACTTCTTTTTCAAAAACTTCGTTTATTAAATTTGCATCCATTCTTATTAACCTTAAATTAGGAATGTTTTCATTATTAAGTTTTTCTACGGCTCTTACTATAACACTATCATACATTTCTATGCCAACATAATTAACGTTCGGGTTTTGTTTTGCCATCTCTATTATAAAATCACCTTTACCCATACCTATTTCAATGTTTATTATGTTATCATTTTTAAAAAGTTTATTCCATTTTCCTTTATAAATTAAGGGATTTTTAATTACATAAGGGGATTCACTTATGGTTTGTGCTGCGTTTTTAACGTTCTTAAGTCTCAAATTAATCACCTAATTATAATTATACACCAAAAGCACAAAGAAACATATAATTAAATGAAAGCTTTTTATTAGGAGGAATAAACATGAAAAGTGATAGAAATAACTTGGGCCAACAAATGATGCCTTTTAATCCTATGATGGGTATGCCCGCTAACATGATGATGTTTCCAAATTACATGAATGATAATTATTCTAACTTAGATAACAGAGTAAGTACCTTAGAAAAAAAAGTAAAAGTATTAGAAAATAGAATTTCAAGATTAGAAAATCCATATCAACAAAACACAAATACACAAAGTTACCAAAATACTGTTACAAACACTCAAACACAAACCTCTCCATACCAAACTACCCAAAACAATACCGGTTATAACGGAGAAATGTACATGATGTAAAAAAGTCTACCTTTT
>CANPXR010000018.1 GCA_947586655.1 uncultured Bacilli bacterium | reverse complement strand
AAAATGCATAGTTCCAACTTTAACTGAAAAACAAAAACAATTTGTGTATGCAGAAGAAGCTGATGTATTAAACGTTGCTTTATTTGGAATGACTGCAAAAGAATGGAGAGAAAGTAATCCAGAACTTGCAGAAGATGGAAATATAAGGGACTATGCTGATCTATTACATTTAGTAATACTTAATAATTTACAAAATACAAATGCAGAATTAATTGAAGAAAAAGTTCCTCAAAGAGAAAGACTTATTAGATTAAACAATTCAGCAAGAAGACAAATGGAAACTTTAAAAAATAACAAAAGTATTAAAGATTTAGAATTGTTACAAAAACAAGTTAATGAGAATAAGTTAATTGAACAATAAAAAAATTATATAATTTAGTTGGTAAACGAATGTTGAAAATTTTCTCGTTTTTTGAAAACGAGGTATAAATGAGGAAATTTTCCTCAAATTGTCCTCATTTAATAAATATTTATAATATCAATAATACTAATAATACTATAAATACAAAATGTGCCAAGACCAGTATTTAAAGAAATATTGATAATATTATAAATAACATAAATACTATTTGTTACCTGCTCTAGAATCCCTTGAAATACCGATAATAACGGTAATACTATATATACTATATATACTCAAAAGTAGGGAGCATGTGGGTTTGGTAAGAAATATAAAAACTATTGGGATAAGTAACAAGTGTAAATTTAGGTGTGCAATAATTTTAAATTAAATAGAATTTATATATATGGAGATGAGTCATTTGGAATTAGAAGGTAATAAAAAAGAAACGTTAACTGTTAATATTGAGAAATATAACAGTATAATGCAAAAGTATAGAAATGGTGAATTTGGTAATGGTAATTTAACATTAAAAGAAATATTATGCGCAGCGAATGAACCAAATCTTTTAGATAAAATGAGTATTATTGAAGTTCAATATTTAATTGATCATAATACGGGTTTTACTAAAATGATATTATTAGAATTAAAAAATAAAAAATTTAGTGATGATGATAAATCAGATAGTTTTGGATGTACCTTTACAAAAAAAACGAAATAATTAAAATTAAGAATTTTATATAATTTGTTACCGTTAAAAAATGAGGTAGTTTGAAGTAGAAGATGATAAAAAGTGAGTTAGCATTAAATGGTGATAGCTCATTTTTATTTTTTTCAATTTTTAAGTAAAAAAATATTTAATCATAATTATGTAATATTAATATTTATACTAAAGATTAGCATATATCTTAAGTTAAATGCCATGGAAAATAATCCCAGTATTTTTTAATATTGTTTGATTTATTTAATTATATTTTTATGTTATAATTAACAATAGGTGATTATATGGAAATTACTAATAAAGATATATTAATTTTAGAATCAAAGTTTAATAAAATATGGAGTTGTCTTTGACGTTTCGGCAAAAGAAATAAAAATTAATGAAATAAATAAAAAATTATCAGATTCTAGAATTTGGAATGATACCTATAATGCCGAAAATTTAACAAAAGAAATGAGTAAATTAAAGGAAATAATAAGTCCTTTAATAAAGATTAAAAGGAATATTGAAGTACTTGAACAATTTAAGGAATTTGAAGAAAATCAAATGGATGAGCAAATTAATCAGGAATTTGAAAAGATATTTATAGAAACTAATAAATTATTAGAAGAACAAGAAATGATAACCTTTTTAAATGGTGAATTTGATGAAAAAAATGCTATTTTTGAAATTCATGCGGGTGCTGGTGGTACCGAAAGTCAAGACTGGGCGCAAATGCTTCTTAGAATGTATTTAAAATATTTTGATAAAAAAGGTTATAAATATGAAATAACTTTCGAGCAAACGGGGGAGGAAGTTGGTATTAAGAGTGTTACGTGCATAGTTAAAGGTAATTATGCATATGGATACTTAAAATCTGAAAAAGGGGTACATCGCTTGATAAGGTTATCACCATTTGACTCAAATAAGCGTAGACATACTTCTTTTGCGGCCGTTGACGTTATTCCAGAGTTTGATGATAACGTTGATATAGAGTTAAAGGATTCGGACATAAAAATAGATGTATATAGAAGCAGCGGCGCAGGAGGTCAAGGAGTTAACACTACTGATAGTGCGGTAAGAGTAACTCATATACCAACTGGAATAGTAGTTACGTGTCAAAATGAACGAAGCCAAATAAAAAACAAAGAGATTGCCTTAAAGGTTTTAAAGAGTAAGCTATATGAAATAGAATTAAAAAAACAAAAAAGCAAGGTTGATATGTTAAAAAGTAATAATAGTGGTATAGAGTTTGGTTCTCAAATTAGAAGTTATGTGCTTCACCCTTATTCAATGGTAAAAGATCATCGAACCGGATATGAAACTTCAAATGTTAGTAAGGTATTAGATGGGAACTTAGATGAATTTATTGATAGCTATTTAAGAAAGGAAAAAGAAAATGAAACTGTTTAGGAAACTTAGTGAAAAAAGAAGGCAAAATATTCTTCAATTAGTTGAAAAAACACACCTATTAAAAAGATATTTTTTATTAGTGATTGCGGTAATCATATATGCAGTATCATATAATCTATTCTTTTTTAAGAATAACATTGTCTATGGTGGTGCTAGTGGCATATCGATAATTACTCAAAATTTTGTTGATCCTTCCATAATGATATTAATTTTGAACGTGTTTTTCCTTACTTTAAGTTTTTTTCTACTTGGAAAAAAGCAAACGTTGAATTCGATTGTTGGTTCACTCTTATTTCCTATTTTTGTAAAACTTACGTCTAATATAGGTGAATACATATTAATAGATAATTCAGATTTACTCTTAATTACAATAATAGGTGGTGTTTGCGTAGGATTTGCTGCTGGTATAGTTTTTAAAAGTGGTTTTACGACGGGCGGCACCGATATATTAAATCAGATTGTCTCTAAGTATTTTAAAGTATCAATTGGTACGTCTATGCTTGTTATTGATGGAATAATAGTTTTAGTTGGTGGTTTTTTCTTTGGATGGACTAGGGTTTTGTATGCGATGATAGTACTATACATAATGAATATAATGGTAGATAAGGTAGTTTTAGGAATATCCCAAAACAAAGCCATTTATATTACGACTGATGAGGATGAAAGAGTGTGTGATTACTTGTTAAATGAACTAAAATTAGGTATTACTTTACTAGAAACAAGAGGCGGTTACACAAATAAAAAGGATCAAATTATTATGTGTGTAGTTCCTACAAGTGAATATTTTAAAGTTAGTGAGGGTATTGAACGAATTGATTCAAAGGCCGTAGTTTTAGTTACCGATGCTTACCAAACAAGTGGAACTTATAATGGAGAAACAAGAAATATTAGTTAAAAGAAGTAAAGGAAGGGATTTAGATGGAATTTATTAAATTTAAAAACGTAGATAAAACATATAAGAATGGTGTTAATGCAGTATATAATATGAACTTAGAAATAAAAAAAGGTGAGTTTGTGTTCGTAATCGGAGCGTCAGGATCCGGTAAATCTACGTTAATAAAGATGTTGTATCGAGAGGAAAAACCTACTAATGGTGAAATTTATGTTGGAGGTATTAACGTTGCTAGGGTAAAAAACAGTAAGGTTTATAAGTTAAGAAGAAAAATTGGAATTGTTTTCCAAGATTATAAACTACTTCCTAAACTTACGGTTTATGAAAACGTTGCGTTTGCGCTTGAAATATATGGTCTTCCTACGGATGAAGTAAAAAGAAAGGTTTTAAAAGCCTTAGATTTGGTAGGATTAAAATCAAAAGTTAAAAGTTATCCAGATCAATTATCAGGAGGTGAACAGCAGCGGGTTGCAATAGCAAGGGCGATTGTAAATTCTCCAAAGTTACTTATTTGCGATGAACCAACCGGTAATTTGGATCCAGATACTAGTTTAGAAGTCATGAAGGTAATAGAGAAGATAAATGATTTAGGTACAACTATAGTAATGGCAACACATGATAGAGAAATGGTTGATAAGATGAAAAAAAGAGTTGTTTTATTAGATAATGGGAAATTAGTTAAAGACTATGAGAAGGGAAGTTATAGTAATTATGAAGGCGTTTAGAATTATATCGAGAAATATTCGTGATGGATTTAAAAGCGTAGGAAGAAACTTAAGCTTATCAATTGCATCAATATCATGTATAACAATAACCCTTTTGATTGTTGCAATTGCTCTTGTTGTATCATATAATGTGGAAAGTGTTACTAAAAGGGTTAAACAAGACTTTACCATAGTTACCTTTGTTGATAATGCTGCAAGTAAAGAGCAGATAGATAATTTAACCGAAAGAATTAAAAAATTAGATAACATTGATAACATAACGCATGAAACTAAAAAAGAAATAGCAAGTGAGATGAGAGATACTTCTGATTCTTTATCTGCCATAATTGATACTTGGACAGACGAAACGAATCCTCTATATGATACTTTACTAGTTAAGGTAAAAGATACTCAAAAAATATCTAACACTGCCAAAGAAATTCGAAAACTAAACTTGGTTAAAGATGTTAAATATGGTCAGGGAATGGTAGAAAGTTTACTATCGGTTTTTAGTGCCGTAGAAAAAGGAATACTAATAACGATGGTGGCATTAGTTTTAGTAACTTTATTCTTAATTACTAACACCATAAAAATAACTATTTTCTCAAGAAAAAGAGAAATAGAAATCATGAGATTAGTTGGAGCATCAAACTTCTCTATTAAACAGCCATTTGTTATAGAAGGTTTTGTGTTAGGATTTTTAGGGGCTATAATACCGATGGGTTTAACCATTTATGGGTACTCTGCGTTATATGGTCATTTTAATGGTCAGTTATTTTCTCCGTTTATAAAATTAGTTGCTGCAGAACCATTTGTTTATGTTGTATCATTAGTTTTGTTAGTATTAGGTGTTGTTGTTGGTATGTTTGGTAGTTATAATGCCGTAAGAAAGTATTTAAAGATATGATGAAAAAAATATTAAGAGTTTTATTAGTTTTTATAATAACTTTAGTCATTCCAATTATAACGATACAAGCAAAAACAATAGGCGATATTCAAAAAGAAATTGATGCGGCGCAAAAAAAATTAAATGATACAAACACAAAAAAGGCAATAAATAGTCAAAATTTAGCCGAAACTCAAAAGAAGATATCCGAAATAAAGCAAAGTATAATAAAAACTGAGGAAGCTATAGATGCTAAAACTAAAGAAAGTGAGCAGCTTGAAAAAGATATTCAAAAGAAAAACGAAGAAATAAGAGACTTAATGAAATATTATGAGGTGTCTTCATCTGGTTCAACAATGTTAGAGTACATAATGGGTGCAGAAAGTTTAACTGATTTAATATATCGTTTGTCAATAACTGAGCAAATTTCTTCGTACAATAAAAAAACCATTAAAAAAATGAATGATATGATTGCGGAAAATGAAAAAATAAAAAAAGACTTGGCTGTTAAAAAAGAAGAACTTGTTAAACTTAAACAAGAACAAGATACTCAGGTTATAGTACTTAGTAAAAAACGTAGTGAACTTGATGCCGAAGGAGAATCCGAAGAACAAGTTCTTAAAGGAATGCAAGATCAACTTAAATATTACAAATCCTTAGGATGTAAGGATTCTGATACCATAAGCGCTTGTACAAGTAGAGTATTTGGTAGTAACAGCCTGCCACCAGGTACAACGTTTAGAAGACCAACTGTGTCGGGTAGGATATCTAGTGAATTTGGAAATAGAACTTTAAATGGTTCATTTAATAAACATTTCGCTATAGATATAGCAATGCCGACAGGAACTTCAGTATATGCAGTAGCACCAGGAATAGTAGGATATACGGGTGAAATATGTGGAATATCACTGGTGGTTTGGCATAATATAAATGGGCGGGAATATTCTTCAATTTATTGCCACTTATCAAAGCAATTAGTTAAAAAATATCAAGTTGTAACATCAGATACTGTAATTGCAAAATCTGGATGTACGGGACAATGCTATGGTGCACATTTGCATTTAGGACTTGCGACTGGAAGGTATAAAGATATAGAAAGAGGATATTCTAGATATTATTCTTCTGGTAAAGGGGACAGTTTAGAAGAACATACGTTTAATCCAAGAGACGTAATAATATTTCCACCACTAAATCAAAGTTACAATAACAGGTAATAAGAAGATACCACTAGGTATTTTCTTTTTTTGTTTCTTGTTTTTAAATATAATAAATGCTAGAATATATTTACAAAGGAGGTTCTTATGTTTGATTTAGTCTCAAATTTTAAACCATCAGGAGATCAGCCGAAGGCAATAAAAGAACTTTCAGATGGAGTTAAAAATGGTAAAAAATATCAGGTTTTACTAGGTGCAACAGGAACTGGTAAAACTTTTACAATTGCAAACGTAATTAAAGAAGTTAATAAACCAACGCTAGTACTTGCACATAATAAAACGCTTGCAGGTCAACTTTATTCAGAATTAAAAGAATTATTCCCTAATAATCATGTGTGTTATTTTGTATCATATTATGATTATTACCAACCAGAAGCATACGTACCTTCTACTGATACTTATATCGAAAAAGATTCATCTATAAATGATGAGATTGATGAGTTAAGACACTTTGCAACATCATCTTTAATTAATTATAAAGACGTAATTGTTGTTGCATCAGTTTCCTGTATATATGGTATTGGAGATAAACAGGAATATGAAAACCATATGCTTACTTTATCAGTAGGTGAAGAAATAAACAGAAATAAGATATTAACTAAACTTGTTGATATGTTGTATGAAAGAAATGATGTTGATTTAGTAAGGGGAACGTTTAGGGCTAAAGGTGATGTTATTGAGGTTATACCAGCATACGAAAAATCTCATGGCATTAGAATTGAGTTATTTGGTGATGAAATAGACAGAATTTCAGAATTTGACGTATTAACCGGAGCAGCGATTAATGATAAAAAATTTATCTCGATAATGCCTGCGTCACATTTTGTTACCTCAGAAGAAAAATTAAAGAAAGCGATTGTTAACATAAAAGAAGAATTAGACGATAGATTAAGATACTTTAAAGAAAATGGTAAACTATTAGAAGCTGAACGCCTGGGTCAGAGGTGTAAATATGATTTGGAAATGCTAGAAGAAACTGGTTTTTGCTCAGGAGTAGAAAACTACTCTAGACACTTAGCTTTAAAACCGGCGGGAGCAACCCCAACTTGTTTGATTGATTTTTTTCCGCAGGACTTTTTATTAGTCATAGATGAATCGCACGTAACATTACCACAGGTTAAGGCTATGTATAATGGTGATAGAAACAGGAAACAAATGCTCGTTGATTATGGTTTTAGGTTACCAAGTGCATTAGATAATAGGCCGCTTAAGTATGAAGAATTTGAAAGTAAGATAAATCAAGTAATATACTTATCAGCAACACCAGGAGATGAAGAACTAGAAAAAGTTAATAACAAAGTAACCGAGCAAATAATAAGACCTACTGGGCTTTTAGATCCTTTAATAGAAGTTAAGAACTCAAGCAATCAAATTGATGATTTGATAGATGAGATTCAAAAGCAAATAGATAAAGGAGAAAGAACGCTTGTTACAACTTTGACAATTAGAATGGCAGAAGAACTCACTTCGTATTTAAAAAACATAAATATTAAGGTAGCCTACCTTCATAGTGAGGTAAAAACTTTAGAAAGACTTAAAATAATCCATGACCTAAGGGAAGGAAAATATGACGTTTTGGTTGGTATAAATCTTTTAAGGGAAGGTCTTGATATCCCAGAAGTAAGCTTAGTTGCCATATTAGATGCTGATAAACAAGGCTTTTTAAGAAGTTATAGAAGCTTAATACAAACGATAGGTAGGTGCGCAAGAAATGCAAGTGGTAGGGTAATTATGTATGGTGACATAATTAGTGAGGCTATGAAAATGGCAATAGAAGAAACCAAAAGAAGACGTGATATTCAAATCGATTACAATGAAAAAAACGGAATTATTCCACGAACTATTAAGAAGAAGATTATGGATGTTGTAAGTATTTCTGATGGTGATAATGAAAAGAAAAAACGCACTAAAGATGACATCCATAATGATAAACTTATTAAGGAGTTAGAGGCTGAAATGAATAAGGCCGCTAAAGAGTTAGACTTCGAACGTGCCATGGAACTACGCGATATAATATTTGAAATGAAAGTTAGTTAAATATATTTTTCATATGTTGTTTTTAGGTTTAATATGTGTTATCATATTTAACCAGTATGGGTGATTTGAATATGGAAATAACAAAATAGATGGTAGATGAAGACTTTTTGCAATTGCAAGGATTAGCGATAGTTGGAAAAGAGCTATTCGCTCCTTGTTTTGATACTTATGATAGTATTTATCCGTTTACAAATGAGCACTTAAGTGACATATTTAATTGTCTCGATTCTAGTAAAGGGGTTTTAACCGTGACGGCATCAGGTGATCAAGCTTTAATGGCAATATTAAATGGTGCACCTTACGTTAAGATGTTTGATATTAATCACTTAGCAAAGTATTTTGCTATATTTAAATTTGTGGCAATTGATTGTTTGTCGTATGAAGAATTTGAAAAATTATATAAGGTAAACGTATCGTTTTCGAATTCTATAGCAGGTGGTTTTTTGACCGATCCAGACGTTAAGTTATATAACAGGGTGTGTTCTAACTTAAACTATCCTTGCGCCAGGTTTTTTGAAATGCTTTATGAATTTATGAAGAATGCCTCGGCTGGTGAAAAGTTTAATTTAGTAAATATTAAATATAATCCTAAACTATCGGGCTATTTAACAAGAAAAAATTATGAAGAATTAAAACAAAAACTAAAACAAATACAATCGATTGATTTTATCGATTGTAGTCTATTTGATTTAAAAAAATACTTGGGTAACGAATGCTACTCAGCAATATTATTTTCTAATATAAGTAGTTATTTTAGTGCACAAGAGTTAAATGATTTTTTAAAATTATTAAAATCTTTAAATGATAATTTAACAGGTGATGGTTTAGCGCAGGTTGGTTATGGTGCTATAAAATATAAAAATCGTATAGATATTGGCAAAAATGGTATAATTCCTAAGTTTGTGGACCAACATAAAGATTGTCTATTTGAAACAAAGTCTCATGCAATGAGAATGACTTTTTATAAAAAATAAAATGGTTATAATTTACATAACCATTTTTTTAATTTGTATGATAGAATATATATCGAAAAAAGGACTAATAATAGCATAGATATTGAAATAAAACTAATCTTTTATGTTAAAATTAGTGTTAGAAAAGGTGAAGTATATGGATAAAATAATAGTAAAAGGTGCAAGAGAAAATAATTTAAAAAACGTAAATATAGAAATACCTAAAAATAAGTTAACCGTTATGACCGGGGTATCTGGTTCTGGAAAATCAAGTCTTGCTTTTGATACGATATACGCAGAAGGTCAAAGAAGGTATGTTGAAAGTTTGTCAGCATACGCAAGACAATTTTTAGGTGGCACAACAAAGCCTGACGTTGATTCAATAGAGGGTCTTTCCCCATCCATTTCAATAGATCAAAAAACAACTAATAATAATCCAAGGTCAACCGTTGGAACGGTAACAGAAATATATGATTATTTTAGACTTTTATTTGCCCGTATTGGTGTACCTTACTGTCCTAATCATAACATTCCAATATCAAGTCAATCAATAGAGGAAATGACTACTCAAATTATGAATGAAGAAGATGGAACTAAATTAATTATTATGTCTCCAGTTGTTTATGGGGAAAAGGGAACGTTTAAAGACCTTATAAACTCTTTAAGAAAAGATGGGTATGTTAGGGTAAAAATAGATGATGAAGTCCATGATTTAAACGAAGAAATTATTCTAGATAAAAATAAGAAACATAATATTCTTGTTGTTATAGATAGGGTTATTAAAAAGCAGGATGCAAAAAGCAGAATATATGAAGCCATTGAACTTGCTTGTAAATTATCAAAGGGTAAAGTTGTAGTAGAAATTCCTGGACGTGAGGAAATAGTTATGAGTGAGTCATTTGCATGTCCTCATTGTGATTTTTCATTGGAAGAATTAGAACCTAGAATTTTTTCCTTTAACGCCCCATATGGATCATGTCCTGATTGTAAGGGATTGGGTTTTAAACAAAAAATAAGTGAGGATTTAATTATACCTAATAAAGAAAAAACACTTGCAAGAGGTGGAATAGAGCCACTAGCAGGAATGGACGAACAAAACATTTACATAAAAAAATTGGAGATTGTCTGTGAAAAATATGGTATTGATATGAATAAAAAAATGAAGGATTTTACCAAGAAGGAATTGGATATAATTCTTCATGGAACAAAAGAACCAATAGAATTTAAATTTAAAACTAGAAGTGGCAACGAAATGAATAGCTATGAGCCATACGAAGGTATTTTAAATAATTTAGAAAGAAGATACTTTGAAACAAATAGCGAGTTTATAAGGGAGTGGCTTGGAAAGTACATGGTAGAACTTACTTGCCCAACTTGTCATGGAAAAAGACTTAAGCCAAGTGTTTTATCAGTTTTAATAAACAAAAAAAACATAATTGATTTAACCGATATGAACATAGATAAGTTATATGAGTTTTTTGATAAACTAAAGTTAAGTAAAGAAAAAGAAGAAATAGCAAGGCTTCTTATTAAGGAGATAAAATCAAGGTTAGAGTTTTTACATAACGTTGGTTTAGGATATTTAACCCTTTCTCGTAGTGCCGGAACTTTATCTGGTGGAGAAGCACAGAGAATAAGACTTGCAACCCAAATAGGTTCACAATTAACCGGTGTGTTATACGTTTTAGACGAGCCAAGTATTGGACTTCATCAAAGGGATAACCAAAGGTTAATAGACTCATTATTAAAGATGAGGGATTTAGGTAATACTTTAATCGTGGTAGAACATGATACCGATACGATGCTTCAAGCTGATTACTTAGTTGACGTAGGCCCTGGTGCGGGTGATCATGGAGGAAAAATAGTAGCATGTGGTACCCCAGAAGAAGTAATGAAAAACGAAAATAGTTTAACCGGGGATTACTTAAGTGGTAGAAAAAAAATTGAAGTGCCAAAAAAGCGAAGAAAAGGTAATGGTAAATTTATTGAAATTAAAGGTGCTAAAGAAAATAATCTTAAAAATATTAACGTTAAGTTTCCACTTGGAAAACTTATCTTAGTAACCGGGGTATCTGGCTCTGGTAAAAGTAGTTTAATAAATCAAATTTTGTATAAAGCTCTAGCTTTAAATATATATGGTTCTAAGGTTATTCCTGGAAATCATAGGAGTATAAAAGGTTTAGAAAACGTAGATAAAGTAATAGATATTACGCAAGACCCAATAGGTCGCACTCCACGTAGTAACCCAGCTACTTACGTTGGAGTATTTGATGATATAAGAGATGTTTTTGCTAATACTAAAGAAGCAAAAATAAGGGGTTATGACAAGGGAAGATTTTCGTTCAACGTAAAAGGTGGAAGATGTGAAGCCTGCTGGGGAGATGGGGTAAAGAAAATATCCATGAATTTCTTGCCAGACGTATACGTACCTTGTGAGGTATGTGCAGGTACAAGATTTAACAAAGAAACATTAGAAGTTAAATATAAAAATAAGACGATTTATGACGTTTTGCAAATGAGGGTAGAAGAGGCTTTTGATTTTTTTGAAAATCATCCTAAAATTAAAAGAAAACTAGGTGTCTTAATGGATGTTGGTTTAGGTTATATAAAACTAGGGCAAAGTGCTCCAACTTTATCTGGTGGTGAGGCATCACGTGTTAAACTTGCGAAAGAACTGCAGAAAAAACCAACTGGAAAAAGTGTATTCATACTAGATGAACCAACGACGGGCCTTCATAGTGATGATATAAAAAGATTACTTTCAATATTAAACCGAATCGTTGACAACGGTGACACCGTAATCGTAATAGAACATAACTTAGATGTTATAAAAATTGCGGATCATATCATTGATTTGGGTCCTGAAGGTGGGGACGGTGGCGGAATGGTTGTTTGTGAAGGAACGCCTGAAGATGTATCAAAATGTCCTTGCTCATACACTGGTCAGTACTTAAAAAAAATATTAAATTAACAAGTGTTTTTAAAAATAACGGATAATAATAAAGTAGAGGTTAATGTAACTTTTACTTTATTTTTTTATAAATTATTTGTTAGTTTAAGATTAACTTTTTAAACTTTGCAAATGATAAAATATATTAAGAAAGGAGTTATTACAAAATGAAAACGACATGTGTTGATTGGCCAAAAACTAAGAAAAACGTAAAAGAAGTAATAGAAAAATATAATTATTATAGTCTTTCAGTTGATAGTAAATCAGATTCAAAGATAAATGATAACTTTTTATTAGAGCAGTTAAATACTTATCAAAATAACAATATTTATTTGAAAAAGGATGATAATGAATTGAAAAATAGAGTTGTTTTCATTAACCTCGTAAGATCCTCCTTTAACAGATTAACAACTGAGGAAAGAAAAATTATATATTGGACATACCTTGATAAAGAAGATAATTATGATGATAGATTTATAGCTAACAACCTTGGTTTTTCTTTAGGGTATTACTATATTAAGAAGAAAGAAACGCTTATAAGATTTGCTTATTGCCTCGGTGTGGAAGAAATAAAAGAGTCGTAGATGAATATACCTATTTTGTAAGATAATAAGCGACAAATATTTCGCTATCTAAAATATATAATTTGAGTGTGGAGGCAAATATGAACATAGATATAATCAAGGCAGATCATGAATTAGCTTTAGATGCAAATGATTTATTAACGAAGTTAATAGTTGATGAAAAAAAATATGATAAGAACATAAATGAAAACTGCGTTGTAAAATCTCTTTACGAAAATTTTTTTGATAATAAAGACGTGTGCCTTTTAATCGCAAAAAAAAGTAAAAAGATAGTGGGTTACATTTATGGATACATCCAAAATAACGGGGATTCTAAAATAAAAAAAGTAGGGGTTTTAGATGCTTTATACGTGGAAGAGGAATTTAGAAATAATGGTGTGGCACAATCCCTTATAGATGGCTTTAAAAAGTGGGCGAAAGGTAATAGGTTAAGTTACTTAGAATTAAAGGTATGTAAAGATAACTTACGGGCGATTAAACTTTATGAAAAAATGGGTTTTAAGACAAGTAAAATCATTATGGAAGATAAATTAGGTGATTATGATGATGCTATCTAAATTTTTTCACCATGTAAAATTAGAAAAAGATTTATATGCAATATATAATTCTTTGATAATGGATGTGGTCTATTTAAATAAGAAGAAATATGATGATGTAATAAATATTAACCTACCGCAAGAGGAAATATTAAAATTAAAAGAAATTGGTATTTATGTTGATGATTATCATAAGGATAAACAAGCTTTAGAAATAGTAAAAAATAGATATGAAAAAGTAACTGGGAAAATTAATATCATGTATTTTATTTTGAGCTCGGCTTGTAACTTAGGTTGTAAATATTGTTTTATAGAAAATTGTCAGTTCAACAATAAAAAAGAAGTAAATATGTCCAAAAAAACAGCGCAAAGTGCTTTAATTAAATATACTAATTATTTAAAGGATAATAAATTAAGAGGTTCGGTTATTTTTTATGGTGGTGAACCTTTAGTAAATTGGGAAATAATCAAATATATTTTAAATAAATCAGTAGAATTAAATTCACCAATTGATTTTTCAATGGTTACCAATGCTACTTTACTAGACGAAGAAAAAATTAGATTTTTATCTAAGCATAAGGTAGAAATAGGAGTATCCATAGATGGACCAAAAGAATTGAATGATAAAAACAGAATTTATAGGACTAGTAACAAAAGTGTTTATGATGAGGTGATAAAAAAATTTCCAATGCTTGATGTTCAAAACTGTAAGTATGGTTTGTCAATAACGGTTTCTGAGGATTTGTTAGACAATCAGGATAAAGTACTTATTTGGTTAAAACAATTAGGAGTAAAAAGTATATTTTATAATTTATACCACTATACCAATTATGATCGTAATTGGGAAAACTATTATAAAAGAGCTTGTAAGTTTCTTATTAAGTCACATAATATTTTAATTAAAAACGATATATATGATGGAAGAATTATTAGAAAAATAGACAGTTTTTATAATAACGAATTTAAATTTTCTGATTGTGGGGCAATTGGAGCTAATCAATTAGCAATAAAGCCGAATGGAGACGTGTGTATTTGCCATGGATACTTGAAAACTGATAAATATGTAATAGGAAACATTAATAAAGATTCAATACAAAAAATATTATGTTCTGATGAAATCAAATTTTGGAAACAACGGTGTACTTTAAACAATAAAAAATGTTTAGGGTGCGGAGCTTTATTCATTTGTGGTGGTGGATGCGCCATTCAATCTGAGGCATTATTTGGAAGTAGACAGGCACTAGATAAACCTTTTTGTATTCACACCAAACAAACGTTAAGGTGGTTGTTAAAAAGTGGTTATCTAATTAGTAAAGATAGTGTTGAAAAAGTAAAGGAGGTGAGACAATGAAATTTTTTGACAAGAATGAGGCAAAAAACAAAATTTTACGTAATTCAATGGAAACTTATGCCTCAGTATGTAGTAGTTGTGCATGTGGTGGTGGTGTCGGCTCTTGCAATACTACTTGTAAAGGATGTAAAGATAAAAACGAAAATATTAAAGAAGTTAGAAAAATTTATATTAAATAAGGACTTGTTTTGTCCTTATTTTTATCTAATATGGGGGAATAATATGATAATTGATGCACATAGTCACATTGGGAAAGATTATTATTTTGGGGAATCGGCATTATTTGATTATGATGACTTTTGCGTACTTAATAAGATTGATATTGGACTTTTAATGCCGATGCCTTGGCCTGTTTTAAAAGATAAAAATAATAGTACGTGTGCCTTAATGTGGGAGCATGATAATTACGAAAAAATATATTATTATAAACAAGTTAATTATTTAGGAAAAATATTAAAAGAAAATATATTATGTAATCCGTATGAAAAGGTAAATAAATATTACTTTGATTTGATATCTAAAACAAATACAAAAACAAAAATACATTTTGTTCCAATGATTCATGGCGTCTTAGATGAACCATATTACGTTGATAATTTAATAAAAGAAACAAAACCTAAGGCGATTAAATTTCATGGCTTTAGTAGTGGTTTTTTTAAAGAAGATGTTAAACCGGAATTAATAGAAATTTTTAAATTTTATAACGTTCCAATAATTCTACATACATCAGTTTATAATTATGATGACGGGTATGGGGTGGAAACTAAGTTCTGGAGAAATAAATGTTGTCCTAATTCATGGGTTAAATTTTTAATTGATAATAACTTAAGAGGCACTTTAAATCACGGTGCATGCTTAGATAAAGAGGCTATAAAAATAGTAAACAATAGTGAAAATATAATGATTGGGTTAGGACCTGATCTTGATATTTCACTTGATCCATACAAAGTTTGTGTTCCTAAAAATGAATATTTTTCTTTAGGATATCTTAATATTTTAAAAAAACTTGTATCTCCAGATAAATTACTATTTGATTTAGATTATAATTGGAATGTAGACTGCCATGGTAACATTGATTATAACTCTTTAGATAGAGTAAGAAACACATGGACATATAGTGATTGTGAAAAAATATTATCAGAAAACGCAAAGCAGTTCTACAAACTTACTTAAAATAAATAAAAACATTAATATAAATTAATGTTGTTATGGTATAATTAAATCGGTGATAACATGAAAGTAATTGTGGTAGATGATAACAAAAAAAATAAAAACCTAGAGATTGAATACCGATTAAATGTATTTTTAGAATGGCTTATATATATGTTTGGCTATGCACTAGTTTTACTAATAACATCTAATTTATTTAGATCACTGTACGTAGAAAATATTTTATATGGTTTTTTAGCAGCTATTATAATTTATATTCTTAACAAAACCATAAAACCATTTTTAGTTACATTTACGTTACCTCTTATTGGTATGTCCCTTGGGTTGTTTTATTTTGTAATAAACGTTTTTATCCTTTTAATTGTATCATTAATTCTTGGTAAACACTTTTATCTAACTGGATTTCTATCCCCTTTTATTGTATCAATATTCATAAGTATAATGAACGTTTTGATGGAGAGTCTTATAATAAAACCACTTATAGAAAGGTGTAAAAAATAACATGAGTAAAATAGCTATTAATATTGGTCCAATTTCAATAACTTGGTATTCTATTTGTATTCTTTTAGGAATAATATTAGCGGGTGTAATAATAAATAAAGAAGCAAAATTAAATAATATTCCTACCCGTTTTGTTACAAATCTTATTTTTTGGTGCGTTATATTTGGAATCCTTGGTGCAAGAATTTATTATGTATTATTTAACTTAGATTATTATACTTTGTATCCAGTTGAAATAATAAAAATATGGAACGGCGGTCTTGCTATCCATGGCGGAATAATTGCGGGTTTAATAACCTTAATTGTTTATTGTAAAAAGTATGGTGTTAACGTTTTAAAAATGCTTGATATTGTTGCTCCAAGCGTTATTTTGGCACAAGCCATTGGAAGGTGGGGAAACTTCTTTAATAAAGAGGCTCATGGTGGGGTAGTGTCAAGATTATTTTTAGAAAGGTTACACTTACCAAAATTTATCATTAATGGCATGCATATAGGTGGCAATTACTACCATCCAACGTTTCTTTATGAGTCTATTTTATGTTTAATTGGTTTCTTTGTTTTGATTGGTATTAGGGGTTTAAAAAATACAAAGTTAGGTAATACTACCGCCATGTATCTAATATGGTACGGTGTGATTAGATTTTTCATTGAGTCCATGAGGACCGATAGTTTAATGTTAGGTAGCCTAAAGATGGCACAAATATTTTCAATATTTATGATTACAGCAGGAATAATAATGTTTATAATTACTAAAATAAAATGTAAGAATTATGCTGATGAGGTGGCCCAAGAAAATGAAATCATATTCTAATTATGACGTTATTATAATAGGAGCAGGTCCAGGGGGACTTGCGGCGGCTATATATTTAAAAAGGGCTGGCATAACTCCATTAATTTTAGAATCTAATTCTCCGGGTGGTAATTTAAACATAACTCATAAAATAGAAAATTATCCAGGGTATGTTGATGGTGATGGTCCAACGCTTGCTTTTAGAATGTATAGTCAAGTAGAGGAACTTGACGTTCCTTTTAAGACAGAAAAAGTAGTGAGTATTAAAAGGGAAGATAAAAATTATAGTGTAATTACAGAAAGTAATATTTATAGCGCGGAATATATAGTCATAGCAAGTGGTAAAATACCGAGAAAACTAGATGCATTAAACGCTCAAAAATATGAAGGCAAGGGGATTTCATATTGTACCGTTTGCGATGGGGCTTTATATAAAAATAAGGTGGTTGCTATAATTGGTGGTGGAAATTCAGCCATGGAATCCGCCCTATACATGAGTGATTTAGCAGGTAAAGTTTACGTTATTAACCGTTCTTCTGTTTTAAGGGCGGATGAAAAAGAACAACGTGACGTTATTACAAAAAAGAACGTACAAATAATTTATAATAGTAAAGTATTGGAAGTAATAGGAACGGATGATGGGGTATCCAAAATAAAATTAGATAGTGGAACTACGTTAGATATAGACGCAGTGTTTGTTTGCATAGGACAAGAAAGAAATGATGCATACTACGAAAAATTAATGCTTAAAACAGATAGTAAGGGAATATTAGTTGATAGCAATATGAAAACAAGCATAGGTAATGTGTATGCTTGTGGAGATGTGGTAAGTAAAGATTTATATCAAGTTGTAACGGCAACTAGTGAAGGCGCCTTAGCCGCAACAAGCATAATTAAATCAATAAAAAATAGGTCTAATTTCTAGACCTATTTTTTAAGTTTTTAGGAGTTTTAGTACTCTCCGTTCTTATTTCATAGTCGCCATCATCAACAAAAGTGACATCAGTATAACCAATAGTTAAGTCATCTAATGATTTTGCTTGCTCTTCTAG
>CANPXR010000017.1 GCA_947586655.1 uncultured Bacilli bacterium | reverse complement strand
TGGTGGCTCCGGGCAGGATCGAACTGCCGACACCAGGATTTTCAGTCCTGTGCTCTACCGACTGAGCTACAGAGCCAAATTAAAAAATGGCGGTTCCGACGAGATTTGAACCCGCGATCTTCTGCGTGACAGGCAGACGTGTTAACCCCTACACCACGGAACCGTATAAACTTATTTCAAAGCTCTTTAAGTATACTAAAAATTCACTATTATTGTCAAGTACATATTTAACTTTTTTATGTTTTAGTTATGTTTTGTTAGTTTATAAGATAAAATAAAACTCATTAACAGTATGATTACTTCAATTAAAGAAAAATAAGTACTTGGAATAAGTGCCGGAATGGAACCTAATACAAATCCTATTATGATACTATATGTTAAACCATAATGATTTTTTAATAGATGATTTATTAGTTTTAAAAATATCACTACACCAACAGCTAATCCTATTATAAATGGAATAAGTTTATTTAATTGTCTTAATCCAATCGTTATTGGATGAGCCATAACTAATAAAACGTACTCATACATTCCTATAATTATAAGCAAGAAAGAACCACTTACTCCTGGAATAACCTTTCCTACTGAGTATATTATTCCTGCTAAAAATAAATTAATAAAGTTTATAATACCAGAAGAGGTATCGGAATCTAAATCTATTTGAAAAATATTTTTGGAAAAAAACCATAACACAAGAGATACTATAAACGTTATTATAATTGCCATATAATTTATTTTCTCATTTTTTAATTTTACTTCTTTAAATAGAAATGGTACCCCTCCCAGTATTAATCCAATAAATGAAAGTTTTGTTAAAACTTCATGTTTTTTATATAAAAACATCATAACATTACTAAACCAAATGGCTCCTATTAATATACCTAGACCTAAAATAAATAAAAAGATAAAATTTTTTTTAAATTCTTTAGAAAGATTTATTAATGAATAAATCATTTTATCATAAACACCAAAAATAACGGCAATTACTCCACCACTAACACCAGGAATTATCATTGCGGTACCAATGATTATTCCAATCAAAAAAAGATGAAAAAAAGACATAAAATCACCAATTAATTATATGTCTTTTTTGCTTTTTCTATTCTATCGTAAGAATTTGATTATCTGGTTGAATTTGAATGAAAGTATTACCATCATTTACTACTAATTCCTTACCAGTTGATTTGACCTTATAAATAGTTTGATTAGATCTAGATGTTTTTTCCCAGGTAATGGGAATTGCATATCCTTCTGAAATATAGTATCCTTCACCACTTCCTATATTATTTAGATCTTGTCTTCCACCTGCATAACCATCATTTAAGGTATAGTTATGAACCTTATAAGTAATTATGTTTTTAGCAGTATATTGCATACCAGTTACGTAATCCTTGTGTTCAGTATTATTCTGGTATCTTCTATACACCTTATTTTCAGCATCATAAGAATAACTAGTTAAATGGGTTTTAGAGTATGGGATTCTAACTACGTTAGCTATCATAGCATCTTCATATTTTGATAAATCCAAAGACTTTGCTTGATATGTTAAAAGTAATTTTTTATCTGAAGTTAAACGATATCCTCTTTTTTTAGCAGCTGCTTTTAACTTTTCTATACTCGTGTATGCTCTATGCTCCTTCGCAATTTTTCTTAGTGAATTATCCCAAGTAAAAGCACTTGAATTATCAGCACTAATATTATTTATTCTAAGTGACGAAATATCACTTTGAGCCCTAGGGCTCCATCCAATATGGGCATATAACGCATCATTTTCTAAAACATAATCTAAATAATAATGCCTTGAACTTCTTACTGATGCAATCCTTGCGGTATCTTTATCTTTAAATATGGCCATCATTCTTGTTATACCACCTTCTACAATCATTTCGTAGGTGATATATGCATCTTGTAATCCTGCTTGATAACCCCAAACAGCCTTATTATTGTTTATCATAACAGCAATTGGTCTTGATGTTGAATTCAAATCAACTATTTTTATTTGTTCTTCTTTTTTAACTACTTTTTTGTTTTTAGGACTTTTTATTACCTCATGCTCATTATCATTTAATAGTACCAACGCTAACACACCAATTATTACTAAAAGTATAACTACTATTAATATTTTAACCTTTTTACTAAATTTTCTTCTTTTATGCTTACTCATTTTACTTCTCCTATTCTTTATAGCTTCATTATACTATTATTTATTACTTTAAACAATTATAAATTATTTACTTGACATTTTGACTATTTCATCCCCTGCTATTAAAGCACTTGTAAACGCCCAAGAAAGGTTATATCCTCCACATTTTCCATCAACGTCTAATACTTCTCCAATAGCATATAACCCTTTACATATTTTTGATTCTAATTTATCTGTAAACTCATCTAAGTTTGCACCACCATTAGTTATCTGTGCATGATTAAAGTCACCTGTTTGGGTAATATTAAAATACATGTTATGTAAGGTAAATAATACATGATCTATTTCACTTTTTTTCATTTGTTTAACTAGTTTACCATGAATTTTTAATTGTTTAGCTATCACGCATGCTAACTTATTATTTATAATACCAGATAAGGCATCTTCTATCTTATACTCTTTAAATGATTTTATGTATTTTTCTAATTGATAAACACTATAATTTGGAACTAAATTAATAATTAGACTTACTTTCTTTTTTTCATCTATATATTTTTTTACATTTCTAGATAAATCAAAAACGCATATTCCTGACACGGAATCCTTGGTGAATTGAACCTGTCCATCTTCCGTTTCTTTTATGGTTTTATCAACACTTAAACTAACCAAACAATCAAACCTTACCCCAGCGATATCCTTAATGTATTTATAATCAGTTTTTAAATAAGTTAATGATGGATAAAGGGTTTTTATATTGTGCCCAAATTTTCTTAATATCTCATAACCGGCACCAGTTGACCCTGTTTTAGGATACGTTTTACCACCAGTTGCAATAACTACTTGCCTTACTTTTATATCATTATTTATGATAAAATTATTATCTTTTTTTATTGCACTAGTAACATCATAATTATATTTTATATCAACGTTTAAATAATTTAAATATCTTTCAAAAGCTTTACAAACACAAATTGCCTGATTTGAATAAGGATATAATCTTTTTTCATCTTCTTTTATGATTATTCCTATATATTTTAAATATTCTATGTAATTTTCATTATCTAAAAGTGATGGTATAACATCATCTTTTGAATCTAGAAACTCTTTAATATCTAAGTACTTTTTAAACCTATTTATATCACTTGAACTATTATAGTTACTAATATTTGTATTTAGGTTGCCTAAATTACACCTTCCGTTACCAGTAATAAGTAATTTTTTACCTATTTTATCATTTTTTTCCAGTAACAATACTTTTAGTTTATGATTTTTAATTTTTAAAACACACGCACACATTAATCCAGAAGCTCCAGCTCCAATTATTGCAACATCATACATAAGATACCTCCCTTATAAGTATATCAATTCGTTATCTCATAAAATTCAGTATGTGGTTGCCCACATATTGGGCATATAAAATTTTTAGGTAATTCATCGTCTTCATAAACATATCCACATATTTTACATTTCCATTTTTTCATTTTATTACCATTTTTATTATCTATCTGCTCTTCCTTTTGATATGTTGGTGCGTTCTTAGAAGATGAACCCTTTAATTTTTCATGATAATATTTATAGGTCATAGGATTATCACTAGTAAAGTTATCGGCTTTAATTGCTTCACCAATAAAAATAGTATGACTACTTGTTTGTATCTTATCAATTACCTTACATATTATGTATCCACAAGAATCATTTATAACTGGAATTTTTTCTATAAGTTTATGTTTTACGTCTTTAAACTTATTAGTATCCTTACTAGTTTTAAACCCAAATTCACCGATTATTTTTGGATTAGTAGTTTCCTTTAATATTGAAATGGCAAAAAAATTAGAACAACTAATAATTTTATTAGTATGGTTATCATGATTCATACTTATTGCGATGGTAACGGGATTTGATGTTATTTGCATGATACTATTTGCAATACATCCCGCGTTTTTTTTATTGTATGTACTTGTTACAACATATACTCCATAAGATAAATTCCTTAACACATTCTTATCCATAACTAACACCTTATAGCTCCATCAACTGATAATATCTCGCCTGTTATATAACTTGCCATATCACTTGCTAAGAATAAAAATGCGTTTGCAACATCTTCTGGGCTTCCAATTCTTTCAAGAGGTATGGTGCTAATTAAAGACTTTATTTTTTCCTCTGGAACGTTTTTCATCATATCAGTTAAAATTACTCCTGGTGCAACCGCATTAACCCTTATGTTATCACGCCCTAATTCTCTTGCAAGGGATTTAGTAAGACCATTTACAGCAAATTTACTTGCGGGATAACCACAACCACTTGATTGTCCATATAAGCTTACCATTGATGATGTATTTAATATCACCCCACCCTTATTTTCTTTCATGTACTTTACTACGGCCTTACTACAATTAAATACAGCATTAACGTTTAAATCAATTATTTTTCTAAAGTTTTCTTCCGTATAATCATAAATGCTTTCCATTGAACTTATCCCAGCATTATTAACTAAAACATCAATTTTACCATACTTTTTGTGTACTTTATCAAAAGCTTTTTCTACCTCTTTTAAATTACATATATTAGGAAATAAACCACTTACATCATAATCCTCATTTATTTTTTTTAATTTCTCAATAGCTTTGTTAACCGTTTGTTTTTTAGAACCAAATAACACAACTTTTGCTTTATTATCTAAAAATTTTTTAACGGTAGCAAAACCAATTCCACGTGTTCCACCCGTTATAATTGCAACTTTACCATCTAACATAAAATCTCTCCTTATGATATTTATTAACTTTATTTTATAATAATTTAACTTACAAATCAATTATTCTTATATTATAAAAAAAGAAAAGCCATAATTGCTTTTCTTACTTATTATATTTTGCTAGTTCTTCCTTTAACATTTGCATTGTTTTAGCTGGATTTGCTTTACCACGAGTTTTTTTCATAACCTGACCAACAAAGAAATCTATCATTCTTGTTTTTTCTGGGTTATACTCCTTTGCTTGTTCTTCATTTTCTTTTAATACTTCGATAATTACATCATAAATGGCATTATCATCAGTTATTTGCATCATACCTTTTTCTTTAACAATAACTTTAGGTTCTTTGCCAGAATTAACCATCTCTTCAAACACTTCTTTAGCCTGTTTTGAAGATATTGTTTTACTATCTACTAAGTCTATTAAATCTTTTATCATTACTGGTTTAATAGGTACTTTATCGATTGTTATTTCGTTTGTATTTAAATATCCCATAAGCATTCCAGTAACCCAGTTACATGCTTTTTTAGGATCAGCTCCTAAGTTTACGCACTCGTTAAAGAAATCAGAATTTTCCTTTACCTTTACTAATACGTCAGAATCATACTCAGAAAGATCGTATTTGCTTTTATACATCTGTTTTCTTTCTAGTTGAAGCATTGGAATAGTCTTTCTTATTTCGTTTAACATTTCACAAGTAACGGGTGTTGGGGCAATATTAGGTTCAATAAAATATTTATAATCTACCGCGTCAACCTTACTTCTCATATGGAAAGTTTCTCCAGTTTCATCATCTAGTCTTCTTGTTTCTTGTTCTACTACCCCACCATTTTGAAGAATTTCAGTTTGTCTTTCTATCTCAAAGTCAATGGCACGCCCCACGTTATAAAATGAGTTAATGTTTTTAATTTCTACTTTACTACCTAATTCATCCGTATCAGAAAGTGATACGTTAACGTCACAACGCATTTGACCTTTATCACTTCTCGCCTGTGATACACCGCAGTAAACAATTAAAGAGCGTAGTGTTTCTAAAAACGTTAGAGCTTCTTCTTTAGAGTGCATACAAGGCTCTGTTACCGTTTCAATTAACGGGATACCTGATCTATTATAATCGATTAATGAATACGTATCATAGTGATCTAATGATGCAGTATCTTCTTCTAAGTGAATATCATGAATGTCTACTTTCTTAATTTCACCGTTAACTTCAATATTTAAGTAACCATTAATACCAACTGGTTTAGTCATCTGAGTTATTTGATATCCTTTTGGTAAGTCTGGATAATAATAATTCTTACGGTCAAATATTATCTCATCTGGAGTTTTACAATTTAATGCCATTGATACCTTTAAAGCTCTTTTAACAGCTTCTTCATTGGCTACTGGAAGGATTCCCGGAAAACCTAAATCTTGGTATGCTACGTTAACATTTGGGTTTTCGTTATAACCATTTACCGCCGGAGAAAAAACTTTTGAGTTAGATTCAAGCTCACAGTGAACTTCAAGTCCGATTGTTACTTTATACATGTTATTTTTCCTCCTTTGTGCTTAGTGGTTTAAATCCGATTTTTTCTTCTAACGCTGCAGCAATATTAATAACGTTACTATCTTGTTTAACGGCTCCCGTTATGTTTACCGCAACTGGCATATTATCAATCAAACCAGAAGGAATCGTAATTGATGGGAAACCACCAAAGTTTCCTATTGCTAGGTTTTCCGCAAAAAGTAAATACTTATCGGACATAACATCATTTACATCACCAAAGTGTGGTGCAATAGAATCACTATTAGGCATAATGCAACCATCATATTTTTTAAATAACTCAGTCATCTTATCAACGATTAATCTTCTTATTCTCTGGGCATTCTTAAATAATTTTTCTTGGTTTTCTTTTTGAAGGATAAATGAGCCAATTACGAATCTTCTTCTAATTAATTCAGAAAAGCCTTCGGTTCTGGTATTAATCATAACCTCATCTGGGGTTAATCCATTTTTTCTTGACCCAAACGGAATTCCCGTTAAGTTAGAATTATTACTTGTTGCCTCAGCGCAACTTATTGCCATATAAGCTGGATAAATACTTCTTAATATATTCTCATTAATACTTTCTTCATAAACTTCCATGCCACAAGCTTTAGCATAGCTAATTACTTTCATAAAGTTATCATAATATTCCTTACTGTTTTTCAATTCATCATTTAACTCTTTTATGTAAAATAACTTTTTACCCTTAACGTTTGTGGTGTAATTTTCTACTAACTTTATGTTTGATGAATCAAATGATGTCATATCTTTTTCGTCAAGGCCTTTTATCGCATCTATTACGTAAGCCGCATCCTTAACGGTTTTTGTTAAACAGCCTACGTGGTCTAAAGAAGATGCAAACGCAAATAATCCCCATCTTGATACTAAACCATAAGTAGGTTTAAAACCAACTATTCCGCAGTAACCGGCTGGTTTACGAATAGAATCTCCCGTATCCGTTCCTAAAGCGTAAGGCACAATGCCACTTGCAACCGCTGCCGCAGAGCCTGCTGATGACCCCGCCGTCATTCTTGTTTGATCCCAAGGATTTCTTACAACACCAGTATGACCAGTAGTACCAGTACCTCCCATTCCAAGTTCATCCATAACGGTCTTGCCCATCATAACAGCGTTTTTACTTTTTAGTTTTTCAATGCAAGTTGCATCAAAAACCGGAACATAATCTGATAAAATATTGGAAGATGCAGTCGTAAGTATCCCTTTGGTTGATAAATTATCTTTACAAGCATAAGGAATTCCTGATAACACGTCATCAGTTATCTTTTCTTCTTTTACATCATCTAAAATAGTTACAAAACTATTTAAGCTCTCTTGGGTAACATGTGCCCTATTTAATGATTCTATAGTTAACTCTCTACTAGTTACTTTACCTTCTTTTAAAGCAGCGTGAATTTCTTCTAAAGGTTTATCTAAATAACTCATTAGGATTCACCTCCTACTACTTTTGGCACTTTTACTTCATCATAAATTGTCTCATGAGCGTTTTTAACCGCATCAGAAGTAGTTAACGTGCTATTTGCTACGTCTTTTCTTAACTTTACATCTTCGTTTTTAAATGGAAAAACTAAAGGTTCTACTTTTTCTATTCCATCTATTTTACTTATTAAATCCATATGTTTTAAAATGGTTTCAAACTCTTTTTCAAAGGTTTCAAACTCTTCTTCTTTCATCTTAAACATTAGTTTTAACGCGTAATCTTGAATGTTTTCTTTGGTTATCTTTTGCATTTTATCCTCCTTTATTTATCTTAATTTAATATGTGTTTCTCTTAGTTGTAATTCAGTAACTTCATTAGGAGTACCTGTTAAAACATCTTCTCCATTTTGGTTTAATGGGAAAGCAACGGTTTCTCTTACGTTATCCTCTTCTAAAAGCATCATAAGTGATCTATCAATACCTAGTGCCATACCAACGTGTGGTGGACATCCATAACTAAAAGCGGTATAAAGAGCATTAAACTTCTTTTTAATATCTTCCTCGGTATAACCCGCAAGATTAAATGCCTTAACTAAAACTTCTGGTCTGTTATTTCTAACTGCTCCTGAAACAAGCTCTACCCCGTTACAAACAACGTCGAATTGATCTGCGTATATTTCTAGTGGGTTTTCGTTTTCTAATGCTTCTTCTCCACCTCTTGGCATACTAAATGGGTTATGCATAAAGTCTAGCTTACCAGTTATTTCACTTATTTCATACATAGGCATATCGGTTATGAAACAAAATTCAAATAAATTATGATCCATTAAATCAAGTTTACGTCCTAATTCATCCCTTATTAATCCAGCGTTTTTAGATGCTACACTTTCTCTTTTATCAGCGATGAAAAATAATACGCTACCAACTTTTAAACCAGCTTTAGAAAATAAGTTCTTTCTATTTTCTTCGGTTAGAAATTTATTAATTGGCCCTTTTAGTGATTTATCTTCTTCTACCGTTATGTAACCAATTCCTGGCATATCAATTGATTTTGCGTAATCAACTAACTCATTAAACCAGCTGTTAGGTTTAGATGCTATATCATCTACTTTTATAGCTCTTACGATAGAATCCCTAAATGGTCTAAATTCTGTTTCTTTAAATACTTCTGATACATCAATTATCTCAAGTGGGTTTCTTAAGTCAGGTTTATCAGTACCATATTTAAGCATTGACTCCTTATATGGTATTCTTTTAAAGTGACCTTCAGTTACCTTTCTTTTACCAAATTCTTTAAAGAACGCTGGAAACACTTGTTCTGCTACTTCCATGATGTCTTCTTGATTTGCGTAAGCCATTTCCATGTCAAGTTGATAAAACTCACCAACTAATCTATCACTTCTTCCATCTTCATCCCTAAAACATGGTGCAAGCTGAAAATACTTATCAAAACCAGATGCCATTAAAAGTTGTTTAAATTGCTGCGGAGCTTGTGGTAAAGCATAAAATTTACCCTTATGCTTTCTTGATGGAATTATAAAATCTCTTGCCCCTTCTGGTGAGGATGAGGTGATAATTGGAGTTGTTATTTCTAAAAATCCTAACTCTTTCATTTTGTTTCTTAAAAAGTCAAATGCTTTTGATCTTATTACAATATTTTCATGTACCTTAGGGTTTCTTAAATCTAAAAATCTATATTTTAGTCTTACGTCCTCTGATACCTTTTTTGACTCATCTACTTCAAAAGGTAATGCTTTTGCGGTATCTGAAAGAAGTTCTAAAGTATCTGCTACTACTTCAACTTCACCGGTAGTTATTTTTTTATTTATGGTATCAACGTCTCTTTTTACCACCTTACCAGTTATTTTAATAACCGTTTCTTTACTAACTCCTTTAAGCATTGAATCATCATGAACAACAACTTGGGTCATTCCAAAATGATCCCTTAAGTCAATGAACATAACTCCGCCATGATCCCTTATTCCTTGAACGAAACCAGATAAAGTAACTTCTTTATCTAAATCCTTTATTGTTAATTCACCGCATGTATTTGTTCTATACGTATTCATTATTTATCAGTCCTTTCTTCTAAAAATTTATTTATTTCATCTAAAGCAAAATCTCCACTTATAAATATTGGCACTTCATTACCATATATATCTGTTCCTATTATACTTAAGTCTTTAGTTCCAACCATAAAGTCAACATGATTTTTGCTTCTGTTTATTCCATTTTCTAATAATTGTTCATCAGTCATATTTTCTCCATTAGGTATACATTTAGGAAAGCCTCTTCCCAGTGCCAAATGACATGATGCATTTTCATCAATTAAAGTAGAATTAAATACCATATTAGTTTTAGATATAGGAGAGTTATAATCTACTAACGCGCATTCCCCTAAAAAATTCATATTTTCAAATTCTTCTATCATTTCTAATAATTTTTCTTTATTATTAGTAGACGAAACTTCTTTAACTTTACCATTTTTAAAAACTAACTTAAATTTATCGATTATACTACCTTTAATAACTAATGGCCTGGTTGAATAAACAACTCCATTTACTTTGTTTCTATCAGGAGTTGTATATACCTCTTCAGTTGGCATATTAACTATTAAATCTTTTTTCCCATCAAAACTTTTTTTAGCGGCTCCCCACCAAACAACATTACGAGGAAGTCCTATTTCCAAATTTGTTCCCAAACTATTTTTATACCTTAATTTCGAAAGTTTTAACTTGTTTAATAAATTCCTTCTTTCAGTATTAATTCTTATTTTTTCATCCCAAGCCAAAGCAGGGTTTTCCTTATCCATTAAGGTACATTTAAATATAATATTCCATAACTCGTCTTCTGATTTAAGTTTTAATTTTTCTGACCATTTTTTTGTTGCGACTGCTGCTATACACCAAGGAAATTTATATATTCCCCTTGCCTTAACCGCGTCTTCTTGTGTATCAACTTTTATTTTATTCATCAATTTCTTTTTTTCTAGTGGAACATCATCTAACTTAGGATCACTATAAGACGTTAAGGATAATAATGAACCACCTTTATCATATACGTCTTTTATTACTTTTCTATTAAAATAAGGTTCCCTTTTTATTTCTTCAATGGTGTGGTTCATTAATATATCTTTTGTTTTTTTACCATCATATTCGACATCATATATTTGTTTTATCCCAAGTTTTTTAGCTTCTTGTTTTACAATATCTACAAACTCTTTTTGTTCTATTAAATAACTAAGTAAAAGTGGTTCACCAGGATTCATTGATAAACATTTTTGAATCAAAAACCTTGCATATTTTCTTTTTAACTCATCCATTTTTTCACCCCATTAAATTAAAAAAACAGCTATCAATCCTATAGGGACGAATAACTGTTTTAATCCGTGGTACCACCCAGTTTACTATTTATTAAATAGTCACTTTAAGATATTTTAACGGGTTATCTTCCGTCTTAGCCTACTAAATAGTTTTTTCGGTAAGATGCTCCAAGGTGTTCTTTCCTTAAACTTTTCTTACTGATATTTCACCGTCATCAGCTCTCTTTTAAGAATAATTTAAGTACTTTTCCTCTTCATTGCTTATAAATATAACTAAATTATAACATATTTTTATTATTTTACAACATTTAATTATTATTTATTTAGTATATAAGTTAGTTAATAACATAATGGACTAAATAAATAAAAAGTAGCAAAAGCTACTTTCATTTCACATGGCGCTTCAAGTAGGACTCGGACCTACGACCTGCCGGTTAACAGCCGGATGCTCTACCAACTGAGCTATTGAAGCATAACTCTTTTTGAGGTACAAACAAATTATATATTAATTAAAATACTTTGTCAACAACTTTTTTATGCAATTCGTAGCAATTTTTGATTTACATATTTTTATTTTATGTTAAAATATTAAACATATTACAAAAAGATGGTGATACTTTGAAGACTATTGATTACCAAGACCTAAATTTCATTGATGATGAGCAATGTGGCTTTGGATCGTACGGAAAAATTAAAAGGTGTACGTTTGATGGTAAAAATTACGTTTTAAAAGTATTTGATAATAGTAACTATTTAAATGGGAAAAGAAGAAAATTAAGCTTATTAAGTAAGGTTGATGTCCAAGGACTTTACGTACCAGAACTTTGGGTTAAAAAGAACAATCACACTAATATGTATCTATCAGAATTTTACGATGGAAAAGACGTTATTTTTCTAGATCAAGAGCATCATAACGTTAGAATAAAATATCTTAAGGATATTAAAAAAGAAATTTTATTAATGCATGAACATGGTATAATTCATGCGGACTTAATTAGCTCTAACATAATGTATTCAAATGGTACTGTCGCAATTATAGACTTTGATAATTGTAGCTATAAAAAATATAGAACAGATACACGTTATGTTAACGATTACTCAATGGATTTTATCGAAACATATGGCATAGTACCAGAACTTGATATATTTATGTTTAATCTATTAACTTATTTAATAATAAATGAAGAAAGTGATTATTACATGGTAAGAAATAACATTTGGTTAAAAAAATATGGTAAATTTAATAACAAGGATGGAATCAAAATATGTAATAGCATGCTCTTAGGTGATAAAAATCCAAATAAAGATTTCTTAATAGACATAATAGATGAAACTAGTGTTACTCTTTAGTTTCATCTATTTTTATATCATAACAAGCTGGACCTCTTACAACGTTACCAAAAACGTCAAACCTAGATCCATGACAAGGGCAATCCCACGTTTTATCCTCCTCATTAAAAGTTAAAAAACATTTTAAATGAGGACATATGTTTGAAACAACATGTTTATTACCCTGATTATCAAAATATATGCCTACCCGTTTTCCATTAATTTTCGTTACGCATGCTTTGTTTTTATACCAACTAGGATTTTTCTTTATCAAATTAAAGGAATACGCCTTTGTGTTTGAGATTACCGTATTACTAATAAAGTTTTTAAACTTCGTTATCGTCATACCCCTTGAAGGATTAAAGATTTTTAAATACTTATTTTTTTTAGATTTTATTAAATCAGATATTATTTTACCTGCTATCGTACCGTTTGTCATACCCCAGGTATTATACCCAGTTGCAATAAATACGTTTTTTTCCTCGTTTGAGACTCTTCCTATAAGAGGCATAAAATCATTTGTCATAACATCCATGTTAGTCCACTTATAATTTGCAACCTTACCAGTTATTTTTTTAGCGGTGTTTACACACTCGTTATAATTTTTCTTATAATTTAGTTTATCACATAATTTTGAAGAATTATTTAGATAAATAAAATAGTTTTCATCTTTATCCACATGATATCTAAATGATATGGTTGGATAGTTACTGGTTATTCCAGAAATAGTTTTAATATAATCAACTTTAGTTGCGGTGATATAAGATTTTTCCATGTATGTTTTAAAAGGGACAAATCCTGGAATAGTAAAAAAAGGATAGTTACATGATACTACTATTTTCTTTGCTTTTACTTTAAATTCATTTACGTAAGCAACATAATAATTATTTTCTTTTTTTATTTTTCTTACCCTACTATTTTCGTATATACTAATATTATCTTTATTTTTTATAACATTAAGAATACCATTTAAATACTTTACCGGATTAAATACATAAGTATTCTTTACTAATATTAGGCTTTTAATATCTTTTTGGTTTAAGTCATTTGAAACCGAGTAGTATTTAACATTTAGTTTATCTAATATTTTTCTTTCACAATCAAATTTAGGCACTTCTTTTTTTGAGGTAGTAAAGGTTATGGAATCTGTTTTTATTAAATTACACTCTATGTTGTTATCATTAATAATTTTCTTAGCTAATTTAATTCCATCCTTTTGGGCTTCATAATAAAGTTTAGCGGTTTCAAAGTCATATAAGTTATATATATCCTGATATTTTAAATCCTGTAAATATGTTAATTTACCAGTGCTTTTACACGTTGTGCCATTGAAAAATTTATCCGCTTCCAATAACACTATGTCATACTTTGTATCAATTAAGTTATAAGCCGTAGTAACACCGGTTATGCCTCCTCCTATTATTAGTACATCAACATCTATATCTTTATTTAACGTTTTAAAGTTACTTCTAATAATATCTTTTTGCCATAAGCTCTTCTTCATAAGTTATCACCAATATTATTATGATTACTTATTTTAGTATGTATACAATAAAAAACACTCAAGATAAACTTAAGTGTTAAATCCATGGTTGCGGGAGTAGGATTTGAACCTACGACCTTCGGGTTATGAGCCCGACGAGCTACCGAACTGCTCCATCCCGCGATGTAATAAATTAAGTGGCGGAGGAAGAGGGATTCGAACCCCCGCGCCGGTTGCCCGACCTCCCGGTTTTCAAGACCGGTCCCTTCAACCAGACTTGGGTATTCCTCCAAATACATTAACTATTATATGCACAAACAAAACACATATAACAATTAAATAGCAATAAGATTATAGCACACCTATTTTTTATTTGTCAACACATTTAAACTAATGGTTTATAAATATTGTGGCATTTATCCATGATACTCATATTATATAATAAATATTTTATTTTAACAAAAGAGAAGATTATATGGAAAAATCAATTTTTAGCTATAGTAATTATAATTGTGATAATAATCAAAAAAATCCATGTTGTCAGAAAAAAATTGTGTTTGCTACAAACTATTACCTTGTACACCTGGTCCTACTGGACCGACTAGGACAATCCAAACTAGTCAAATAACTGGTATAATAATAGTTTAAACAACTAATATCAATTCAACCGCCCTAACGATTACACCATTAGCTGGTGGTACTCAGCCTGTTTCTGCCCATTTATTAATTACACAAATAAAATAATATAATAAAAAATCTCGTTTTAAAAACGTGAAATTCTCTAAGCCTATAAATCTATTTTATTCGTAAGACATTAATAAAGTTTCACCTTCTCTTTATTTAAACCCACACGTCATTACTTTTTAAAAGGTTATTAAAACACGAACTATAAAAGTTCGAGTTTATTATAGTGTTATAAAAGAATGAGCATAATGATCTTTTTACCTAGATAGTACTTTTAATTTCTGAAACTCTTTTGTTACTTTATATAAATTCATATCAAGACATATTTGATAAAATTTTTCATCTAAGTCCTCTTGAAAACTTCTAATAATATAATCAGAGAGTACGTTTGCTATGGGATACTGTAATAAATAATTAACTAAATTTGAATAATTATACTGTTCAATTATTCTTATTTCCGTATGTTTCAAATCTTCTTCCGTTATGTTTCCCTTTTCTAAATACATTTTCTCATATTTTAATTGATATTTTATAGCTTTTAACATTTTTGATTCAAAATACATCCTGTTTTCTCTTCGTTTAAGAATAAGTTTTTGATATTTTCTTCCTAACCATATCTCTAACTTTTTTTTCCATATAAAACGCATAGGTTTCAGATAAAAACCAAAACTCATCTGGTATGATATGTGGATTTTGACTTCTATCAATATAATGGGCAAATTCATGAACTAAAATAAATAAATCAGCATCATTTTTATTTAGTTTAATATAAGTTTTTCCGCTATTGGTGTTAGTATATGAATTTTTAATATGTTCTTTTATTATTATTTGATTATTTTTAATCGCATTTATAATTTTATTATAATATTTCAAATTATAATCTTTATAAAAATCTAATGCCATATTATAAATATCATCAATTGAAGAATCATATTCTTCTTTTTCAAAATCCTTATCAAATATCTAAAAAAAATTTTCTAAAATTTCTGGTTCAACAATTTTTTTGTAAGAAGATTCTATCATTACTTTCTTTAAAAAATCTTGAGTATTTATAGTTTCTTTCATACTTTCCTCTTTATATTTAGCACTTTTATTTTACCTTAGAATATTTCTTTTCAAAGTAATTTGCTATTGGATTAACTGTAATTTCAGAATTACACATTTTTTTGATTATTTCAGTAGAAGTATATGCACCACCATTTTTATAAATATTTTCAATTAAGTAATTCGTTATTTCTTTTATTCTTCCTGTTCTTAATAATTCATCCAAATTACCTAGATCTCTATCAATAGCTTCAACAAACATTCCATCATATATTGTTCCTAATAAGTAAGAGGGAAAATATCCAAAGTCTCCTTCAGACCAGTGAACATCCTGCATTAATCCGTCCGAATCATTTTCAATTACAATTCCTAAATAATCTTTCATTTTTTGATTCCATAAACTCGGTAATTCATCAAGTGAAACATCATCATTAAATATTGCTCTTTCAATTTCATACCTTAAAATTATATGCATACAGTATGTTAATTCATCAGCTTCAGTTCTCTTAACATTTGGTACAGGATTATTTAATATACTTATAAATTCAGATAAAGGTAAATTTAAATGTAACTTTTTACTAATTTCATCATAAATTGGTATCCAGAAATTTATGTTTCTACCTAAAATATTTTCATAAAATCTAGATTGACTTTCATGTAAAGCATATAAATTATCTATAGTTTTATTTTCATATCTAGATAAATTTTTCTTAATATTTTGCTCAAAAATTCCATGACCACCTTCATGGATGATTGTTGTAACAAAATCAAATGGATTATTTGTATGTTCAAATGCTATTCTTATATCATTCACATTCATTTTTTCTGTAAAACCATGAGGGTATATTCCTAACAATCCTTTATTTATATCAAATCCTATATATTCTAATAAAAATTGTGCACAGTCAATTAATTCTTGGTCAGTATATTCAAATTTATAATTACGTAACTCTTGTTTGGATTCTTTTGGAATTATAGGAAGTAATCTTTTCTTCAAATCATCAAATAGTTGATCTATAATTTTACTTGTCATACCAGTTTCATAATGATTTAACATTACATCATATAAATTTTTAGAATTGCCATCAATATATCTATAGTATTGTTTCGTCATTTCAATTATTTGTTTTAAATATGGTTTAAATAATTGATAATCATCTTGTTCTTTTGCATTTTTCCATACAAGATTAGATTTATTTTTTAGTTCTATATATCTTGCATAGAAATCCATAGGAATTTTTCTTTTTTCTTCATAATGTCTTAATAAATTATAAATATAGTTTTGTTCAGCTTTTTCAATCTTTTTAAAATCAATATCTTTTATAACTTCATTTAACAATTTACCATAATAGTCTGAGGTTTGAAGTTCAAATAATTTACTTTCATAATTAGAGATTAAATCTATTAAATTTTGTTCTGACTTCTTTGGGGTTGAAATCTTTAATTCCCATCTTAAAATATTAATCGTATACTGAATATTTGATATTTCCTGTTGATAATTTAGCAATTCTTTTAATTTTTCCATACATAGCCCTCCACATTACTATATGATATCATAAATTTAAACATTTTAAAACTCGAACCCAAGAGTTTGATCTTTCTATCAATCTGTTTTAAGTAATTTAGATATTTACAGCTTTTTAAATAATCAGCATTTTATAATATTTTCATATAAGTTATAAATTATATTACAAAACTTAAAAGGATTAGCAAATAATAGAATAAGTAGTATAATATAGGATAAATAGAAAAAGAGGTTTTATATATGCAAAAGATTGAGAATATAGAATTATCACCAGTTGAAGCAACTTCTTATTGGTGGGTTAATTTAATAAAAAAAAGAGTTAAGGAAATAGTAATTGAAGGAGCTAGATATCAAAGTGAAGCAAAATTTGCAGAGATTTTTAATAGTTACACTGAAATTGATTGGAGAAATCTTTATTTGCAATTAGTACAATACATATCCCAAGATGTAGATAATTATGTTGCAAAAGGAAATTTGGGTGAGGAAGATGTTTTTAGTCAAGATACAGCAAAAAATGGGCATGATAGAATTAACGAAGAAATATCAAAAATAGTTAATAAACGCCTCCCTAATATTCGACTAGTTAGTGATAATGTAAAAGATTCAGTTATTTATACAACTAAATCATTTGCCAGTGTATGGTATAAATCAAGTGGTGTAATTAAATTACCAACAAAATACGAACCTGATTATGTTCTAACGGGTAATGATGATGAATTAAATTTTTATAATTTACTTATATCAACAATTGTAATTTTAAAACAAGAAAACAGTGGTTTTAACTCCATTCCTTTACTTAGAAAAGAGTTTTGTAAAGAGTACATAAGGTTATCGAATTTCAAAGCAAAGTTAGAAAATGTTATTGAAGTATTTAATCATGCGTTTGATAAAGCAAATGATGAAGGACTAATTATAGGAAGATCATATAAAAAGACTTACTTTCCTAATCTTTATGAAATAGATTTTGTTGGATTAGATTCCTATATGGATTTAGCAAAGCATTATGCAAATGTTATACTACAAAAAGTAAAGGATGGCGAAGAGGCTTCTTATTGCAAAAAGTTAAAAAGAAGTAGTGAAAAATAAACTTTAAAAGAGATTTTAACAATTAATGTTTAAAATTTTCTTTTTTTAAGATCATAAATAATATTATCTAATTTACTCTATATAAATGTCTTTTTTGATCTTAGTCATATTTTGCTTATTACAAAATAATTAACCCCATAGGTATTTTTGAAATTATATCAAAACAATCTAAGGGGTTATATTTTATATTAATATTCGAATTTTTTAGAATAAAAACTTTCTAATGGTGCGTTTGCAAAAGAGGTTTTACACCTCACAGTCTGATTCATCACATTTGATAAATAATTATAAAATATTTTAAAAAATAATTCTACATTTTTCTAGATTTTGTTGTTTCTTCCTTTAAACACTTTTGAAATGATTGATTCATTTCTTCATAAACTTGTCTTTCATCATACTGAATTGAATTTAAGTATTCATTTAATTCTTTTTTAAAATCTTCATCAGTTCTCATCTCAGCAATTCCTTGAATTAAAGGAATCTTAGTACATAAATCGGTTCTTTTTCTTCCGTTAGGTTGAAAATCTTTTAATTCAGTATTTACTATATCTTCATAAATTTGTCTATTAGAATCACAACAATTTTTATATTCCTCTGTAGTAATTTTATAAACATTATACGGTTTGTATATTTCATAATAAGTTTCTTTTTTAAATCTAAGTAATAGTGTTGGATCATAGCAATAACCATCCATTTCAATCCAACCATGACTAGCATTTTCTTTACCATATCTTAACTCTAAATCTTTATTAT
>CANPXR010000016.1 GCA_947586655.1 uncultured Bacilli bacterium | reverse complement strand
TCTATTTTATTGATGCCAAATACTTTTACTCCTAAGTCTTTTAAAGATGCTCCCACATGATATAACTCATTTTTATCTATTATTATGAACCTATCATGAAAAATATTGGTATATCTTATTTCTATTTTTGGATACTGGTTATTAAACTTTTCTATGTCCAGTTTTGTTATATTACTTTTTTTTCTTGTTATTATGTATACAATCACATTTATATTTTTCTTAGTTAATATATCTAGTGTTTTTTTATCTACATAATTATCTATTATTATGATTTCTTTAGCTGCACTTTTTATTATATCTATCAGTAAGCTATAAGCATCGTATATTTCTCCATTAAAAAATAACTTGCTTTTTAAATCTTCTTTTCTATCAAATTTATCAAATAATTCTTCTATTTTTATATCATGCTTTATTAACGTACTTTCTATATAATCCGTTTTATTTTCTATTGTTATTATTCTTTTAAATATATCTTTATTTCCATATATAAACTTTCTCATCGATACAAATGCATTCATTATATTTACGCTTACTCTTGCAGCATCTTTTGTCCTTAATACGCTCGATAACATCGCAACTCCCTGCTCTGTAAATACATATGGTAATGTTCTTTTCATATTTGCGGTTCCAAATTGGAACCGCAAATCATCATTTTTAATCTTATTTAACTCCGCACTATTTAACTGAAAATAAAAGTTACTCGGAAATCTTTCCATGTTTCTTTTTACCGATTTATTTATATCTTTGGTACCATTCTTACATCCATATAAAATAGCTAAATCACTATCTAACATCACTTGTTTTCCTCTTACTTCATATATCAAATCTTTTATATTAGTTTTTTCTTCTAATTCAAACATATATAACCTCCCACTTTAATTATTCTCTTATACTTTAAAAAACACTCATAAAAAAATGCTTTATTCCTAAAGCATCATAAACTCTCATATATATTTTTTAACTTCCTACCTATTTTTTTAATATCTCTTTCTTCTGCGATTTTATAAGAATTTTCCACAACACTAGGAAGTTTACCATTAAAAAATAGTTTTATTTTCCTTTCAAACTCATCAACGTCTTTTGCTTTATATACGTTTTTCCCATCAATAAGCCAACCATCAAAGATTGGAATATCTCTTATAATAGCATTTGTTTTACAAGCGCAAGCCTCAATTATTGGTATTCCTTCCGTTTCTTCTAACGTGGGAAATAAGTATAAATCTCCTCCGTTCATTGCACCTTTTATTACGTCTTGCTCAACGTATCCTGCAAACGTTAAATTATCAAGCTTAGTATTAACCGCTTTTCTAACTTTTTTAGTTGCTGCTAATAACGGGCTATATCCAAACCAAATGAACTTATATTCCGGAAGTCTTTTAGCAAGCTCTACGAAATCAACGATTCCTTTTCTTTCAATGTATAAGCCGATACCAAAAATCACCTTATCATCCTTGGTGTATCCGTATGTTCTACGAAATTTATCACCAAGCTTTTCATCCTTTTTAAAAAACTCTAATTCAATACCATTTGATACGTCATAAATTGTTTTATCTTCTAATCCTTTATAACTTTGTAATAGTTTTTTAGAATATAAAGTTGGAGTTACTATTACATCTCCCAAGCTATAACACTTAATTAACCATTTTTTAAATAGTTTGGACGTTGCCTTTGAAAAAATAAAGCCATTTTTATAATCTTCCTCGGTGGAATGGGCGTGATAAACTATTTTTTTACCTTGTTTTTTAGCCCTTTTTGCTAAAAAGTAAGATTTAAGAAAATACGTATTAATATGTAAAATATCATAATCGTCCTTTGGATTTAAAGTATAGCTTATGTTTTCACTTTCAAGTGCCTTTATTTGGTGTTTAATGGCCTTACCTAAGCCTGATTTTCCAACAACCTTCAATCCTTCTGAATATAATAATACTTTCATATTATTTAACCTCCCTTTTAAAGAAACTAACTATTTTAGCAAACCTAAAAACTATTACGTCGCTTTTATTAATTGCATAGCTTTTACCCATTGCCTTTCCTCCAATGGTAAGTGATGCGATAAGGGCAGTTGAAAAAAGCGTTACTACCCCATTATTAAGATTAAACTTTTGTGCCACCGCGGAGGAAATAAGAATACCAACTGAACCAGAAATTACGCCGCATACGTCTCCGATAACATCATTACAAAAAGCCGAAACTTTTTCAGCATTATGGATTAAAAAAATAGCGGTTTTACTCCCCCTTACCTTTTTTGATGCCATCGAATTAAAAGGTCTTAAAGAAGCTGCGGTTGTGGCAACACCAATCATATCAAAAATAACACCAATAATAATTATTAAGAAAACTATTATAATGCCTATAAAGATACTCAAATAAGATACCATAACTTCGGTTAAACTAGAAAATAGTAATGATATTAAAAACGCACAAAGCATTATCGTTGTTACCCACTTATAATTAGCAAACCGTTTGGGCCTCTTATCTACTTTTTTAACTTTTTTTTCGTACTTTTCATTAAAAGATTTAATCTTCATTAAAACCTCCATGTAAAACAAAAGAAATATTAAATTTCTTTTTGCTTATTCATGTAAAAATTAACCGTTCTTTCTAATGGATCTTCTTTTTTCTTTTTACTGTTTTCATTATCAAACGAGTCATCCTTTAAAAACATTTTTCTTTGTGTTAATTTATTATATTCATTACTTATTGATATTAGTTCCGCTTGATATTTCGATAACGTATCTATGGCATCGCTTAAATTCTTAAGACGCTCTTTTTTTAACTTTTTATTAGTACTAAATAATTTGAGTTTTATGCTTTCTTTTTCTATTATAATCCTACTAATAGTTGTTTCAACTTCATTTACTATTTCATCAATGTCTTCTACTTTATCACTTATATTTTCGTTGGTAAAATTATTAATAACAAGAGTTTTTTTTATTTCTTTAACTATGTCGCTTATTTTTTTCGATAAAAGTGCAATATCTTTATCTATTACACTTTTTAAAGCTTTATTAAAACCCTTTGAAGCTATTACTGGTTTAGAAGAATCTAAAGGTTCCCAGTTAGATATATTAGAAAAATCTATTTTTTCACTTCCTAGACTATAAAATTTTATTTTAGACTCGTTATCGTGCATATTATTACCTCCTACTATTATACAAGATAATAATATCATAAAAAAAAAAGATTGTACATAAGTACAATTAAAATAGCGTGGAATCTTTCATGACAAACTTTGCGTCTTAGGTCAAGTTGGATTTCCCACCTTTTCACCCTCTGTTACCATTAGGCCGTTCCCATTTAAGAAAAAGCATGCTTCCTTGCGGATAAGCATTACTTGATTACCACTTAGTACGCACTGCAATTTCAAGAAAGTCACAGTCTAGGAAATTTCTTCAAATGAATAAGTCACCACTAGCTCTCTTTTGCAAGAGAAATTTCAAAAGGCAATAACCATCAGTCTATGCCTAAACTAAAGGCCTGATCCTTTTTCCCAATACTCTCACTCAAGGCAAGCTACACTACTCATAGCGTAAGCCACATAGTAGGTTTAATCTTAAGCCGTACAAGGTCTAATGCCGTGCACATACTTAAGTCTCCGCGTATTGATGGGTCTTGATAATCTGTATGCCATTACAGCCAGCCCAGCAAACTCATATCCAGCACTCACCCCAATCTGGGCGAAAGAAGCAAGCACAAGACGTTTCACAGGTATGCTCTTTAACGGATTTTTAGGCCCGTCTTCATGGTGCTATTCAAACTAGAATACTGCTCCACGGCTAATACTTATACCATATTTTATTAAAGTTGTCAAAAATTATAACAAAAAAAATAAAGGAAATGTTAGAAAACAAGTAATTTATTTCTAGCATCCCATTTAATATTTATTTTCCTTGTTTTGCATTAATAAAAGCTTGTGTCACTATCTCATTTGGTACGAATAGATCAATATAAAATTATATAAAACTAAGAAATTTATTGCAGAAAAATAGGGCTCCATCAATTAAGACAGTGCCCATGCAAAAGTGTAAACACTTTTTCCTTGCATAATCATATTAACAAATAATAATGATTATGTCAAACTATTTTCTTCAATATTCATGCTATAATGTTTTTTTATTATCTTATCAAAATAAGCATACATTGATTTTAATAGTTCATTATTAATATAATATTCTTTGTGTAAAATTATTCGTTTATAAAACAAATCATTTATATCATTAGTGATATTTATCTTAACACCTGTACTAGTCACAATTTTATTAAACATATAAAGTGTATAAGTTATTTGTCTTATTCTTGAATTACTTAATTTGTTATCTCTTGTTTCTTTTCCTATTTCACAACCATTTAAATAATGAACTATTTTAAAATCAGGAGGAAAGTTATTATCTTTTTTATCAAGATCACATAGAACACATGAATTATGAGCAACTGCATTTCTTAATTTTACAATTTCCCTTAAAATAAAAACATTTTTAATTTCATTTTTCAACTCATATTCTTTAGCAAAAAACTCATAAAAATTAACTAAATCACCAAATGTTATTATTTCTAGAAATTCCCAAACTGGAATATTTTCTAACTTTGTATCTTTATCAATATCATATTTAGAAAATACCTTATGATAATATTCACTTCCAACTTTTTTTAAAATTTATTACACCCATTATTATCGTAAACTATAATCAAAAATATCTTTTTATGCATAAAAAAGATGCTAGAAATAAATTATTTATTTTCTAACATCCCATTATTTTTTACTACTTTTTAACTTCTTTTTATCATCTTTAGAGTTTTTATTTATGGCATGTTTTTTTAGTGCGCTAGGAACGGTAAGATGCACCTTTGCTTTATCCGTTAATATATCCGTTGTTAATACTAGCCATATTATTAAAATCATTATAACAACATATATCATAACGCCAGCTTTTCTGTCCTTTAAGATATAAAAGATAGAAGCTAAGGAAAACAGTATGTTTACCATGTATATTATTAAAACCGTTGTACGTTGACTAAATTTCTTATTTAATAATTGGTGATGTAAATGCTGCTTATCCGCTATGTAAATAGGTTTTTTATGAATTAATCTTCTAATTATTGCAAACAAAGTATCAAGTATTGGAATACCAAGAATAATCATTGGTACCACTAAGGAAGTAAGGGTTACGGCCTTAAATCCCATTAGACAAACAACCGCTATCATAAATCCTAAAAACATTGATCCAGTTTCTCCCATGAATATTTTAGCGGGATGAAAATTAAAGATTAAAAATCCTAAGCATGCTCCTAACATAATAAACGTAATGGTTATTTCTAAGCTACCTATGTTATGCATAATAAACGCAATAACACCAATGGTTGCAAAGAAAATAGTTGAAATTCCACATGCTAAACCATCCAATCCATCAATAAAATTAATGCAGTTCATAAGGGCAACTATAAATATAATGGTAAGTGGATATGCAAGAATACCAAAATCAAAATAAAAGCCAAAAAACGTTATGTCATTTAATAAAATATTTCCATAAAAAGTTACGATTAAGGCTGCTATTATTTGACCTATTAGTTTTTCTTTTGCCTTTAAAGGTTTTATATCATCAATCATACCAGTTAAAATAACGATGAAACCAGCAATTAGTATTGCAAGCATTTGCGTACTTTGGGGAGCAAAGCACATGTATCCAAATAAAAAGCCAAAAAACAGCATAAGCCCACCAAGTAACGGCATTGGTTTTTTATGTACCTTTCTTTTATTAGGATAATCAAGTGCGTTAACATGGTTCGCAATCCATTTTACGATTGGAAAAAAAAGACTCGTTACGCACATCACTGACAAAACTATTCTTACTACTGCTATTATCTTGTCATTCATACTATCACCACACTATAATAATAACATAAAAACATAAAAACAGCTACACTAATTAGCTGTTTATTTCATCTAGACCTATTTTTCTTTTTATTATGTAACATGGTCTTTTAAGTGCGTTATTATATATTCTTGTTAAGTAAAGAGCAACTACCCCAACACAAAGTAAAAGTATACCAATAAGTAGTATTATCGTTCTATAAGATAAATTTCCCATTAATATAAAGTTAACAAAACACAATGTAAAAGATACGATTCCTATTAAAAACACACCTTTAAGTGGTTTTGTTGAAAACGATATTATTCCACCTAAAGAATATTTAATAAGTTTTAACATGGACCATTTTGAAGACCCATAAGCTCTTTTTGCAGGCGTATAAGGAACATATATGGTATTAAATCCTACCCATGAAAAAATTCCTTTTAAAAATCTTGTTTGTTCTGGAAGTGATATAATAGCATCCTTAACACTTGATTTAAACACCCTAAAATCACTAGCTCCTGGAAGTAACTTAACGTTAGATAGCATGTTGTTTATTCGGTAAAAAATAGACGTTAAACTTCTTTTAAGCGTACTATCTTCACTTCTTGACTCCCTATAAGAAGCAACAACATCATATTCAGGATTTTGGGTAAGTTTATTATACATACTTATTAAAACCTCTGGAGTATGCTGTAAGTCCGCGTCCATAATTGATATGTACTTACCATTAGCATGTTTTAATCCTGCTAACATAGCTGATTCTTTACCAAAGTTTCTAGAAAAACTAATTACCTTAACGTTTTTATTATCCTTTGCTATGTTTTCAAGTTTTTGCATGGTATCATCACTACTACCATCATCTACCATTATTAATTCATATGTTATTTTTTCTTTTTTTAAAGTATCCGAAATACCCTTACAAAATTCGTCTAACGTTGGTGCTTCATTATAGCAAGGAACAATAACTGATAACTCCATAACATTACCTACTTTCTTTTATTTATTAATTTTTGCCATTTTTGTAATATGGCTTCACTGCTATAATTCTTTGACTTTAGTCTTGCGTTTTTACCAAGTTTATTTCTTAGTTTTTCATCCTCAATTAATAATTCTATTTTAGAAATCATTTCTTCTTCGTTTCTATCCTTAATTAAATAGCCGTTTTCATTATCATCAATTATTTCATTAGCTCCTTGCGCAGAAGTATAAGATAAACATGGTATACCATAACTCATGGCTTCTATTAACACCAATCCGAAGCTTTCCGTTTTCGATGTCATAACATAAATCGAACTTTCTAAAAAAAGGTTATTAATGTAATCTTTATTTTGATATCCGTGAAAAATAACCTTATCTCCTAGTTTTAGTTCTTTAGCTAAATCAAGAAGATTATTTTTTTCCATTCCATCTCCAACGATGTTTAACTTCCAAGAAGGGTGTTTAGCACTTACCTTTTTAAATAACTTAAGTAAGGCATCAAAACCTTTTTCCCTAGATAGTCTTCCTACGGCTACTATGTTTTTAGAGTCAAGCTTAGATAATTTATTTGGTATTTTATCTAAGCAATTTGGAATATAACAAACTTTATTTCCTAAGTAATTTTTATAAAACCCCGCTAATTCACTAGAAACTAAAACAAGACTATCAACGTTCTTACAAGATTTTACTAGTGCGTTAATGTATTTTTTATTATTATTGTGGTGATTATGTTCCCAAGCTATTTTCTTTATCTTTTTATCTACAAACTTAGATATTAAAAAATTATGAACGGTCCTAGTTGAAATAATAACATCAGTATCAATCTTTCTTAATACTAAAGGTGTTTTTATATACTTAACAAAACCGGTTTTAAAGCTTTGACCAATTCCCTTAAAAAACATACTAAAGTTTTTCTTTTTTAAATAATATATCATTTCCTTTTTATTAGGTTTAATACTTGATATATAGTTAACCCTTACGTTTTCAGATAACCTATAAATAGGTTCATTATATAATCTATATACGCTTAAAATTTCAACGTCATATTTAGATGATAAGGTATTAGCAAGTGTTGTTATGGCATTTTCTATACCCCCATAACCTAAATGCAACGCTAGTATAGTTACTTTTTTCATTTAATCACCATATTAATTATACTAAAGGTCAAGTAAATCGTCAAAAAATAGATAATCATTAATAAAAAAAGCGTAAAGAAAAAGACAAGTTAAACATTGTCTATGTAATTTTTTATTCTTAACTTAAAGTTTTCGGTATTAGATTCATACCGTTCGGGTTTATAAGTCTTAATTTTTTCTAAAACATTAGCTAAATTCCTAGTATCATAAAGTGGTAACACGTAGTTTTTTAAGGCAAATTCTTTCGTGATTTGTAACTGATGGTCATTGGTGTGTTCACCATATTTTTTTAGTCTAGGTACAACGATAACTTTTTTATTTTTTTTAATGCACTCAGTTATGGTACCTACCCCAGCATGAGTTATTACAAACCTTGCTTTATCTATTAACTCTCCTATTTCTTCTTTGGATTTAAAATCAAACGTTTTTATTCTGTCATCATTAAAAATCGTACAACCAGTTTGGGCTATAACCTTATCTTTTATGTTTCCCTTTTTTATTTCCCTTGATACTGCCTTAAGTAATCTTTCGAAAGGTTTATCTTGGGTCCCTAATAAAATCAATATCATTTAAAATATCCACCCTTCACACACAGCCTTAGGATATAACTTAAGCATTGAGTTCCACTGAACCACGAATACGTCTGCGATTGGATACACAAGTCTACCCGTAAGCGTTTTTGTTTCTATGTTTGCAAAAGATTCTATGTATATAACTTTTTTTCTAAATATTTTTGCAATATAACACATTGCAACGCAAGTATGAGCACCCGTTGTAACTATAACGTCTGGTTTAAACTTTAAAAATATTATTAGACTTTTAATAAGGTTATACGGAATAACAAACACGTACCTAAGCATGTGGTCCTTATTACCCGCTAGAAGATAATCAACCTTACTTTTATATCTAGCCTTAAGATTGAGGGTAGATTTATGCTTTTCCGTTACGATTTTATAATCATATGACTTAAATATACCTTTTAATTGCATAAGCTCAGTTAAGTGACCACCCATACTTGATATAAACATTACCTTTTTCATAAATAACTCCTAGTTAAATTATAACAAATATAATTTTAAATGTACATAAAAGTACGTTAATAAAAAAAGAAACCACTAAAGGTTTCTAATCGTCATCATCTTCTAAGGATACCCTTCTAATAGATGGCTTTGTTTTATCTATCTTTTTTTTAGCTTCTTCAATTTCTTTTAGCTTTTGCTTCCTGGTTTTTTTAGGCACAACGTATTCATCATCTTCTACCTTTTTTATAACTGGTCTTTCATCAACATCATCAATGTCATAATTAGTATTTTCTTCATCATGATACTCATCATCATTAATCTTATTTCTTAACTTATTTATTTTCTTTTCGTACCTTTTAATTTTCTTTTCTTTAGAAGACATCGCTTTAAATATTTTAATTATAATAATCAAAATTAGTACACCAAGTAACCCTACTACTCCATAAAATAAATATTTTATTTGCGTATCTTTAAGGTTAAAGAAGTCTTCGTAATACCTTTGAAAAGTTCCGTCTTTTTTATCATATAGATAAAAATCTTTATCACCAGTTTCTAGATTTTGGGCATAAACCAAGTAATAAATGCCCTCTTTATCTTCCTTTAGCCTGTAACCATTTAAAGTTACGTTATTATGTTTAAACGTTGCTTTTATAAAACCATTTGGCACGTCTTTTAATGAATTATCAAGAATAAATAAATTAAGTTCTGCTCCTTTTACCTCGGTAAATGCGGTATAAGTTTTTTTATTTTTATCATAAATAAACAAACTAATTTGTCCTTCTTCATCTTTTAAAGCTACTAAGATAAGTTTGGTAAGCTCACTTTGATACGCAGCTACTTCTTGGTTTTCTATTTTTATTTTAGTTTCTGAAAAACCTACCGGAATGTTCTCTACTAATCCACTTTTTCTTACTACGGTATAATTTTTTCCATTTACCTTTACTTTTACTGGATCTAGTTCTTCTACCGTTAAATTTATAACGTACGTTTTCTTTTCACCATGTTGGGCAGTTACGACTATTTCTATTTTGTTTAAGCCATCAACCACGTCTATTTCTCCTGCCCCAGTTATAGATGCAGTACTATCTTCCGCGGTTGCTAGTACTTTAGCTTTTGTTGTATCAACTGGTAAGGTTGCCGTATACTCAGTTACGCTTTTATCAAACGCTGGAGAAAGCTCTGCTCCTTCAACTGATAGTGAACCTAAATTATTATTTCTACTATAACTTGCTTCTATTTCAGCTTGCGTTTTCATCGTAACGGACGCTGAACCCGTACTAGATAAACATTCATTCGTACTAGTATAATCCAAAACTGAGGCATTAACTGGTTTAAACGTTGCAACACCTGAGGTTAAAGCCGTAAAAGAATACGAATAACTTGCGGATTTTTTGCTACCATTTCCATAATCAACAACATGAAGACTACCACCATTAAGTCTTACTTTAGAAGAATCATAACTAAGCGTGTACTCCCAAGAACCTATTGATGCGTTTGAGGATACACTAACGGTTACGTTAAAACTTCTTCCAACAACAACAGAAGACGGCGCCGACACACCTATCCTACAACTTGCAGCACCGACGCTTGGTAATTTAATTAAGAAAACAAAAAGGAGGATAAAAGCCCCAGTTAATATTCGTTTATATATTTTCTTCATCTTATACCTCCTACTGGTTAATATTTCCAGTTCCTAATAAATATTTTTGAATCAATAATAAGTCCTTTATCGTTATAGCACCATCATGAGAAACATCTGATGCTTCTTTATATGAACCAGTTAAATCTTGTGATCTAAGTAAGTATTTTTGAACTAATAATAAATCCTTAATACCAACTATGCCATCACCTGATAAATCACCATAAACAGCTACTTGGAAAGCTTTATCATCAATACTTATAATATCACCGGTAGAAACTGCACCACTCATTTTAGATACCCAAGCACTATTTAAAGTACTAACTTCGCCACCTTGTTTTTGAAGGTTAGCTTTAATTACACTTATATCTTGTCCATAAGTAATACCCGTTATATACCCGTTAGATAATCTGTAACCACTATTTGATACTTTAGTTTCAGGACTTATTGTTGGCTGTTTAGATCCGCTATCACTACCATCTTGATTTGAATCTGGTGCTTGCGGAGTTGTTGAACCACCAACGGTATCAGTTCTTGAAACCTTAAAAGCAGAATTAGGTCTATTATTATAAACTGGTATAACAAAATTATAGTTATCTTCTAACTTACCATTAGCACTATATGATTTAAAAATACTAGATGATTCTGATTCAGGCGCCATAATATTCGTCATGTACTGATGTGCATAAGCCTTATATACTTTCCCACTTGAAACGTTAAATTTTTGAAAGTATAACGTATCTTGCCCCTTATTAATATAAGATGCACCAATCCATTTAGCACCTTCAGTAATGGCCTTTTGGATAGAATCCCAACCATTATCCTTAGCATATTGCAATCCCTTTATATAGTTATCAACACCACTTGTTGCATATATATTATAAAAATTATAATATCCTTCATAACCAGGCACATTTCCACTTGATGCTGATGAACCCTTTGTTCCCATCTCTTGAAGTGCACGAGATGCTAAATGAATGGATGATACTCCTGACTCTTGCCCAGCTTTTATAAAAGCCTCGGCATAAGTCCTGCTATTTCCATTTTCAGTAAATGAGCCTTCCATAAAAGTACCATTTAATAATTTTTGTACCGATGAATCCTCGTTAGAATTATACTTTAAACTTTGAAACATAAATACGTTTTTTTCAGTTAAAAAATTTCTTGGGTCCATAAAGTACTTAACTGCATCTTTACAAGGAGCATACCAACTTGTCCCATCTACTATTATTCCGTTAGGATTTAAACTATCTTTAAATATCAAAGATGGATACAAATAACTAATTGCGCTAGTACCCTTTTCGCTTTCTGCTTCAGCGGACGCTTCCCAATCAAGGTTAGTATAATCAGCCTTATAAGTCCAAGTAGGATGAATGGCATGTAACTTTCTTAAATAAGTTTTATAACTATCTGGAAATTCTTTTATGCTTTCTTCAAACGTTGCGTCGTCTGAATATGAGTAAGTTGTTTTCTTAATACAAGCCTCAACTACGTAACCAGTATACTCCCTTGCAGCGTAGTCAAACTTAACCGCGTACCAATTAGCGTTCTTACTATTATTAATACCAGTTTCGGTTTTTATGTATTCAAGGGTTTGATTTGCGTAAACATATACGTTATCATTACCATTTTTTATAATTGCGTTATTTGTGCTAGGACCAGTTCTTACTGGGCAATCTTTTTTACCCATCGAACTTTTTACGGTGTATACGTCGTACGAAGCTGCTTTTATTTCAGGAATCGCCATAAAACATAAAAGCGTGATAATAAAAATTAACATTAATTTATAATTTTTTATATGCATCTTCATACAACCAACTCCTATTCAAGAAGATTATATCACAAAATTTATCGTTTTTTATCAAAGGAAGCACAATTTTGCTGGTCGTTGTAAAATTTTGTAAATTCTAGATAACGATAATAGTAATAAATCCTTATAATTAAAGCAAATATAATAACAGGGCGATATTATTAATAATCAAATGCTTTATTAAAAATTGTTTTTTGTAGTATTTTGTTGTATAATTACAAGGTACTTGAGGTGGTATTATGAAGGACAAAAAAAAGAAATTTAAGAAAATATCTATTCTTGTTTTGATATTTTTAATGGCAAGTTATGTATCAAGTGGATACTTCGTAAATGAAATATATTATTATAACTCATCAAAGAGTTTTATGACTTACGTTGTGTACGCAGTAATATTACTAATATCACTTATTTTAGTTATATTTACGTACCAAGGGTTTAAATGCATAAAAAAGAACAAAACAAAAAGATATGTATGTTACTTTATATTTATCTTTTTACTTATTGCATCAGAAATTTTTATAACCATAAATATTAATAAGATAAATAGTTCTTTATCAAAAATAGTAAAAAACGAAACTGGTTATTCAACTAGCTTAATAACTTTAAAAAACTCATCATTATCATCAATATCAGATATTAAAGATGAAAAAATAGGAATAATAAATGATTATGATAACGTTGAGGGTTATACCCTTGCAATGGAAGCTGTTAAAGAAGAAAAAATAGATGAAGATAACCTAAAAAAATATGATGATTATATTACCATGCTAAATGATTTATATAATGACAAAATAGATGCAATGTTTGCAAGTTCATCATACGTATCACTATTTGCAAACGAAGAAGGGTTTGAAAATATCGCAAGTGATACAAAAGTAATTTACGAAAAAAGTAAAAAAACTTCATCTAATAAAAAAACTACAACTAACAAAACCCTAGATGAACCATTTACAATTCTTATCATGGGGGTTGATTCAAGCTCAAACTCTTTATCAAAAAGTAATTCATTTAACGGTGATACTTTAATGTTAATAACCTTTAACCCACGCACCATGAATGCTACCATACTAAGTATTCCAAGGGATACTAGGGTGCCTATTGTTTGTACTAGGTATAAATCAAAAAATAAAATTAATTCAGCGGCATTATATGGTGCAGATTGTGTCATGGATACCATAACAAACTTTACGGGAATTAAAATTGATTACTGGGCGAAAGTTAATTTCCAAGGTGTAATTTCGTTAGTTAACGCACTAGGCGGAATTGAAGTTGACGTACCTTACGCGTTTTGTGAAAGTGATGCAAAAAGAAGATTTGGTAACAATACCATATACATCGAAAAAGGTTTACAAACCCTAAATGGTGATCAAGCGTTAGCCTTTGCAAGAAACAGGCATCCTTGGCCAGCGTACTGTGCAAAGAAATATTCAAATTATACGAGTAACGATTTCGTAAGAGGTCAAAACCAACAACAAATAGTAAAAGCTATAATGAATAAATTAAAAAACATTAATAGTTTATCTAAAATATATGATATTTTAAACATAGTTGGAGATAACATTGATACAAACATAGATAAAGATACGATGATAACAGGTTTTGATACCTTTAAGAACATAATATTTAACTCTAAAAACATTAATAATGATGATTTTATAGGTACCCAAAGATTATACTTATCGGGTTATGATAATTCAATAAATAGTATTTATTACTTTGAATACTACGACGGAAGTTTAAAAGAAATAACAGATGCAATGAAGATAAACCTAGAACTTAAAGAGCCAGAAATGGACAAAGAGTTTTCCTTTTCAATTAATAAGCCGTATGAAAGTACGCAGATAGGAAAAGGAGTATATAAAAGATAATCGTATTTAGATAAAGTCCTACTTTTCTTTTGGATGGTAGGATTTTTTATACTTTATTATTGTTTTATATTATTTTTTATAAAACAATGTTATAATACTTATGTACTGGAGGTTGTTATGAAATACTTAACTAAACTTAAGATGTACTTAACTGTTAGTGCGGATAAAAGAACCAATTATTTAATAAAAAAGAACGTGTTTAAAAGCGTTGGTGAAAACTTTTTTTTCCAGCCAAGAATAATACCTGATGAACCTAGGTTAATTAGCTTTGGTAATAACGTTACAGTTGCATCAGGGGTTACTTTTGTTACTCATGACGTAATTGATAAAGTATTAAATAAAATGGATTATAATTTTAACTTTAATTATAATTGTGCTCCTATTTATGTTGGTAACAACGTTTTTATAGGATGTAACGTAACTATCCTGCCAAACGTAAAGATTGGAAATAACGTTATTATTGCGGCAGGATCAGTTGTTACCAAAGATGTTTTAGATAATACCATAGTTGGCGGTAATCCCGCTAAAAAAATTGGTGAATTTGAAAATTATGTTAATGAAAGAAAAAAAATAAATGATAAGTTAATTTACCCTAGCAGCGAAAACGAAGTAAACATTATTTGGGAAAACTTTAAGAAAGAAAAAGAAATGAAATAACTATTTAACATTCATTTCTTTTTTTATATTAAACATAGAATATGAAATACCTATTATGGTAACCACAAAAATCGAAACCGAAGGAGTCTCTAAAACATGCCCTGCTAATAATGCACTTAATATTGAAATAATAATGGAAATTATTAAAGAAGACTTATTAATATCAAAGAAATTTTCTTTAATTTTATTAAAATAAGATTTAATTATTTTAGAAATACACTTAAAGTATAAATAATAAATGATAATAAATCCTACTATACCCTGATGAATTATCGTAACGAAAAAATCCATCTCAGAAGTCTTTAATTGCTCGTTTTTTAAAACGTAGCCTATACCAAATAGTTTCTGCATTAAAGAAGCTTTTTTAAAAGTACTAAACGAGTTTTTTAAAAACGTTAGTCTTGAGCTAAAGATAAAGTGATCAAAGTTCTTAAAGGTAAATAAGTCACTAATTGATTTAACACCTAAGAAGTTTAAGTGAATAACTAAATTTTTATAAAAGGCCGTTTTTGGCAATATTATAATTAGTAATACTAGAAGTAAGGTAACAAATAGCGTCAATAATATTAACCACTTATATTTTTTTTCTTTTATTAATTTAAGTAATACTAATATAAAATAATATAAAAGTACGATTATTAAGCATAATATAGGTGCCTTAGTTCCCATGGTTAAAATTATATATAAATATATAATAGAAAATATACTTAGTAATATCATCTTTTTTTCTTTGATTAAATACGCTACTAAAATTGGCATAATAAAACTTAATACACTTCCAACTGCGTTAGCAGAATAAAAAAAGCCTACGCTGCCTACTTTTGAGTACGCATATGAATTAAAACCAATGTTTAAAACATCAGGAATAAATAAAAGAAATAAATATATAATTAAAATCCTACATAAATGTTTGATGTTAAAATTATTATCATTAAATAAATTTAGTACGTATACTATCATTACAGGTAAGTATATATTCTTAATTAACATAGATAATTCAAAAATGATATTGCCATCTTTTTTAAATAAAAAGTTCGTTAATAAAAACATCATACTATATAACAAAATTATAACTATATATTTAATACTACTCTTCTTTATAAAAAGAATATAGTATAAAAGATACGCTAAAAATAATGTTTTAATAACGGAAGATACTCCAAACGTTACGTTATAATTTAACATTATCCCAGTAATAGCATCAAGTACCGGCTGCATGTATAAAAAGATAGTAAATATTAAAAAACTTTTTTTATCAATAAATTTATTTATTTTACTAATCATAAAGCACCTACCTTACGATATTTATTTTATCATTTATTACGTTATAAATAAAGAAATAATTATAATAAAAAAAGCTAGAATAACTAGCTCTTAGTCCATTTCAACTACGTATAATTTTTTATCATCTTTTACGATTATCATATTAGCATTACTTTCATAACCTAAATCTTGTTTATAAGACCAACTAATGGTTACCTTATAAGCGTTATCATCAACCGTCTTATCAGCATACTTAAATTCCGTTTTTTCTAACGTAACATCATCAATACTACTTACTTCTGGTAATTCTTGGTTACGCTCATCAGTTTTTACTTGTAAATACTTATAAAACGTACTTCTTGCTTCTTCTATGAAATTATCTTTCATATCATCCTTAATAAACTCAGTACCACCGATATCATTTTTAGATAACTTATTACTTAAAGTATAAAAATCAATTATAAATAACTTAGCAACAGACTTAGCATACGCATCATAATCAACCTCATCCTTAGTTAAGATATCATTTAACTCATCAAATTCATCTTTGTATAATTCAGTTTCATTTTCTTTTAAATTATAACCATATTTATTTATTTTCTTTATTACCTTTACTTCTTTTTCATTTTCATTTGAGAATAAGAATGAATAAGCAAAATAACCTAAAACTAAGATTATAACAATAACTAATATAAATATTAATACTTTCCTACTTTTCTTCATTTTTTTCTCCTGACTCCAAGTCATACACAATTATTGAATCAGATACTTCAAGTAACTTATTAGCGTACGCCTTATTATTATCTATTTCTTCTTTGGTTACAACACTATCCTTAAAAAGATAATGTTCATCTTTTTGGGCATTATAATACATCTTATCAGTTATCCAGTTACCATTAGGAAAGACCACTATGTTATCATCTTTACTAAAGATATCATGACCTAAAGCATACTTATAACTAAAGTTTAGCATGTTAGCTAAAGTTGGCATAGCATCATACATTCCCATTACTTTATCAACTTTTTTGTTTAAAAGTTTATCTCCCTTACTGTTTTTAGTCCATATTATAAACGGAACTTTTCTATTTAACTCATAATTATAATAATCTACGTTAACGTATCTTTCGTCATCTTTATCATACTGTTTTCCCGTTTCAAAATCATAGTTATAAAAGTAACGATACTCACTTTTAGCTATTTTAGCATCATGATCTCCATATATAACTATGGCAGTATTTTCAAGTAACCCAGCGGAATCTAATTCATTAATAAATTCTCCTAAGGCAGAATCTGCATAATGAACCGCCTTAAAATAATTTCCTAATTCCCTTCCTTCCATGAAAGGTAACGTAACTTCTTTTACACTTCCGTCTTCTTCGGTTACTTCTTTTTTATAATCAACCGTATAATCTCCATACTTATCTCCTTCATCCCAAGGAGTATGGTTAGTTAACGTAATTAAAGTTATGTAATAGTTTTTATTTTCTTCACTAATCTTCTTAATTTTATCTACTGATTGCCTAAAGAACTCTTTATCTGAAAGTCCCATACCTAATATTTTACTTTCATCAGAATAATCAAAACTACTTTTTGCATAAAGTTTGTTATAACCTAAAGTTTTATGCATAACTTCCCTATTCCAAAATGACCCGTTGTTAGCATGCATACTTGCGGTATAATATCCTTTTTTACTTAGTATGTTAGGCATAGCCTCATATGTTCTATCCCAGTAATTAACAAACACCGTACCAATAGAAGCAGGAAGTAGTGACGTATTAAAAGTAAACTCTGTATCACTAGACGTTCCAACGCTTACTTGAGGATAATAGTTTGAGAAAAATAATCCTTCACTTGCTAGTCTGTTTAAATTTGGGGTTAATTCTAGGTTATTAAACGATAAAGTCATATCATGAGTCATAATACTTTCAGCATGAATAACAATGATATTTTTGCCTTCTAAAATATTTGAATACTCATTTTTTTCTATAACTTCAGTATTTTTCTTTTCTTCATAAAATTCCCTTACCGTCTTTGATGCATTATCATAACCAAAAAGACTAGTAAACTTAGATTCAGTACTTTTTATTGCATCGTTTAACTGATATACGTAAATACCAAATCTTTCAACTAAATACTCTCTGTTCCATTGCTTTTTTAACCTACTATAATCTGCTGATTTCATTAAGACTATGGTAATAAAAATAGCAAAAGCACCTAAAATAATAGTATTTAAAAATCTTTTTTTACCTCTTTCTATTTTATCTACGTAACTATAATATTTTTTCTTTTTTAATAAAATATGTACTACCGGAAGAACGATTAATGGAAAAATTAATAATACGTCCTTAAACTTAATTAAAGTAGTTACAACCGTTCCGTCCATTTCACCTAAAAAAGAGGCCGTTGATAAAAGAGAAAAAGACGCAAAAGAAACATAATTTTCATAATATACAGCGTTTATGATGCAAATCAAAGACATAATTATCGTAAGCGGCATTAATATTCTAAACTGTTTTTTTGGCTTTACTAAATAAGCAAAAGAACCAACAACAAGAATAAAGGCTAAATCCGCAATCATCGCCTTTATGCTAAAATAATTACCCATCGTAACAATTCTAAGTAACCATGAATTTATTAAATTAATCAAAACAAAAGTAATAAACAAAACGTTAGTTTTAATATATAAAATAAAACTAATATTTCTAAATTTATTAATTATTTTATCCTTTATTTTGCATACAATATTTACTAATTTATTCATCATAACCTCCGAATTCCAAGTATTATAATTATAGCACTAATAAACAAACTTGTAAATTATCATATACTTAATAATAAAAAATTAGAACACCCTACTGTCCTAATTTTCTTATTTCATCAAGAGATAAACCAACAACGTTAATCTTGATAGTTTATAATCTTTTTGCCCATGAACCAATACTAACCATTTTCCCCACTTGGGGAAAATGGTCTAAATTTATCACATTACTATTTATACAAACCTTTAAAAATTTATCTATTCACTAAATTATTTATTAGTACTTCCTATACACTTATTTTCCTTTTCTAACTCTTTAAGACTTTTCTTAGTCGAAATTTTTTATTACCTTTTTAGATTAAAACTTCACTTTTCCCTTGTTTTTAGTTTAATTTTACTTGTTTTTAATTAATAACAATTAGAAATTTTTAATAAAAATCTAGAATTTTAAACCTAATTATTACCTAAA
>CANPXR010000015.1 GCA_947586655.1 uncultured Bacilli bacterium | reverse complement strand
TCTAGTTTTTCACTTCTTGTGTTTTTATTTTTTTTATTTTCTTTGTTTTTCATGTTAATCATCCTTTCACATATATAATTAACAGAAATATAATCTTTATACATTTTTATTGACATTATTTTTTTAATCATAATATAATAAGAATTAGAAGGGTGTTTTGTATTAATGGAAGTAGTAAATAACAATGATATTTTTAGAAATTTTTTGTTTGAAAAATTAAGAATTGCAAAAGAAAATAATGATGAAGCCAAAATAGATTCCATAACTGATGAATTATATAATAGTATTGGTAGTAATAAGTATTATGTTAGTATATTATATTTTACCTCATACATAGTTAATTACTTTACCTATAAAAAGTATCCAGATGATGAAGAAACTAAAAACGCGATTGAATTTTTTTCTAATATTTTAAGTATTGATGAACTAATGTATATGATGGACGGCGAATTATTTAAAGACTTATGTTATGACACATTTTTATTCTCTTCATCGGATTATTACTATAAAAAAAGGGTTGTTATGCATTCTAAAGATATTTTAAAGCATATAATTAAGGTTGCACCCTCTTTTATGTATGACGTAATTAAATATAATATTAAGTATACTCCTATGATAATAGTTGATGAGTATAGAAAAATGTTAAAAAACGGTGATAATGAAAAAATAGCACTAGAGGACGCAATTTGTTTTGGTGTTGATTATTTAATAACACTAGAAGAAGATGACATAGATAATTATAGGGAAATTATGTATGATATGATAAATCAATATTACGCATATAATAGGTACTTATTATCAAAGGGAAAAAAGGTAGATGAGTACGCACCAGACATAATCAGCATGATTGAAAAAAGTACAGATGATTTGATTGCTTTTTCTTCTAGTAACGGTGAATTATTAGAACCTATAGTAAGGGATTATCTAGCGTTTATGCTACTTAATGATGAAGAAAAAAAAGAGGTAAACGAGTTTTTTAAAGCACAAGTTGATGATATATATAAAATTGGTAATGCTATAAATAATCCTAACACAACTATAAGAAAAAAACTTTATGATATGTTCCAAAACTTAAGTGATTTTGATGAGACGAAGTCTAATACGTATACTTTAAAACTTAGCGAGTTAAAAAATAGCGCTTTTATTGATGATGTTATAAAAGTGCTATATATAGATAATATGAGTATTTACGCGTTTGATTATTATTCATATCCAAACGATGATGAGGTAGAAGCAAGTTATTTATATTTAAAAGAATTAAGTAGCGTTGATGAATATAAGGCTTTATTATTAGAAGACGAATTAGTATTTTTAGAAGCTATAGCAAACTCCATTTATTTTTATAATACCTCTTTAGTTAATAAAAAAAATATTATAAGTACCTTAATTAATTTTAAATCTTATGATTCATTTTTAATAAAGACTTATATGTTTGATATTATAGATTTTAATAGAAAATATAATATAATAAACGCAGAAGAGTTATATTATAAATCATATGTGGCCAAAAGGGATAAAAAAATAGCCATAGCTAATGCAACAAATGATTTGGGAAGTGATTTATTAGACTTAGAGTTGCTTGATAAAGATAATTATGATGAGTTAATTTATGATGTATCAAAAATATTTTACGAATATAATAGATACCTTTTTGATAATGGGTTTGAAATAGAAAATGAAAGTAGGAATATACTTCTTATGATGGAAGCTGACTTAAAAAGTTTTTTTGCTAAGGTAAAGAAAAACTTTATCATGTTAGAAACTTTAATTAATTCATTTTATGAATACGTATCATGTGATGAATTAAAAAAACAAATTATTTTTTCGCACTTTAAAAAAATTCAAGAAGAAGGTAAGTCAAAAATATTTACTAAAAAAAATAAAAATTCCAATTAAGGAATTTTTTTATTATCTGGCGGAGTGAGAGGGATTTGAACCCTCGCGCCAGTTGCCCAGCCTACACCCTTAGCAGGGGCGCCTCTTCAGCCTCTTGAGTATCACTCCATCTGATAAGGATAATTTTACACTATATTAGGTGATAGGTCAAGTGATAAATTTGTCTAATCTTTATATCCAACGCAATATTTGAATAAAGTTATGTCAATTTTATTATATAAAAGGTCGAATATCTTAGGCGATAGTAAATTTTTAGCTATTACTGGTAAGACATAACTTAAAACATACATTCCTATTATTATGGCTATTGTAGGTACAATTTCTGGATTATCTTTGGTAGTTTGATTAAAACCATTTGTCAAAAACATTCCAACGGATAATATAAAAAGTATTACTAATATAGGTGATAAATAACTATATAATAACCTTATGAAATAACTAACAAAAAAGGATACGTATGATAATATTATTAAGATATGTTTAATTATGAAACATAGTAAACTTTCTAATAGTACACCAATAGTACCAAATAATTTTCTTATAAAAGATACTTTAGCATATTTAAGCCATTCATTTAAATATTGCCATTTAGTTACTTTTTCTTGTTCATAATTTTCTTTTTTGGTATTATATGAATCCTTTTTTTTAACCTTGGTATATTTTTCATAGTTTTCTAATATTTTTTTATCTAAGTACTCATCATAATCTTTTCTTTTTTCTGGATCCAATAATATTTCTTTAGCTTCGTTTATTTTAGAAGAAATTGTTGTTGCGTCATTTGATTTATTTATGTCCGGATGCCATTTTTTCATTTGCTTTTTATATGCAGCTTTTATTTCTTCTTCGCTTGCGTTTTGCTTTAAACCCAGTAACTCATAATAATTTAAATTGTTATCCATAAGATCACCTTTATAATTATATCATTTTACTTTACGTTTAACAAAATTTTATCTTTTTATTGCTTTTAATAGTTGTATAATAAAAGTAGAAAGGTAGGGATATAATGAAAGGTACTAAAGTATTTCAATATGGATGTGGAAAAATGAGCGTTTACACCATGCGCTACGTAATAGAAAATGGTGGACAAATCGTTGGAGCAGTAGATATAAATCCAAACGTTATAGGTAAAGATATCGGAGATATCATGGAAACCGATAAAAAGGGGATTTTAGTTGAAGACGTAAAGAATGTAGAAAGGTTGTTAAATGAGTTAAAACCAGATTGTGTAATAGTAACTACAATGAGTCTATTAAATGATGTACAAGATGCACTTATGATATGTGCGAAGTGTGGAGTTAATGCAATAACTACTTGTGAAGAGGCTTTTTACCCAATGAATTCTAATCCTAATTTAACTAAAAAAATAGATGAGTTAGCAAAGAAAAATAATTGTACCATAACAGGTAGTGGTTATCAAGATGCATTTTGGGGTAATCTAATAACTACGTTAGTTGGTGCAAGTCACAATATAACTAAAATAAAAGGAAGTTCTTCATATAACGTGGAGGATTATGGTATTGCTCTTGCAAAAGCCCATGGAGCAGGGTTAACCAAAGAAGAATTTGAAAAAGAAATAGCATCTATAGATGAAATTTCTAAAGAAGAAAGACAAAAAATAATAGAAAGTGGTAATTACGCACCATCATACATGTGGAATGTAAACGGATGGCTTTGTGATAAATTAGGGTTAACGGTCATTAGCCAGACTCAAAAGTGCATACCCCAATTTAATGACTATGATATAGATTCTAGTACTTTAAATATGACCGTTAAAGCTGGTATGGTAACTGGTATGAGTGCGGTTGTAACCACCCAAACCAAAGAAGGGATAACCCTTGAAACAGAATGTATTGGTAAGGTTTATAACAAAGATGAATTTGATAGAAACGAGTGGACCGTTTTTGGTGAACCTGATACAACCTTGGTTATAGAAAAGCCCGCAACCGTTGAGCTTACATGTGCAACCATAGTAAATAGAATTAGGGACGTAATTGATTGTGAACCAGGATTTATTCCAACATCACGTATGGGAGAACTTAAATATACGAAAAGTTAGATATTCTTAAGGGTTAAAAACCCTTTTTTATTTTGATAATTATCCATATTTAAAATTATGTTAATTTATGATGTTTTTTTTAAGTTGATTATAACATTCACTATTTTACCTTTTTCATAGTATAAAATGGTGATAGGTGTGTTATCTTTTATTAAAGATCAAATTAATACAATTAAAAAAAATGATCCTGCCATAAAAAGTCCATTGGAGGTGTTTTTATATCCATCGTTTAGGGCACAAGTGTATCATAAGATTGCTAAGTTTTTCTATAATCATAAATTATATTTTATAGCAAGATTAGTATCTGAGTTTGCAAAAAGAAAAACAGGAATTGAAATACATCCTGGTGCAAAGATTGGTAAAGGGTTATTTATTGATCATGGAACTGGTGTTGTAATAGGACAAACTTCTATAATTGGTAATAATGTGGTTATGTTTCATGGAGTAACTTTAGGTGGCACTGGTAATGAAAAAACTAAGAAAAGACATCCTACGATTGGCAATAACGTATTTATTGGTAGTGGGGCAAAAATATTAGGAAACATCATGATTGGTGATAATGTTAAAATAGGTGCTAATGCAGTTGTGTTGAAAAACGTCGAGAAAAATAAAACCGTGGTTGGAATACCTGGATATGTAGTGAAAAAAAGTGTAGAAAAACATAAATAAAGGTTGTATTTTTGCTTTTCAATTAATAAATTAATAATTACTTGCTTTTTTTTATAAAATGGTTATAATAAGGGAACTTAGGAAGTTATCTTTAAAAAGGGGGGTGCCATAACCTTGAAGAAAATATTAACTTTTATTCCGCTTGGAATAGCTATTAGTGCCGCGTTAATATACGTAATAAACATATTTAATTATAGGATTATTAATAATTCAGTGGCGATGATTCAAATAATGTCTAATTTAAAAGTTTATTTATATGTTTCTATAGGTGGTTTTTTGTTATACTTTATTATCAAGTTGTTAATGGCTTTACCTGAAATTAAAAATAAAGGCGAAAAATACCGTGATAAAACATATGAACCGTTTGAAATTGAAAATCCAAAAATAAATGAGAAAAAAGAAACTTTATCGGGCCCAGTTGACCAGAAGATGGTTATAAAAGAAATTGTTTTAACTGGTAATAAGTATTGCTTTTCATGTGGTGAAAAAATCTTTGATACGGATACTTATTGTAAAAATTGTGGTTCTTACCAAAAGGATAAGAAGTCTGGAATTAACCCAATATTAAAAAGCATTATAAACGTTTTAGAAATAGTTATTTTAATTTTAATTTTATACTTTTTACTTAACATGCTTTTTGATTATAAAGAAAAAACGGATAGTAACTTTAACTCTCCATTTAGAATAAAAATGACAAAGTAGTAAGATCATTTAAAAAAGGTACGTAAGTTTTTTAACTTATATACCTTTTTTGATGTTACCAATATATTTTAAATTATATAAAACTTTTTCTATAATTTTTTCGTTTCTAACACATAAAAAGTTTCTATATAGAAAATTTTCACTTGGTATTACTTCCTTTATGTTGTTTACTTTCTTAATTTTGTTATGTCTATATTTTTGTTTTACTTTTATTCCTTTTATTGCTTTTTTAAAACCATTTGGATTATAACAGGTAAATAGGTTAAGTTCTTTATGATTAAAGGAGTTATTAAAAAGATCAACACTATTACCACAGACTATAAATTTAACCCCGTTTTCAATTGCCTTTATGATTCTTTTTTTATTGTTTATTAGTTTGTTTTCAATCTTTGCTAAAGAATCATTTTTATAATTTCCAAAATAGTATATATTATCTTTTGAAAAGTAAATAGGTTCATTTAATTTAACATTATTTACAAAAGATTTTATTATAAACTCATCTTCTAGTAATTCTTTTTCTATTACCTTAATCAATTTCATCACCTTATTTAAGTTATTAGTTCATTTTTAAAATTTTATACAAGTAACATAAAAGCTTGAAAAATTAAGTAAAATAAAGTATGATATTAAACGTATACGGGGTGATAAAATGGGAAGATTTCCAAATATAGCAGCTAGTAAGGCTAAGACTGGAGCGCAAAAAGCTAAAATATATTCAAGCTATGCGAAAGAAATATATCAAGTAGCTAAACAGGGTGGAACGGATTCTAATGGTAATTTAGCTTTGAGGCATTTAATTGAAAAGGCAAAAAAAGAACAAGTCCCAGCGGATGTTATTAAAAGGGCGATTGATAAGGTAAATAGTGGTGTTGATGAAAGTTATACTAAAGTTAGGTATGAAGGATTCGCATCAGGTGGTGCTACCATTATGGTTGATTGCTTAACTGATAATGTTAATCGTACGGTAAGTATGGTTAGAAACGCTTTTACTAAGTCAAAGGCAAAGATGGGGGTTTCAGGATGCGTATCTCATATGTATGAGCACCTATCCGTTGTAATCGTAAAAAATATAGGTGAAGATGAGGTAATAGAAGCACTTTTAACGTGTGAAGTTGATGCAAAAGAAGTAGAAGAGGAAAATGGTAACGTAAGTATTTATGGTGATCCATCTGATTTGTATAAGATAAAGGATGCGATAACTTCTTTTAAACCAAACGTAGAGTTTTTAGCTGATGAAGTGACCATGCTTCCTTGTGAAACGGTAACTTTAACTGGTGAAGACAAAGAAAATTTTGATAAATTACTTACTATGTTAGATGATGTAGAAGACGTTCAAAAGGTATATCATAACGTAAATTTATAAAGGTAAAATAGCATTAATTTAATACGTTAAAAAGTACTTATTTATTGATTTTATTAGCGTATTAATCAGCATTAAACCAAATAATAGATTGACAACGAACCGTTAATAATGTATATTTAAGGTATATTTAAATTGATGACGAAGACTAGTAGCTAAAATTACTATTTAAAGAGAGTTACCAGATGGTGGGAGGTAATGATAGTAACTTAGTGAATCTACTTCTAAGACGAAAGTTTCAAAAGCTTTCGCGGTTAAAACCGTTATGTTAATTAAGAATAAGCAGGATGGCACCGTGGTTAATATCACTCCAGCAGGATAAGCTTATTCTTTTTATTTTGTAATAGGAGGATTTTAATGAGAAAAATAAAGGTAGGTGCAATTTACAGACACTTTAAGGGGGATTATGTGTATGTTATAGGAATAGCAAAGCATTCGGAAAGTCTTAAAGACTTAGTTATATATAGCCATAATAATAGGTTATGGGCAAGACCAGTAGATATGTTTTTATCTAAGGTAGATTGTGAGAAATATCCGGATGTAAAACAAAAATATAGGTTTGAAGAGGTAAATAATAAAAATAATAGAAAGGAAGAAAATTAATATGATAGATATCAAATTGATAAGAGAAAATAAGGAGTTAGTAAAGGAAAATATTAAAAAGAAGTTTCAGGATGCCAAGCTTCCTTTAGTAGATGAAGTGTATGATATGGACATAAATTATCGTAAGGTTAAGACCGAAGCAGATGAAGCAAGAAGTAAGGTAAATACACTTAGTAAGGAAATTGGTAATTTAATGCGAGATAAAAAGGTAAAAGAAGCTAATGAAATAAAACAGGAAGTAGCACGTATTAAAAATAACATTCCTATTTTAGAGCAAGAAGAACAGATGTTAGAAAATAAAATTAAAGAAAAGATGATGTTGATTCCTAATATTATAGCGGATGATGTTCCAATTGGAGAAGATGATTCTAAAAACGTCGAAGAACAAAGATTTGGAGAAACTAAGGTTCCAGATTTTGAAATTCCTTACCATTCGGATATTATGGCATCATTTAATGGAATTGATAAGGAAGCAGCAGGTCGTGTTAGTGGTAATGGATTCTACTATTTAATGGGGGATATAGCAAGGCTTCATTCTGCGGTACTTGCGTACGCTAGGGACTTTATGATTGATAAGGGTTTTACGTACTGTATTCCACCATACATGATACACTCAGATGCGGTAGATGGCGTCATGTCTTTTGAAGAAAAAGAAAATATGATGTATAAAATAGAAAAAGAAGATTTATATTTAATTGGAACCTCAGAACACTCTATGATTGCTAAGTTTAAGGATCAAATATTAAAAGAAAGTGAACTTCCAATTACCATGACCTCATATTCACCTTGCTTTAGAAAAGAAGTAGGAGCTCATGGTATTGAGGAACGTGGGGTATATAGAATACATCAGTTTGAAAAACAGGAAATGGTTGTTTTATGTAAACCTGAAGATAGTGATGTTTGGTATGATAAAATGTGGCGTTATTCAGTAGAACTATTTAGAAGTTTAGATATACCAGTTAGAAAACTTGTATGTTGTTCAGGCGATTTAGCAGACTTAAAGTATCGTTCTTGTGATATAGAAGCTTGGAGTCCTAGACAACAAAAATATTTTGAGGTATGTTCTTGCTCTAATTTAACTGATGCACAAGCAAGAAGACTTGCAATAAGGTATAAAAAAGAAGATGGTACAAAAGAGCTTGTACATACTTTAAATAACACTGTTATTGCACCGCCTAGAATGTTAATAGCATTTTTAGAAAATAACTTACAGGAAGACGGAAGCGTATTAATACCTAAAGCTTTAAGGCCTTATATGGGTGGAAAAGAAAAGATAGAGAAGAAGTAGAAGATTTAATCATTTACTCATAAAAGAAGTTTTGTTCAACTTCTTTTATTTTTTTCATTTGAATCAAAAAAATTTAATATTATAATTTTATAGAAACATTTACGAGATTAAGAAAAATATCATCATATATAACAATAAAGAAGAAACTTAGTTTGTTTCTTCTTCATTTAAACTTTATAATAACTTTGATTTTTGCTTGTTGGTTTTTCTGGATTAGTCATTTTTATAAGACCATTCGAAAGAGCTGGATCTAAATAATTTTTTCTAAATGATAATCTTGATTTTAGTCCTAATTTATCCATTAATTCTTTGGTTGACATAGAAGGTTGTCCTTCCATTACATCTAACAACTTTTTAACGTAAGTACTAATATGGTTTGCCTCATTTGATGTGCTTTCAATTAAGTTTTCCAAAATTTCATCAATCATTTTTAGCATAAATTCAATAAATTCAGTTGAGTCGCCTTTTAAATTACAGTTATTGATAGTTTCATAATATTCGTCTTGATATTCTTTTATTTGAGATTCTATTGGAACATATTCAAAGATATCTTCCCAGTTAGATAATAGTATGTTTTGCCATAGTCTTACAGTTCTTCCATTTCCATCACTAAATGGGTGAATAAAAACGAATTCATAATGAAATACTGATGATAATATTAAAGGGTGAATAGTATTTTTATTTTCTTTTATCCAATTAAATAATTGTTCCATAAGAGAACTTATCATTTCAGGTTTAGGGCACATATGAATACATTTGTCTCCATCAAAAACTCCTTCATTACCTTTCCTAAATTTCCCTGATTCTTGAATGGTTAAAAAGGTCATTATGCCATGAATTTTCTTTAAATCTTTTATAGAATATGGATTTATTTTTTTCATCATTTCGTATGCTTGATATGCGTTTTTTACTTCTTGTATTTCTTTTTGATTTCCAATAACCGTTTTACCATCAATAATATCTTTAACTTCTTTAAAAGATAAAGAATTATCTTCTATTGCAAGTGAAGAATGAATAGAATGAATCCGATTGTTTCTTCTTAAAATTGGTAATTTACTTAAATCTTTATAATTATCTAATTTTCCTATTTTCTTCATTATGGAAGCTATCAATCCAAGCATCTTATTTGTTATTTCAAATGGTGGAATGTATTTATCCATTAAAATCACCTCATTTTTTATATAATTATTATACTAAAAAAGTAAATAACAGTCAATTATCTTATATGTTTTTCTATATGTTATCTTGTATGCTATATTTTTGCGGTGGGCAAATTACAGCAATGGTAAACACCATTATTGCACTACCTGGGATGTTAATAGCATTTTTAGAAAATAACTTATAAAAAGATGATTCAGTTATAATTCCTAAAGCTTTAAGATCTTAAATGGGTAGAAAAGAAAAGATAGGCAATAAGTTTTATTAAACTTCTTCTATTTTTTATTATAACTAGAAACATAGAATTGATTAGTAAATTACTCTATGATTGAAAAATATAATTTAATATAATATTATTAGAAATACTAAAGACTTATAAACAAAAGTTAAAAAAACACGTAAATAAAAAAATTTTTCAAACATAAATAAATAATTTTAAAAATAATATAGATGTTTTTTCATATCATTTAATATAGAAAGAAAGGATATGGAAAAATGAATAAGAAAGTAATAATTTGTTTATCAATATTATTTATTTGTGTGGTTACGACTTTACTTGTAAATTCTAATACTAAAACCTCAAATAAAAAAACTTCTAGTATGAAGGCTACCGTTTTACAGGTGGAAGATGACTACGTTAAGGTAATGGATAATAGTAATGTTATATATACTTTTTCAAATTCTAAAGATGAAGTATTAAAAGTTGGAGATGACGCTATTATTACCTATAGTGGGAAATTAGATAAAAGTAAAGAAAAGCAAACCGCTTTAATAGTTGATGTATCACGATATAGTGATGATGGAATAATTCCAGATGCTTGGGATGACGATGGTATTTTTAAGACGTTTTATCAAATAGCGTACAATAAGTTAAAGACGTTGTCATTAGAAGAGAAAATAGGGCAAATATTTTTGGTAAGAACACCAGAGAAGAATCAAATCACTGACTTGGTTAAACATAAATTTGGTGGATACGTATTATATGAAAGGGACTTTAAAGATAAAACCAAAGAAGAGGTAGTTAAATACATAAATGAATTTCAAGAAAATGCTAATATTCCTCTTTTGATTGCAGTGGATGAAGAAGGGGGAAAAGTAACTAGGATAAGTAGTAATAAGAACTTAGTTTCTAATGCCTTTAAGTCACCTTCTGAGTTATATAAAGAAGGTGGATTACAAATGATAGTAAAAGATACCAAGGAAAAAAGTGAAATCTTAGCAAACTTAGGTATAAATCTTAACTTAGCCCCGGTGGTTGATGTTTCAACGGATCCAAATAGTTACATGTATGATAGGACTTTAAAAGAGAATACTAAAATAACTAGTGAATACGCTAAGGCGGTAATAGAAGCTAGTAAGGATTTAGCGGTATCATACACTTTAAAACACTTTCCAGGATATGGAGATAACGCTGATACTCATGAATCAGCAACTACGGATAATAGAACTTACTCTAAGTTATTTGAAGATGATATACCACCATTCAAAGCTGGAATAAAAGCAGGTGCCGAGGCAGTCTTGGTAAGTCATAACATCGTTCCAGCTCTTGATAAGGATAACCCAGCCTCACTTTCTGCTAGCGTACATAACGTGTTAAGAAATGATCTTTCTTTTACTGGAATAATAATGACCGATGATCTTAATATGGCTGCAATAACCGATAAGGATGCTGTAAAACAAGCTATTTTAGCGGGTAATGACTTAATTATAGTAACTGACTATGAAAGTGCTATAAGTAATGTAAAAAAGTACCTTGAAGAAGGTATGTTAACCGAGTCGATAATAGATAAAATGGCATTTAGGGTTTTAGCTTGGAAATATTATAAGGGAATGATGTTTGACGTATTAAAATAATATTGAAACTTTAAAGTTGTTATTAAAAAGTAATATTATGCTATAATTAGTTATAGAATTATATTACTTTTTTGATTATGGAGTTGATAAAAATGGATAAGTATAATGAATTTAGGAGTAGTTACCCAGAATTTTATTATCATGGATTTAGATTAGAGGATAAACAAGAAGAAATATTTATTACGTATGACTTTGAAATAAAAGGTTTAATGAGGTTTAGCCCAACTTTAAAAATTCCAAAGGTAAATAAATGGAATTACAGTAAAGATTTACTAAATAAAATCGTTTTTAGCGTTGGACTTTCAGAAATACCTAGTTATTGGAAAGCTACTTGTTCTCCAAAAATAATAATTGAATGCGGTAAACTAAACGAAGAGCAAAACGCGTGGTTAAAAAAACTTATTTATAATGGCTTAGGGGAATTCTTTTACGTAAATAAAATAAAAGTGAACATAAATGACTTTGTTTTAATAGAAAGTTTTGGGGAAAGTTTAAAAAAACAAGATGATGATAATAGTTATGATGGATATTTAGTTGCGGTAGGTGGAGGTAAGGATTCACTTACTTCCTTAGAAATATTAAAAAGCGTACCAAACAAAAAAGCTTTTATAATAAATAATAGAAAAGTATGTTTTGATGGCGCTAATAAAGCAGGAGTAGAAAATAAGGACATAATAAACGTAGAAAGATTATTTGATAAAAAAATCATAGAACTAAATGATAAAGGATTTTTAAATGGTCATACGCCAATATCAAGTTGCATTGCCTTTATATCTTATTTAACTGCTTACGTAAATAAAATAAAGTACGTTGTACTTTCAAATGAATCAAGCGCTAACGAAGCTAGCGTAAAAGGTACAAACATTAATCATCAGTACTCTAAAAGCTTAGAGTTTGAAAATGATTTTAGGTATTTTGTAAGTAAATACTTAACGGAAAAAATAGAGTATTTTAGTCTTTTAAGACCACTTAGTGAGCTTGAGATTATGAAAATATTTACTAAATATCCAAAGTATTTTAATTATTTTATTAGTTGTAATAACGGAGGAAAAAGAAAAAACATAGGAAAAACTGATGGTTGGTGCTTAACTTGTTCTAAGTGTTTATTTATCTATCTTTTAATGAGTAACTTTGTTAGTCAAGATGAAATGATTAAAATATTTGGAGAAAACCTACTAGATAAAAAGGAAATGCTAAATTATTTTCTTGAATTACTTGGAAAGAAAGATAATAAGCCATTTGAGTGCGTTGGTACCATAGATGAGGTTGTGTTCACCGTAAATAACTTGATTAATAAATATGATGATAACTTACCATATTTATTAAACTATTATAAAGAAAATTACGCTGTTAGTAAACCTAATTACGATATGCTTAAGGTTATTGATAAGAATAATAACGTACCAGAAAGTTTATTAAAGTTAGTGTTAAAGGAGCTTAATGATGATAAATAACATAATAGATTTTATAAAAAGTAAAGAAAAGGTTCTAATATTAGGCTTTGGAAGGGAAGGACGCTCTACTTACGATTTCATAAGAAAATATTTACCTAATAAAAAGCTTTTTATCGCGGATGGTAATGAAAGATTAAAAGAGAATAATAAGGATTTTGAACGTGATAAAAATCTTATTTTCTCTTTGGGTAATAATTACTTAGATAACTTAGATGATTATGATTTAATCATAAAGTCACCTGGTATTAATTTTAAGTACGTAGATTATTCTTCTTTTGAGAATAAAATAACTTCCCAGGTAGATTTATTCTTAAGGTATTCTAATTGCAAGACGATTGGTATTACCGGAACTAAAGGTAAAAGTACGACCGCTAGTTTAATTTATCATATATTAAAATCAGTTGGTAAAAACGTTATTTTAGCGGGTAATATTGGTATTCCAGTTCTAGATGAAATAAATAATGTGAATAAAGATACGATTTTCGTCATTGAATTAAGTTGTCATCAACTTAAATTCGTTAAGTCATCGCCAAACATAAGTGTACTTTTAAACGTATATGAAGAACATTTAGATTTGTATAAGTCGTATGAAGACTACGTATTTGCAAAACTAAATATATTTAAATATCAAAAAGAAAGTGATTACAGAGTATGGGGATTAGATAGTAAAGATTCATATAGATATTTTAAGGATGGTAAAAATACATATTCTTTTTCTACCGATGATAAAAAAGTAAGTAATGGAATCATTATTAAAGATGATGGTTTATACTTAGATAATAAACTTATATATGATAAAACAAGAAAAAGAAATTTACTTGGGGAGCATAATTTGTATAATGTTGCGGCAGCACTAATAGTTTGCTATATATTAGACATTAATTTAAAAGAAGCTTGTAATTACGTTGATAACTTTATCCCTTTAGAGCATAGAATGGAAAAGGTTGGTACATATAATGAAATAACCTTTTATAATGACTCCATCGCAACCATACCATCCGCAACCATAAATTGTATTGAATCAATTCCAAAAACGCAAACGGTTATAATAGGAGGAATGAATAGGGGTATTGATTTAAGTGAATTAGTTGATTATTTAAATAAAAGTGATACCATAAAAACCTGTATATTTCTAAAAGAAACAGGATATAAGATATGTGATGAATTAATTGATTTAGATTGTAACAAACGATTAATTAAAGCAGAAAACATGGAAGACGCCGTTAAAAACGCTTATAAGTATACAAAAAAAGGTTATTGTTGTGTTCTTTCTCCAGCGGCAGCAAGTTATAACATGTATAAAAATTTTGAAGAACGTGGAAAAGATTATAAAAGATTGGTCAATGAGTATTCTTCCAAATAAAACTTTACTTTTATTTATCTTAGTAATATAATATTAATACTTTTGAAGGAGTGTAGAGTAATGTTAGATTGTTTAAAATTAGATGAAAATAGTTACTTGGTAACAAGTGATGATGGTAAAGTAGATATTATTGAGCCTAAAAATGAAGAGGAAAAACTATTATTAGATAAAGAATCAGAGTTATCTTATGTTACTAAAGATCTTGCTTTATGTAATAATTTAATCAAACAAATTACTAGTGATAATGATACTAAAAATGAAAAATATGAAGATTATATGACTTTAAGTACCTTAATTCTTGCGTTATGTGGTATATCAGCATACAATCATAATATTTCTTTATTAGCAGAGTATTTTAGCTTAATTTGGGTTATATTGGCTTTAGAAGCTTCTTTGTATACTTTAGATGCCAAAAGGAAAAATATAAAAAAATTATCTTTATTAGAAAAAAGAAAGTTACAAATAGAAGGTGATCTAGCAAAAAAATCAGGTGAATTAGAAGGTATTTTAAACACTTATAAAAAAGACGTTAAAAGAAGAACAGAAGAAACGATATATACTTACTCTGATTTAGATAAAATAGAAAGCAAAGGTAATTCTAAGTTAGCAAAACATCCTTTATAAATAGGATGTTTTTTATTTTGTAATATGATATAATCTTTAAATAGAAACGGGTGATTTACATGTTAAAACCAAATTTTAAAGAAGCTAAAAAAAGAACTAATGAAGATATTAAAGTTTTAAGAAGTGAGTATGCTATTCCAGAGGATATGAAAGACTTTGGCTTGGGTAAGAAGTATTACATTAAAACTTATGGTTGTCAAATGAACGAGCATGATAGTGAGATGATAAGTGCTATTTTAGAGGATATGAAATATACTAATGCTAAGGATTATGAAGACGCTGACTTAATAATTTTAAATACTTGTGCAATAAGAGAAAACGCACATAATAAAACATTTGGAATGTTAGGACGAATAAAGCATCTAAAACAAGTAAAACCGGGTTTAATGGTTGGGCTTGCAGGTTGTATGAGTCAAGAAGAAAGCGTTGTTAATGAAATAATAGATAAGTACAAGTGGATGGATTTTGTTTTTGGGACTCATAACATTCACAAACTTCCAGAAGTGTTAAAAGAACACGTAAAAACTAATGATTTAGAAGTAAACGTATGGTCTAACGAAGGTAATGTTATTGAGGGTATTCCTGCTAAAAGAGATTCCAAATATAAGGCCTGGGTAAATATTATGTATGGTTGTGATAAGTTTTGTACGTATTGCATTGTTCCTTATACAAGGGGAAAGCAAAGAAGTAGAATGCCAGAGGATATAATTAGTGAGGTAAAGGATTTAATTAATAAAGGTTATAAAGAAGTTACGTTACTAGGACAAAACGTGAACGCTTACGGAAAAGATTTCAAAGATAAAAAATATAATATGGAGAATCTACTTTCAGATGTTGCTAAAACAGGAATAGAAAGAGTAAGGTTTGTAACGTCTCACCCATGGGATTTTACAGATGGTATGATAGATGTAATAGCAAAGTATGATAATATTTGTAAGTATATTCATTTACCAGTTCAATCTGGTTCGTCTAGAATTCTTAAGCTGATGGGAAGAAGGTACACCAAAGAATCATACCTAGAACTATATAAAAAAATAAGAAATAAGTTAGGTGATAACTCATCAATAACAACTGACATAATAGTTGGCTTTCCAGGAGAAACGAAAGATGACTTTGAAGAGACACTATCTTTAGTAGAAAAGTGTAAGTATGACTCTGCATTTACCTTTATTTATTCACCTAGAGAGGGGACTCCTGCTTCTAAGATGATAGATAACGTATCAAAAGAAGAAAAAGAACAAAGATTATATAAATTAAATGCGGTGGTAAATAAATACTCTAAGGAAGCTAACGATAAGTTAGTTGGAAAAATAGTAAAGGTACTATTGGAAAACGTAAGTGAAAAAGATCCTAAATTGTTAGCGGGATATACGGATACAATGAAATTAGTTAACGTAAAAGCTGATAAAAAGTACATCGGAAAAATAGTTGATGTTAAAATAACAGATGCAAAAACATGGAGCTTAGATGGTGAAATAAATGAATGATTTTGAATCTAAAATAGATGAATTATTTAATGATTTTGAAAGGACGGATTTATATAAAAGATACTTATCAGTTAAAAGTAAAATGCAAAACAATAAAGAGATAATGGACTTAATAAAAGAAATTAAAAGATTACAAAAGATTGCCACTAATAATGAAGATGAAGTAATAGAAAAACATATAAAAGAGCTTTATACCAAGCTAGATGAATATCCTTTATATCAAAGCTATTTAATAATTAAAGATGAACTAGAAGAAGAATTGTTTAGAATAAAAGATCCCTTAGATAAATACTTTAAAGATATTTTAAATTTATCTGATTTACATAAATAAAAAATGAGTATTGACTAATTATTTGTTAATTACTATACTTAAAAAGTAGATACTAATAATATGGGAGTATAAAATGAATAAAAGTAGAAAAATAATAATAGTAGTATTGACTTTAATAGTAGCAATGGTAGTTGGTTACGCACTGTTTAATGAAACAATAACTATAAACGGAACGGCCAAAGCTGAAGGTAAGTTAAGTGTAACTGCAACGTGTACCAAAGGGTTAGCCAAACCTGAATTTAAGTATGTTGCAGGAGGATATCCAAAGGATGATAATAATTATAAAAATGATACTTGTATAGTTTCTGGTAATAAAGTAAGTTATAGTGCCGAGTTACAACAACCGGAAGCGATAAGAAATTTTACGATTAAATTAACTAATTCTGGTACTATTGATGCGGTGCTAAGTCTTGATGATGGTATTATTGAAAGTAGTAAATCATGCATTGGTGATTTTGACACGGGCGAGTTTAATGATTGTGATGAAAGTAAGACTCAAGCCCTAGATGATGTTAATCAGTATGCTTGGGTTGCGCTTGAAAAAACAGATGGTACTATTGTTATAGCATCAGAAGATAATTATCAAGAACTTTTAGAATTTATGGATGAAACAGGATCCTACATGAATCTTAAACCAGGAGAAAGTGCTTACTTTATAGCATACACTGAATGGGGAGATTTAGGGACAAAAATAAGTGGTAGTCAAAAGGTATTATTTAAAGAGGAAAAAAATCTTACGTTTACTTTTAAACAACCAACCATCAATTAAGGACTTTTTAAGTTCTTTTTGTTTATTAACCTATATAAAATATTATCATATTATACATTGGTGATATAATTGACTGATCCTGTGGAAGTTATTAAAGTAATAAAAGAGTTAATGCAGGAGGTAATTTTAGAAAATAAGCTTAAGGAATATACCAACGTTCCAATTGAAGATTTATTTAGGATTTATAGTGCCGATTTCTGTTCGATATTACTTACTTATTTTCCTTGGGCTACCATTATGATAAATAAAAAAAATTACCTAGAATGTGCACTTTTAATATCTGGTTATGTGTATAATTGTACTGGTGTTATAACTAATGATGATTATGCCATTGCTAACGCTGAAGAAATTGGAATGATAACTAGGGGATTTAAACATATTTCTAGCTTTACTTTAGGAAAACTTTTAGATAAATTAAACAATAATTTAAAAGCTGTAAATAGTGTTTATACATTAAGAAAGGATGATAAACATTTTTTATAAATAGGTTGACATTAATTTAATAAAATAATAAAATAAATGTGTTAGTTATGAAGAAATTTAAGTAGTTTATAGCTAGATTATTAGAGATTACGTGGTTGGTGAAAACGTATATTTAGTTATAATATGAATTACAATTTTTGGAGCTAAAACGTAACATAGGCGTTAACTTGTTTGAGAGCTAGATTAGTAATCTGGAACAAAGGTGGTACCGTGGACTTATGTTCATCCTTTATTAGGATGAATTTTTTTAATAGAAAGGAAAATTATTATGACGTTATATGAAGATTTAAAATGGAGAGGATTAATTCAAGATATTTCTGATGATAAGTTAATTGATAAATTAAACAATGAAAGTTTAACGTTTTACATAGGTACGGATCCTACGGCTGATTCTATGCATATAGGTCACTATTCATCGTTTTTGATATCTAAAAGACTAGCAAAATATGGACATAAACCAATTTTATTAATTGGGGGTGCAACTGGTCTTATAGGGGACCCAAAACCAACTAGTGAAAGACCAATGATATCAAAAGAAGAAGTAGAACGTAACTTTAATGGTCTAAAAAAACAAGCTGAAGAGATATTTGGATTTGAAGTAGTTAATAATTATGATTGGATAAAAGATATTAACGTAATAGATTTTTTAAGGGATTATGGTAAATATTTTAACGTTAACTATATGCTAGCTAAGGATAAAGTAAAATCTAGAATGGAAAGTGGAATTACCTACGCGGAATTTTCGTACATGATACTACAAGCATTAGATTTTATGCATTTATATGAGACAAGAGGTGTTACACTTCAAGTAGCAGGTTCTGACCAGTGGGGAAATATTACTTCTGGAATTGAACTTACTAGAAAAAAAATAGGTAAAGAAGTTTATGGTATGGTAATGCCACTTGTTACTGATTCTAACGGGGTTAAGTTTGGTAAGACTGAGGGTAATGCGCTTTGGTTAGATAAGAATAAGACTTCATCTTATGAGTTATATCAGTATTTAATAAACCTTGAAGATTCTATGATAATTGAGTATTTAAAAAAATTAACTTTTTTAAGTAGAAAAGAAATTGAAGATCTAGAAGAAAAACATAAGGCTAATCCTCATTTAAGGGAGGCTCATAAGGCTTTAGCACGCGAAGTAATAACTGACCTTCATGGTAAAGATGAGTATGAAAAGGCGATAAAAATAAGTGATGCTTTGTTTAGTGGTAAAGTTAAATCATTATCTAAATCCGAAATATTAATGGGATTTAAAGACGTGCCTTCGTTTAGTGTTAAGGAAGGTGAGTTATTAATTGATGTTTTAATTAATAATAGTATTTGTCAAAGTAGAAGAGAAGCAAGGGAGTTATTAGGGGCTGGTTCTATATCGATTAACGACGAAAAAGTGCTTGATGAAAAAATGGAAATTACTAAGGCTTTAGCCATTGAAGATGAAGTATTAGTTATTAAAAGAGGAAAAAAGAAAAACTATATAGGGCTTATAAAATAAGGA
>CANPXR010000014.1 GCA_947586655.1 uncultured Bacilli bacterium | reverse complement strand
CTTATAATTTTCTGTCATCCAAAACCACCATCTTTCTATTTTATTTTTTCTAATATCGATTTAAGCTTATTTTCTTCATCTAATAATTTTTCTTTTTCTAAATTTACTATCGCACTTGGTGCATTAGCCACGTACTTTTCATTAGACAAAAGTTTTTTTCTTCTTTCAATACTAGATTCTAATGTTAATTTTTCCTTCTTTAAACTTTCTATATCTTCTAAAGTAAGTTTTTTCCCTTCGTAACACAAAGTAATCGTACCATAAGAAAATACAACATCTAAATTATTCAATCCATCTAAAGAAGATAGTATGATATCACATTTTAATAACCTTGTCAACACGTCTTTATTATTTTCTATTACGTACTTATTATCACTGGTAAAGTTATTAATTAATCCAAATCCTTTAGGTATATTATTTTCTTTTATAACGTTACGTAATGTCGCTATTATTTCAGTTAAAGCATCAATTTCTTTTTCCTCATCTTCATAGACATTATTAACATCATAAGTAGGATAACTAGATAAAATGATGTTTTCATGAGATTTAATTGGTAGTGATTCATATATTTCATCAGTTACGTACGGCATAAAAGGATGAAGCATCTTTAATACGTTAGTTAAAACTATTAACATGGCCGACTTTGTTGATACGTTACTACTACTTACCTTACTATATTCTATGTATGAATCACAAAAATCAGTCCAAATAAATCGATATAATTCATTACCTACCACGTTAAAATCATACCTGTCCATGTTTTTTCTAACACTTTTAATCGTTTTGTTTAACTTTGTTAGAATCCATTTATCACTTGAGGTTAAGTTTTCTAAGTTAATTTCACCTAAATCACTGGTATTCATTAATACGTACCTTGATGCATTCCATATTTTATTAATAAAGTTCCAAGTTGCTTTAACCTTATCCTCATCGTACCTTAAATCCGCCCCTGGAGCTGAATTCGTGGTTAAAAACCATCTTAACGAATCCGCTCCATAAGTATCAATAACATCCATAGGATCTACCCCGTTACCTAGTGACTTACTCATTTTTCTTCCGTTTTTATCACGGATAAGGCCATGTATTAGGCAGTATTTAAATGGCGCTTTTTTAGTTAACTGTTCCGCTTGAAAGGCCATTCTAGCTACCCAAAAGAATATTATGTCATAACCAGTTACCAATACGTCATTTGGAAAATACCTTTGTAAGTCAGGAGTATCATCCGGCCAACCAAGAGTTGCAAAAGGCCATAAAGCACTTGAAAACCAAGTATCTAATACGTCTTCATCCTGCTTCCAACCATCACCTTTAGGTGAATCTAAACCAACGTATATGTCATCATCCTTATACCAAGCAGGTATTCTATGACCCCACCATAATTGCCTTGAAATACACCAATCATGACAATTATTCATCCAGTTTTCTAATGTTTTTTCAAATCTTTTTGGGATAAAATTAATTTTTGTATTACTATTTTTTTGCGTATCCAAAACTTTTTTAGCTAGGTTATCCATCTTAACGAACCACTGTTTTGAAAGATATGGTTCCACTAAAACACCCGTTCTTTCAGAGTGACCAACACTATGAACCATAGGTTCTATTTTAATTAATAAATCTAAGTCTTGTAAGTCTTTAACTAGGGCATCACGGCACTTAAATCTATCCATCCCTTCGTATTTTCCAGCGTTTTCGTTCATGGTTGCATCAGGGTTCATAACGATTATTCTATCTAAGTTATGACGAAGCCCTACCTCAAAATCATTTGGATCATGTGCGGGAGTTATTTTAACAACACCAGTTCCAAACTCTGGGTCGGCATGTTCATCCCCAACGATTGGTATTTTTTTGTTTACCACTGGTAATATAACGTTTTTACCAATTAAATCTTTGTACCTCTCATCTTTTGGATTTACGGCAACCGCGGTATCACCAAATAATGTTTCAGGTCTTGTTGTTGCAACGTCCAAATAATTATTCTCACCATCGATAAAATACTTAATGTGATAAAAAGCCCCCTTAATGTCCTTATAAATAACTTCTTCATTTGACAAAGCTGTTTGCTGCGCTGGATCCCAATTTATTATTCGTTCTCCTCTATAAATAAGCCCCTCGTTATAATAATCTATGAACACTTTTTTAACGGCCTTACTAAGACCTTCATCAAGGGTAAACCTTTCTTTAGAATAGTCAAGTGAAAGCCCTAGTTTAGCCCACTGACTTCTAATCGTACTTGCGTATTCTTCTTTCCATTGCCAAGCTTTTTGTAAAAAGCCTTCTCTTCCTAAATCCCTTTTATTAATGCCTTCTGTTTTTAATCTTTCTACTACCTTAACCTCGGTTGCAATGGCAGCGTGATCCATACCAGGAAGCCAAAGACAATCGTAACCATTCATTTTCTTATAACGAATGATAATGTCTTGTAAGGTAGTATCCCAAGCGTGGCCTAAGTGTAGTTTCCCAGTTACGTTTGGTGGTGGTATAACAATTGAAAACGCTTCCTTAGTTAAATCACCTGATTTAAAGTAATTATGTTTAACCCACTTATCGTATTTTCCTTGTTCAACTTTTTCATGATCATATTTTTTATCCAACATTTTAAACCTTCCTTTCAAATAAAAAAATCGTCCTTAGATAAAGGACGATCATTAACCGCGTTACCACCTTTGTTTTAGAACACATACATTCTAACTCTTAAACCCGTAACGTGAGCACACGTAAATACCTACTATTATTTCAGTAAATAAGCTTACAAGCTACCTTCGGTTATTATTAATGCAAGCTTCCACCACACGCTTGCTCTCTTTAAAAAATAAATAACTTACTCCTCTTGGTCATTGCTTTTAAAACATGCCATTAGTATATCAAATAATTTAATTTTTAACAAGTACTACTGACATATATTTGAAATTACAATTTCTTTTTTTTCATCATCATTATTATCTTCTGTGGTCCCCTTCGTATCGGTAAAAGTCAAGGTACCATATAACCCATTTGATGGGTCGCTAGAATCATCACTATAAGAAACTTCTATATTACCATTAGGATTTCCCTCTTTAATTACAACAGTAAATCCATCAAATGATAAACTACCATCTGGAAAATCCTTTGGCCAGTACATGGTTCCAGTACCATACCTACTGTTTATTCTTACGATTGTATCGGAAGTTACGATTGTATTAGAATTAGTTTTATCTACTTTTTGGTACCACTGATAAGAACTTCCACATCCTGGGCTGACATCCTTTACTTGTACGACTTTAAAGGCGGTATTATTAATTAAATCATTATTTGCATTACCAATAATGTTAATGGATGATGAAAACATTGCAAGGGTAACACCCAAAAACATTAAAAACGCAATTAATAATGTATAAAGTATGGTAGAAACCGCAAAACCTTTATTATTAAGCATTTAAATCACCCCTAGTATATTTATATAATATCATCTTTTAACAAAAAAAACCATATTTTTATTAAAATATGGTTAGCAATAATATTTAAGTTTCATATAATACTGTAAAGGTGATGGGTATGCGTCCAAATAATTTTTTTAGCGGTGGGTTAACAAAATATCTAATTTTAGTTATTGCTTTTTGTTTTATTACTTTTTACCAAGCAATACTAGCTCTTATACTTTGTGCTAGATTTCACGTATTCTTACTATTCATTGACCTTATGATTTTGTTCTTCGGTATTTTTTGCCTCATTTTCCATAAATAACCTATCGGTTGTAAATAAGTAACTACATAACTCTCCTACTTCAATTGTCATTTTAAGTTCTGAGTTATTAAACCTTATCTTCCAGGGAATAAAAAGAATAATAAACATCAATAATCTTTCTTCTTCTAAAAGAGGAAAACTTTTTAAATATTCTTTATAAAGATCACTAAAATCATATTTATTATAGTTATTTTTATATAATTTTATAAAGTCATAAATAGGTAAATCACGTCTTGCATAATCCCAGCTGATTAGTATGTTATCATTACTTCTTATTAAGTGGGATGGATCTAAATTATTATGTAATAATACTTCCCTTTTCTTATTTTTACTACTAGCTATTTCATACCATCTATTAAGCTCGCTCTTACAAAAACTAAGACAAGAAAAAATGGTAGAACAATTTCTTAAAAGCATGTATTGTGATGGAGAAGCATAGTTTCTTGATTCTATCATGGTAACTAAATCATCATAATAATTATACACGTTATCTATTTTCATGTTTAAGTTTTCATATACTTCCTTTACCTCATCAAGTGAAACATCTTTATAATATACCGTTTTATTATGTAAAAGGGCATCCATTTTTATGATGTCACTTGCCTTTTGCTCTTTTGGAGTTTGGGTATCACTAACATACTCATAAACATAACCACTATTATCATAGTAAATGAGTCTCGGTAAATAACCAAACCCCCTGGAATTAAGATAATTATAGGTGTTTATGATGTTATTTTCTCCATTTTCTTTAGCTACAAATTTTTTCCCAGAAGAGTCAGTGTATATAACCGCATTTTTCTTTAATTCGATTTTTTTTACCGAGGAACATTGTTTTTTTATAACGTTTCTAATTAACGTATTATTCATCTATTACTGGTACAACTATTTTAGTACCTAAAATAACGTTATCTAAGTTATTATACTTTTCTAGTTCTTCTTTTGAAACGTTATATTTTTCCATAATGGTCTGGATGGTCTCACTTTCTCTTATTATGTGCACTTTATACGTACTATACTTTTCTTCAGAACCTAAAAATCCTGAGGTTATATTACTAGTTATTTCTGCTACGTCTAACTTATCATCATCTTTTTTTGGTTCCTGATTAATAGTAACATTAGTATCAATACTTTCCTCAACCATAATATCATTCCTTTCTTGTTTTTCTTCTTTTTCTTCTTCTTGTTCTTCTTCGGTTATATTATCGTTTAATGTTTCGACCTCTAAAGGTTCTTGTTCTTCTAGAACAGGTTTACGCTCTTGCTTATAGTATTCTAAGTTATCAACTTTAACGTCAATATGCACCCTTAAAAACTCATCATTTATTATTTCATAATAAAAGTCATCAACATCAATTATAATATTTGATGTATCATACTTATCATCAAGGGTGATGTCAAAATCAATTTTTTGTTCAAATACTTCTTCATTAATACTTACTTCGTTCATTTTATATTTACCACTTACGGTAAACGTTCCAACCACCGAGTCATTATTTTCCATTTTTAAATTATGTTCAAGTGCAATACTAGTTATTTCTGATATTTTAGAACCTAAACTAATATCTTTTACAAAAGGTATTATTTTTTTCATATTCATCAATCTCCATTCAATAAAACATATGATAAAAAAAAAGAAAAATGTTAATTTTTCTTTTTTTTGTTAAATAATAAATCATAAACTTCTTTGTAATTGCTAACTAAGAATACTTCAATGTTTTCCATAACTTCCTTAGGAATGTCTTTTAAATCTCGTTCGTTTTTTAAAGGAATAATAAACTTTTTGGCGTTTGCTATGTAAGCACCAGTTATTTTTTCCTTTAAACCACCTATAGGAAGAACTTTACCAGTTAGAGTAATTTCACCAGTCATTGCGTATTCTGGCTCTATTAGCTTACCAGTTAAAGAGCTTATTATCGCGGTGGTAACAGCGATTCCAGCGGAAGGCCCGTCCTTTGGAATGCCCCCTTCTATCGCGTTGATGTGGATACATAAATTATCTAATTTTGATAAATCTATTTTGTAATCCTTAGCGTGACTTTTAATATGGCCAATAGCTATTGATACACTTTCTTTCATCACGTCACCTAAATTACCGGTTATTTCAACGTTTTGTTTTGAAGCATAAGTTACTACTTCAAGTGGTAAAATGTCTCCACCATAAGAAGTATAAGCAAGACCATTTACAACTCCTGGGGTGTCGTTGGTTAGAAAATCATTATTATAAAACTTTGGTTTACCCAAAAATTCTTCTATTTTTTTACTCGTGACCTTAACGTTTAAACCTTGTTTTTTATCTTCTATCATACATTTAACATATTTTCTGATGATTTTATTTATTACTCTTTCAAGTTCACGTACACCTGCTTCTTTGGTGTATTTTTCAATTATTTCTAATATAATATCATCTGAAAATTTAATGCTTGATGAATCAAGACCATACTCTTTAAGTGCTAATTTTATAAGATGTTTTTTTGCGATAAATAATTTTTCATACTCCGTGTAACTTGATAATTTTATTATTTCAAGTCTATCTTTTAACTCTTCTGGTATTTGTTCAATATAATTAGCGGTTAAAATAAACATAACCTTTGATACGTCGTATGGTTCTTCTACGTAGTTATCATAAAAAGTACTATTTTGCTCTGGGTCTAAAACCTCAAGTAAACTACTTGCAGGATCACCTTTTATGTCCTTGGTCATTTTATCTACTTCGTCAATTAAAAACACCGGATTGCTTGAACCACATTTTTTTAATGCATTTATTATTCTACCAGGGTTAGCGCCCATGTATGTCCTTCTGTGCCCAATTATTTCAGCAGGATCATTTACTCCTCCAACGGATATTTTAACAAATTTTCTTCCCATTGCCTCGGCGATTGATTTAGCAAGGGATGTTTTACCAACTCCAGGAGGGCCAACCAAACATATTATTGGTGCTTTACCACTAACACTTCTTGATTTAACCGCTAGATACTCTATGATTCTTTCTTTTATATCATCAAGCCCATAATGTGATGAATCTAACACGTTTCTTACTTTTTTTAAATCTTCATTATCTTTAGTGTAAACCTGCCATGGTAAATTTATTAAAACTTCAAGATAATTTCTTATGATACCTACCTCAGGAGAAGCTGATGGAGTTGCTTCATACTTTCTTATTTCACGATTTATTTTATTAAGAATGTTTTTAGGTGCCTTTAGTTTTTTTAATTTCTGTCTTATTTCATCCACGTCCTCATCCTTTGAGGAAACGTCACCTAATTCTTCTTTAATTAATCTTATCTTTTCCCTTAGAATAAATTCTTTTTGAGAATTATCAAGTTCTTTTTTTAACTTACTATCCAAATTCTTTTCTATTTCATAGACGTCTAGTTCCTTTTGAATGTCTTCTAAGTTCATCATTACCCTAGTATGCGGATTAACACACATTAAAAACTCATATTTTCTTTCAAAAGTAGTAGGCATGTAATTAGCTACAACGTCCGCTAACTTACTTACGCTTTCAATATCATTTATAACACCTAAAATGCTATTTGAAGCATATGGTACGGTATTAATGTACCTTTCAACTTCAACTTTTAATTTTCTTAAAAGTGCTGATTCATCAGATGCATCAATGGCGTACCTAACTGGTGCTGATACAGCGGCCTTAAATACGTCTTCAACGTTATCATATGGCTCATAATCATCTATTTTGGCCCTTTTTTTACCCTCAATCGTCACCCTAACGCAACCATTAGGAAGGGTTGTTTTTTTTACTATTTTTCCAATTATTCCTAAATGAGGAAGCTTTGAAACTTCTATTTTTTCTTCTAGGTAATTTTCAGGTGATACCAAAAGAACAAGACCATCATGCCTTTCACTTGCAATATTTATTATTCTAGTATCTAATTCGTCTATTAAATCAATTTTAAGTTCTGCATAAGGAAGTACCACTATCCCTCTTAGTAATATTACTGGCAAACTTTTTTTATTCATAAAAACCTTCCTTCCTGCAAACATAAATTTTACTTTTTATTATAAACCATGAAAAGTAAAAGTCAAGAAAATTGTCGTAATTTGTAGTGGTAAAAACCTGGAAAATAATTTTTTTAAAAACCAATTTTTTGTGTTTTTTTACCATATGATTTAATTTTTTCATCCTCGTCTTTAAAGTTTTCTAAAAAAAGTTTATGTTCTTTTTCTGCTAAGTAACAAATTGGTAAATTGGATTCATATGAAAATGGATCATCACAAATTTCAATCTTACCATTAAACGACTTGTTTAAGACACATACCTCGCTTTGAATTTTTAACATATCTGTTTCACAAATTAAATCAGGAATGATCATATTAGATCTTAAAGAGCTATTTAAAAAATGTTTTTGAGTTGTAATGAAAGCCCTTTCATACCTAATAGTGTTATTATTCAAATCTTTATCATTTTGATTTACATTATCAATGGTATAGCGTAATTTTTGTTTAAGTATTTCAAAGTATGGTTTATCCTTATAACTTGTTATTTTCTTTATTTTTATATCTACAATTAAATAATCATATAACCCTTTTTCTTGATTAAAATTAGATCTTAAAAATTCAAGCGTACAAAAAAGCTTTTCACAGCAACTATCTAAATTATAATTAATTTTATACTTAAAACATAACGTTCCCTTTTTATTATCTCTAATTACCCGATACTCTTTAAAATCTTTTTTACTAATAACAATTATGTTGTTATTTTCGTCATAACCCTTAAACACAAAGTCATTAAAAAGATAATCCAAAATAAATGGCAAATTTTCATTTTCTTGATTTTCGTCTTTAAATCCTAATATATAATTCCAATTATTTTTCAAAAGAACCACCAACTTTTGTTACTTATAATATCATCAAATAATTAAAAACACAACGATAATTAAATAAAAAAAGTTTTTAAAAAAAACTTTTAAGGACTAATCATTTATAAAAATGCTATTGCTAATATATTTTTAACGTTATTCTATTCTAAATGCTAAAGCAACCCTCTGTCAATATTAACTCGTAGTAATTCCAATTACCGTTAATACTCACATTGTAGAAATAGCAAATATTATAAAATACGTAAATAATTTTTAAAAAATCATTTACATATATTTTTTATTACTGTATAATTTAATTAGTGAGAGCAACCTACTAGGCTAGTTTGCTTTCCTAATGTTCATTAGAAAAGGTTACTACCCCCTTGGGATAGTAACCTTTTCTTTTATATTTTATATATTAATAATAATATTAAAATTATTAAAAGGATGATTATTACTTTAAGAAATTTGATTTCTTTTTTCATAAACATCACCCACCTTTCTTTTACAAGAAAAAGTGGAAAGCAACTAGCCCAATTTATAGGTCCTCTCACTTTAATTATTCTTCTTTTATTTTAAAAACCCCCTAAAAGTTTTAAAAAAAGCGAGAAAATATTTTTTTCTCACTTTTTGTTTATTATAAAATTAAACTACTTAGCTTTTTAATATGTCTAATACCTTTTGAACCTTTACGTCATATTTAAGCATTTCTATACCACCAAACGCCTTAACGTATTCATCTTTATCCATTGCGTGTTTCTTAGACTTTTCTTCAGCGTCTTTTAATGCTTCTTCTTCGGTAACTTCTATTTTTTCTAATGCTATTATCTCATCAATGGCAAACCTTAATTTTACCCTTTTTTCAGCTTCCTCATGCATTTGATTTTTTAGCTGTTCCTCGTTTGAATTAGTAAACTTATAGAATTGCTCTAAAGTTATACCCTGCATTTTTAAGCGTTCTTCATATTGTTCAATCATTCTATCTATTTCTTCATGAACTAACTCATGAGGTACTTCAATGGTCGTTTGTTTAAGTAATTCCTCAAATAAATCATCAATGTATTTATTTTCAGCTTCATATTCTTTTTGCTCGGTCATTGTCTTTTTTATGGTCTTTTCTAAATCTTCTTTAGTCTTAACGTCATTTAAACCCAAGTCTAGAAAAAATTCCTCGTTAAGTTCAGGATATACCTTTGTTTTAACCTCATGTACGGTAACTTTAAACACAACCGGTTTTCCTTTTAATTCTGAAGCATGATAATCCTCTGGAAAAGTAACGTTAACATCTTTTTTATCTCCAGCTTTAACACCTACTAAAGCTTCTTCAAACCCAGGTATAAATGAATTGCTTCCTAACTCTAGAGAATAGTTTTCTGCCTTTCCACCATCAAACGCCTTATCTCCATCAAAACCTTCAAAGTCAATTATAACGGTGTCACCTACTTCGGCTTTTCCGTCTTTAACCTGAAGATCTGCATACTCTTTTCTCATTTTTTCGATTTCAGTATCTACGTCTTTTTTAGTAACCTTTACCGTTTCCTTTTTTACGTTTAAACCAGTATATTTCTTAATCTTAACTTCTGGCTTAGTAGTAAAGGTAAAAACATACGTAACTCCACTTTCATCTGCTTTTTCAATGGCAACAGTAGGTTGTACAACTGGTACGTCCTTAAGTTTATCAAGTGCTTTTTTATAAGCATCTTGCATTGAACCATCCACTGCTTCAACTACTAACGCATTCTTCCCATATTTTTTTTCATAGACGTTTCTTGGTGCCTTACCTTGTCTAAATCCATCAATTTTAATCGTTTTAATTACTTTATTAAAAGTTTCATCTAACTTTCTTTTCCATTCATCCCCAGTTATTTCAATTTTTATTTCATGAATGTTTTTAGCTTTCTTCTTTTCCATGATATACCTCCTTAAAACATAAGTATTATAACTTATTTATTTCCCTTTTACAAGCCAAAATAATATTAAATCAAAAAAGCTACATTAAAATATAAACATTAACATAATGCTTTTTTATCGTATATAAAAATAGCCCTTTAAGCTACTTTTACTATTTCAACGTCGAAACTTCCATTTGGAGATTCAACCGACACCTTATCACCGGCTTTTTTACCAATAACAGCCCTAGCGATTGGTGATTCGTTAGAGATTTTATTTTGAAATGGGTCAGCCTCGTTCGTACCTACGATGGTATATTCTTCCATGTCATCCTCATCATATGCGATGGTAACTGATGAACCAACACCAATTACTCCGTTGCCCTTATTTTCTATTATTATTGCATGTTCCAAGGTATATTCAATTTCCTTTATCCTAGCTTCTAGTTTAGCTTGATTTTCTCTTGCGGATGAATATTCCGCGTTCTCTGATAAATCCCCTAAAGCCCTAGCTTCTTTAATTGCATTTATAATTTCAGGACGTTTAACCGTTTTAGCAACGTTTAGTTCATCCTCTAACTTTAAAAAACCTTCAGTGGTTAAATATATTTCTTTTGAATCTTTTTTCATATGTTCACCTCTATAAATAAACTGGCTATAATAATACTATATTTTTTTTGTTTTGTCAATCAAAAAAGTTGACACACATAATCGCATTTATACATATTTTTTTATCACAATGTACTCTTACTAACTGTTTTGGATGTCTTGCAGCATCAATTATGTTTTTATCTTCGTCGTAGATATCACCAATTATAATTTCATAATCATCCATCCGTGGTGCAAAAATAAGTGCTTTATCACCTTTCTTAAAAAAATTACGTTGTTCTATTATAAGTTCCTTTCTATCATTATCATAACCTTTTATTACCCCTAAAAAATCTTGGTTTGAATCTTCTTTTCTACCACCATAATATTGTTCTTGTTCACCTTTTTTTCCGTTAAAGAATTGGGCCGCAACATCACGATTAGCACACCTATATAATATTTTTATAGCTTTATTAATATATGCATCATCTTGTTTTTCATTACAATACATATCAATTAATCTTCGGTAAACGTTAACTACGGTAGAAACATAATAAATAGAACGCATTCTTCCTTCTAGTTTAAACGAAGATATCCCTAATTCAATCATTTCTTTAATGTGTTTAGCAAGTGATAAATCTTTAGGGGCAATCATAAAATTTGAATCATTAGAAATAGCATTACCCATACTATCATATAGGTTAAAATTAAACCGACATACCTGACAACATCCTCCTCGATTTGCATCCCTATTGGTAAAGTAATTTGATAAAACACACCTACCAGATAGATTAGTGCACATAGCCCCATGAATAAAACACTCAACCTCGCAGGTGGTATTTTCAATTATGTCTTTTATGTCATATTCAGTGCATTCCCTTGCTAAAACTATTCTTTTTACGCCCTGCTTTTCATAATACTTACAAGCATCTTTATTTAAAACCGAAGCTTGGGTACTTAAGTGTAAATCTAATTTTGGAGCATATTTTTTAGCCATGTCAATAATTAAAGGATCACTAAAGATTATCGCATCAACACCAATATTTTCCAAGTCCTTTAAATATTCTTTTAAATTAGTTGTATCTTCGTCATGAAAAACAATGTTAACGGTTACGTATACCTTTGCATTATGTTCATGTGCGTACTTAACGCCTGATGCCATGTCAGCCATGGTAAAATTATTAGCGTTTGCCCTTAAACTATAATTTGTACCACCAATATACACTGCGTCAGCGCCATAAAAAATAGCCCACTTAAGTTTTTCTAAATCCTTTGCGGGCGCTAAAAGTTCTGGTTTTTTAATCATTATTTTTTACCTTATAAATCGTCCTTTGATTTATAAACCCTTCGTTAGAATTAAACGTATTATCTATTTTTTCTTTTTCGCTTACGTTGTTTTCTATAAACGCTTCTAACACCCACTTATAATTGTTTAATAAGTAGCCATCAAAAACAAGATAATCAGCGTTAATTAAATGAATTTCATTTATTAAATTAAGAGGTTTACTACTTAAGATATGCGTTCCAAAATAGTCTTCTAAAATTACGTATTCGTTAGATTCTTTATCCTCTTTTATCCTAAAGGTTGAATCAGAAGAATACTTATTAAAATGGATAAAATAATTTGATACTAATTTTCTTACTGACGTTGACAAGTGTGGTAGTCCAAAAACTTGCTTAAAAATTAACATATCTTTGTTATTTTCTTTTATTTTATTGCTTTCATCTAAAGTAATATCATTTGTTAAGACGATACCACCAGCTTTATTATCATGGTAATGTTTAACCGAAAGAAGACTATTATTTAAATGTAATTGATCTAATATTATTGGGGTTTTTAAATTATACGTTAAAGCTGCAACATCACCAACAATAATTCCATCTAATCCAACGGAATCTAATTTTTGTAAAGTACTTTTATATAATTCTAATTCACTATTAAATATTGGTCTATTTAGCGACGCAAAAAGCCTTTTATTTCCTTGTTTCTTTTTTATATCAATTATTTCATCAACCGTATATGATATACCAAAACATATACAAAAATCTTTAACTCCCAAAATATACCCACAAGAGGGGTATAAAATATCTTCTTTATTATTTATTTTTAGGATTATCTTGCCCATTATTACCTAACCTTCTTCTAGAAATAGCAATTCCATCACCTATGTTAAAAAAACGCGTCTTAAACTCCTTATTATCACATAGGAAATTAATAAAATTTTCTAATTTTCCAACCATTTGCCTTAAGTTTCTTGACAACTTTGTTTTATCATAAAACGTTAATCCATGAAATTTTATATTATCCGTTACAATGTATCCTTTAGGATTTAAGTTTTTAGAGAACTTATTAAAAAATTTTAAATATTGACTTTTAGCAGCGTCAATAAAAATTAAATCAAACTTTTCGTTAGTATTAAAATCTAAAGCATCCGCCAAAACTAGTGTTATTCTATGATCCAAATTAGCATTCTTAATATTTTTTACTGCCTCTATATATCTATCCTTATCCCTTTCAATGGTCGTAACCATAACATCGTCACTTACTAGTGCCATGTTTATTGCAGAATAACCAATTGCACTTCCAATTTCAAGAACGTTTTTTATTTTGTTTAGTTTTACGAATTCAGATAAAAAACTAATGCCTTCTTTTTCCATTATTGGAATGCCTTTTTCATCAGCATATTTTTCCATCTTTCTAATTAAATATTCCGTATCCATATAACAACACCACCCAAATTCTGAAATAATTATAGCATTTTAGAAAACCAAAAATCAACTAAATATAAACATAAAAGAAAGATTAAAATAAAAAAGACAGATTATTCTGCCTTTTCGGTTTGATTTTCATCACTTGAAAGCGATGATAGTATTCCTTCAATCAACTTCCATTCTTCATCGGTTTCAATTGGAAGAAGAACAGGGTTTTCTTCCTTAGGATTAAAAATTGATGCATAAACCTTAGTATTACCTTCCTCATCAAGCGTGTTATCGGTGTATGCCATGTAATTTTTCTTGGTTTTTTCGTCTTCATAAGTAAATAAAATTTCACATTTTATTTCTTCTCCGTCATCGTTTACTATGGTAAAAGTGTTGTCTTGTTTTACTTCGTTATTTTCCATTTTTCCTTTTCCTTTCTTATATCTAAATAATTTTGTAAAATTATTGTAGCTGCTATGCTATCTACTTTTAACTTTCTTTTTTTTCTAGAAACATCCGCTTGTAACAGTACTTTATTGGCACTAACAGAAGATAACCTTTCGTCCTGCTCATACACTGGTAAATTATATGTCTCATTTAGTATTTTTATAAAACTTCTTGTTCTATCCACGGCGGCGGAAAGCGTATTATTCATGTTTTTAGGTAGCCCAATAACAATCGCATTAACGTCGTACTGTTTAATTATGAGTGATAGCTCATCAAGGCAATCTTCGGGTTTATTCTCCTCAAAACGTAGCGTTTTAAAGGAAGATGCTATCGTACCCGTTAGATCGCTTATTGCAATTCCTAAAGTCTTTGTCCCTAAATCCAGACCAATATACCGCATTAACTTAAATATTCCTTTATTAATATTTCAAGGATTTTACTTCTGTCTATCTTAAGAATTTTATTTCTTGCTTCCTTGTGATTTGATATGTATCCTGGATCACCACTCATTAAATAACCAACCAATTGGTTAACTGGGTTATATCCCCTTTCTTCTAAAGCCTCACTAACCTCTTTAATTGTTTCTTTTACTAACGCCTCATTAATATTTTCAATATCAAATAAATATGTTGTAGAAGACATAGTATCACTCCTATCATTAATAAGATAGTTATATTTTATCATTAATTAAAATAAATAGCAATATACTTAACTTTATTGTCTTAATTTTTCTATTTCTATAGAAGATAATCCAGTTATTTCTTGTATTAATTTAATATCTATATTAACGTCTAGCATTTTCTTAATTAATTCATACTCTTTTTCTTTTGATCCTTCTTTTATTCCTTGTTTTTTTCCTTCTTTTATTCCTTGTTTTTTTCCTTCTTTTATTCCTTCTTTTATTCCTTCTTCTTTTCCTTTTAACATGCCCTGTTCATAACCTTTAGAAGCAGCATACTGTCTTATCTTTTGTCTTATGAATTCTTCTTGTTCTTCTTTAATGTATATGCCTTGCATTTCTTCTTCCCTGGTTAACTTACTAATCTTTTTTGTCACTTCTTCCATCTCCTTATATCCTTTTGTTACCTTAGTAAGTTCTTTTAAACTGTCTAAAGTCATTATAAGAAATTCTTTTTGTAACTTACTTAAGTTACATTTATTATAATACATATACTTAACTCTTTTCAAGTTTACATGATATATTTCTACGTCCGTACTTAATAAATAATCGCTTCTTATTAACCCTTTTTCCTTATCCATCATTTTAAACTTTATTATTATTCTATCGTCAAAAATTTCAAAGTTATCAAAGTTTATCTGAATTACTTTTCTTTGAATACCATATTTTTCACCTTTCATTACCAGTCCATCTTTTAACTTATCTAAGTACCTATCATTCTTATCAAACAATCCATCATAATATTTTTTGTTCATCTCTAAATTTATTATGTTGTCCCTTAACTCAACTAATAAATCTGTTATTTTACCTTTTTCTACTACCTCATCTTTTGCTAATTCAGTGTTTTTAAAAACTAAGTTATCTTTTACATACCTTTTTTTTATTCTTGTTATCCCACTTATTATATCAACTAAATAATCCTCACAGTTCTTATCTTGTAATACGCTTTTAAATACCTCATCTTGTGTCATGGTAATTACCTTATCATTATCTTTTAACATGTTTTTTTCTCCTTTTAAAAAAACAATACATGAATATAATTAATAAATCAAATTACAAAAATAGAAAAATTAAAGTATTTTAGGTAACAAAAAAACACTTTTAGTTAACAAAAGTGTTTTTTTGATAAACATTATAATAACTAAAGTTTAAAAATAGTAAAATATACTTCTTAATAAAATTACCATTCAAGCCAGTTACCGGCTTCCTTTAATTCTTTTATTATCTTATTATGCTCCGCATAGCTTTCTGCAAAATGGGTGTTTCCATTTTTATCAGCAACAAAATAATAATAATTATTTAAAGTTGGATTTAACACCGCATCTAAAGAAGATTCCCCAAAATTTGATATAGGCCCAACTGGTAATTTACCATTCATTTTAGGTCCCCTTGTATTATATGGGTTATAAGTATTTATTTCTGCTTTGGTTAAATCGCGCTTCCCTAAATCAACTTTAAACGCATAATATGTCGTAACGTCACTACCAAGAGGCATACCACTTGATAGTCTATTATAGAAAACCCCAGCAATCATCTTCCGGTCATCACTATATATACCCTCAGATTCTACTACCGATGATAACGTTACAATTTGATGAATACTATAAGAACTATTTTCTATTTGAGTTTTATACTTAGTAAATACTTTATTACTTTGATTAAGCATAGTTTCGATGATTTCATCCACGCTCGGATTCTTACTAAATGAATAAGTATCCGCAAACAAATAACCTTCTAAGGAATAATATATATCTTCATTTTTTATTTCATCCGTTAAAAACCAATATTTTTGGATTAGGTAATCAAGATAATTATCATCATCAAGTTTAGCGTAAAACTCACTTTCGGTAATTGATGTTTTTTTCGCTATACTTTTAGCTACCGAACGAATCGTTTTTCCCTCTTTAAACGTTATTACAACACCCTCATTTACATACTTATCACCCGATAATATATCTACTATTTGTTTGGTCGAATAACTTTTATCTATTTTGTAAATTCCCGCCTTATACTCGGTCGTGCCTTTAAGCTTTACATAAACTTTATAAGCAAAATAGTTTCTTATTATCCCATTTTCTTTTAGTTTTTTACCAACACTATAAACCGAAGATCCACTTTCTACTTCAAATGATATTACTTTACTTTTAGTTGACACGGAACTTAGTAAAAAATTATAACTAATAACTCCTATAAGCAGTATAGAAATAATAATTACAATTAAATAAATTAATATCTTTACTTTTTTCTTTAATTTTCTTTTTTTAGACTTTATTATAACTTCATCCATCTTATACCTCTATTATTATACTACCTTACTTTTAACATAATCCTCGATAATATTAAGCTTATCAGGCCTTGTTCCGCCTCCTTGAGCAAAAACATTACTTCCGCCACCGTTTCCTTCTGCTATTTTAGCAACGTCTTTTATTAAAGATCCAGCACTCAAATCATTTTTTAAGTTATCGCTTACCTTACAAACAAAATTTATCGAATTTTCACCCAAGTTAGAAATAAACACAACACCATTTTGTAACTTAGAAATTATTGTCATAGCCAAAGATTTAATTGTATTCATATCATGATCCTTAAAACTTAATATAACAACATCACCATACTTACCAACCATCTTATTAGAAACGTAATCATCAACTTTTTTAAGTTCCATTTTGATTAACTCATCTTTATATTTTTTCTCTAAGTTATTAACCTCTTTACGTAATTGAACCACTTCATTTTTATTTTCTAATATATCCTTATAGCACTTTGGTCTTTCATTAGAAATATTAATGTTAAAATCTAGATTAATATTATCTTTTTTAGCCTGATTTACAATGTTTTTAGCCTTTTTTAATAAAAGTATCATTTCATCATTATATGGTTTAATCATTTCAAACATTTCTATTTCTAAATTTGTATCACAGGCAGCTTCTATTCGGTAAACATTAAGTCCCTTAGACTCAATGCTTTTTATTGCAAAACTTCTTATGTTGCCTGAATTAGTAACATGAGTACCACCACATAACTCAACGGAATCCCCGAATTTAACAACCCTAACAACATCACCATATTTTTCACCAAACAAGGCCATGGCACCAATATTTTTGGCCTCATCTATCTTCATTTCTTTTATTTCTGCTGGATAGCATGCCTTAATTTTTTCATTTACCTTACTTTCTACTAAAATAACATCTTGATCGGTAATTTTACCATTATGTTTAAAATCAAATCTTAACGTTTCGTTATTAACAAAACTTCCCGCTTGAGCTACGTCATTACCCAATACTTCCTGTAATGATTTTTGTAATAAATGCGTAGCAGAATGATTTTGACAAGTATCAAATCTATTTTCTTTATCAACTGTTAAAGTAACTACATCCCCTACTTTTATGTCACCTTTTAGTATTCTTACAAAATGCATGTTTTGACCATTTGGAGCCTTCTCTGTTTTTATTACTTCAGCCTTTAGGTTTTCATTTGATATTATACCAACGTCACCTAATTGACCCCCCATGGTAGCATAAAAAGGAGTCTTGTTTGTTATTACTATTCCTTGTGAGTATATATCTGATGAATTACCTTTTAAATCGCCAACAAAAATTACGTTAGCAATAGTTTCTAATTCATCGTATCCGGTAAATACGCTTTCATCCTTAAAGTTTACTATGTCCCCCTGCACGTTCATTCCAGATGTATCTTTAGATGAAGCCCTAGCCATTTCTCTTTGTTTTTCCATGTATTTATCAAACTCTTCTTTGTCAATTTTAATTCCTTTTTCAGACAATATCTCATTAGTTAATTCATAAGGAAATCCGTAAGTATCATATAACTTAAAAACGTCATATCCAGTTATCTTGTCCTTTTTTTGGGTTAACTCATTTAATCTTTTTTCTCCTTTGTCAAGAGTTTTTAAAAAGGTCTTTTCCTCAGCTTTTATCTGGCTATCTACCATATTTTTATTTTCGATTAAATATGGGTAATAATCCTTCATTATTTCAATAACACTACCAGTTAATTTATACATGAATGGTTCATAAATACCTAGCGTTCTTCCAAAACGTGATGCACGTCTTAAAATTCTTCTTAAAACGTATCCTCTTCCTTCATTAGAAAACGTTGCACCATCACAAAGGGCAAAAACAAGTGTTTTAACATGATCCGCTATCGCTCTAATTTCCCTTTGATTAGTATATTTAACCCCAGATAGTTTTTCTATTTCATCAATAATTGGTCTAAATAAATCAGTATCATAATTAGTTTTACAATTTTGAAGTACGCAAACAAGTCTTTCAAGTCCCATTCCAGTATCTATGTTTTTATGTGGAAGCTCTGGAAAATCTTTTCTATCTAGTCCTTCAACATGGTTAAATTGGCTAAATACGTTGTTCCATATTTCTATGTACCTGTCATTATCTATTTCCTGTTCAATTAACCAAGGCCCCCTGTCATCATATTCTTCCCCCCGGTCAAAAAATATTTCGGAATCAGGTCCACAAGGGCCAGGGCCTATGTCCCAAAAATTACCCTTACATTTGATTATGTGAGATTCACTTAATCCTAAGGAAACCCACTTATCATAAGTTGCCTTATCATCTGGGTATACCGTTACGTAAAGTCTTTCTTTATCTATTCCAAACCAATCGGGACTAGTAAGTAGCTCAAAGGCATACTCTAGTGCTTCCTCCCTAAAATAATCACCTATTGAAAAGTTCCCTAGCATTTCAAAAAAAGTATGATGATACGTGTCACCAACACTTTCAATATCGTTTGTTCTTATGCACTTTTGAGAATTAACTAGTCTTTTTCTAGGAGGAATCTTACTTCCATCAAAGTATTTTTTTAATGGCGCAACACCAGCGTTAATCCATAAAATAGATGGATCGTTATCCGGAATTAAAGAAGCGGATGGAACCACCATGTGTCCTTTACCTTCAAAATAATTCAAAAACATTTTTCTTATTTCATTACTAGATAAACGTTTCATTATATCACCTCTTCAATCATATTAATTACCTTTTTATTTAGATCTTCTATGGTACCATCATTTACAATAGTAAAGTCATAATCACTATAGTTATCTAACCCTACCTCAGTAATATGTTTTCTTTCGTTACTATTTAAACTATTTTCAAAATTTGGTCTTTCAATTCTTACTTTAAAGACGTTTTTAAAGCTATTTTTAATACCATCAAGTTCTTCTGGCAGCCTTGCATCACTTATCGTTATAACATCACAATAATAAGAATAAACCATAATATCACCAATAATTCTCTTGATAAAGAAATTATTATCTATCTTATTTCTAATTACCTCTGTTCCAAGTTCCTGTAGCAAACTCCTAGGTTTAGTATCTTCATTTCCATTCCACCCGGATATTTTTTTTGCATACATCTTAATGTAAGAAGAAAACTGCAAGTTAACTGACTTTAAATTTTTTAACATAACGTAATTATTTATTAACTCACAGGTTGTATCCTTACCAGAATTAGCCTTGCCTGCTACTACAAAAATAATTGGTTCTTTCTTTTTAATTTCCATCATAACCTCCTTATAAAAAAAGGTACCACCCCTATTATTAGGAACGAAAGGGCCGTGGTACCATCCTATTTTTTTCTTAATTAAGTATAACGGCTTTTACCCCGGTAGCTATTAACTACGTCTTCGAAAATAGCTTCGGTAAGTAATTATACTGATTTACACCAACCACCAGTTCTCTTAAATAATAACACTTTACCTACTAATTTTTCATCAACAACTTTA
>CANPXR010000013.1 GCA_947586655.1 uncultured Bacilli bacterium | reverse complement strand
TTAAAGGGAGATAAACATCATATTTTTCATCTATATCAGGAACTATAAGTCGAATCAAAACTTTATTTTCCATTATTCTTCCTCCATATCAGTAACATATTTAAATACAGTGACTTTTTCATTATTTTTTACATATGCAATATTATTAAATTTTTCTTTTTCTTGATCAATAGTTATGCCATCCAAATCAATCAATTTTTGCTGATTATAGCCATCTCCTAGCCAAATACCTTTTTTATTACCAAATACTTCTGCATACCAAACTTGATTTTGTAGTTGCTCGATGGATGAGCAATTATCAAATATTATTATCTTTGAGTTTTTAAATCTTTTTATATTACTAAATAATGCATTAAGTAAATTATTACCATTTTTATTTAAGGATAGTACTAAATTTCTCAAGCCAATAAATATGAAAATCCTTTTTACCCCATCAGCTTCTTTGTTTACTGCTTGAATAACTTCTATTAAGGCATTATTAAAGTCTGAATTATAAAGTTTTATATTGCTCATAACATCATCATATAAATTTAATGAGTCTATTACATATGTTGAAGTTCCGTCAATCTGATTAAATATTTTTACCATAGCCTTTATAAAGTCAATTTTATTATCTATCATGTTAGATAGAACTAACGATATAACACTGGCATCGAAATCATAATTATATATTTCCTTATCGGTGCTTGAAAATCCAAGTGGAACGGAATTTAACTCAGAAATATTATTAGTTATAAAATTAATTGTAACATTATTAGGCATTACAGCGGTGGATTGTGCTTTAACATTATATTTGTTTTGTAATTCATCGGTTAATTCTCTAATTTTTAAATTGATTTTATTTTTTTCACAAATATACGCTGTTTGAAATTCATATCCTCCACCTTCTACTCCAACTATACCACGGCCAAAATATTTTTTAGGTATTAATCCCTTTGGACTGCCAAGTAAGTCCCTATAATCAGTGTCTCTATTCATCTGTAACACCATTTTATTCATAAATAATTGTGCTGCCCTACCTCTTATTCCATTAGAAGCTGACGTTGTTACTACAAATACTATTCCATATTTAGAACCCTCTCTTATTAATGGAAAAATAGCTTCTGACAATTGAGCATAATTTTCGGTAAATACCTCATAATTATTTATAACAAGAACAATTAATGGTAGTTTTTTTCCACTTTCATTTATGTAATTTTTATAATTACCAGCATAATCCAAAAATAATTCTTTTCTTTTTGAAGCTTCTTCATCAATAAACATCAAGGTATTTACTATTTGATCTTTATCTTCTAATGTACATACACCTCCTACGTGAGGGAATTTACTGAACATTCTTAAAGTTTCCGACCCAAAATCAAAAATATAAAAATTAACTTCATTAGGAGAATGTGAAATACAAGAAGAAGTAATTAAGGTCGTTAACAAATTTTCTTTACCACTTCCGGTCATACCATAAATAGCAGTATGTCCAAGATTAGTTAAATCAACCGTTAGTAATCCTTGTTCTTGTTTAGATGGGTTATCATATTCACCAATTACAGGATTAATTAAATACTCACTAGGAGTGTAATTATATTTTCTAGTTAAAGATTCTAAATATATTATGTCTGGTATACTACTTAACCATAACATTTTAGTTTTTATTTTTTGTTTATCGGCAAGATTTACAATGTATTTTACTATATTAGTAAGTTGGTCACCTAAATCAGTTTGTGGAAGTGTTTCCTTCTTTTCTTCATCATTTACAGACTTAATAACATTCCCTATATTATCAATAAACGAAATTGAATCATCAACTTTTTTTACAATCTTATCTGAAGGAAGATATTTTGCACCAGAATATCCTGATTGTCCAATATCAAAATATTCATCATAACCAACTTGTAAATAAAATCTACCGGTTTCTTTTATACTAGCAGCTTCTGGTCTTTTAAGCATTTCCATAGAGTCTCCTCTATCTTGAACTTTTAAACATATTTTAAACTTTGAGTTAGCCCAAATTTGATCATTTACTACTCCACTTGGCTTTTGTGTGGCCAAAATTAGGTGTACTCCTAAAGAACGGCCTATACGTGATGTTGATATAAGCTCATCCATAAAATCTGGTTGCTGGCTCTTTAGTTCAGCAAATTCATCAGAAATTATGAATAAATGTGATATAGGCTCATTTATTACACCTTCTCTATATAACTTTTGATATTTATAAATATCAATTGTTCCTTCTCCAAGCCTATCTCTTACTTCATTAAACTTTTGCTGACGCCTTTTTAATTCACTATTTATAGAAACTAAAGTTCTATTCATTTCAGTTATATCTAAATTAGTTATTGTACCTGCTAAATGAGGGAGTTTTATACCTTTTTCTCGATTTTCAAACGCACCAGTCAAGCCCCCACCTTTATAATCTATTAAAACAAACTGAACTTCCTCTGGATGAAAATTTATTGCCATTGATAATACAAATGTAATTATAAATTCAGATTTACCACTTCCCGTAGAACCCGCAATTAAGCCATGGGGTCCATGAGCTTTTTCATGTAAATCTAACATAAACAAATCCATGTCAGAGTGCACTCCAATAGGAACTTTTAAATTATTAACAGGATTATTAGTTTTCCATCTGTTTAAAATATTTAATTGTTCTATTTTTGAAACTCCATACATTTCCATAAAAGTTAGACTTTTTGGAAGTACAAAAGCCCCACTTTTGGACTCAATAGGTATATTTGATAAAACTTGAGAATACAAATCCATATCAATGCCATTATATATATCTGGTTTAAAGTTTGTTATCATAGTATTACCATCATTTTGATCAGCATAATAGGTATTTTCATTAGTTACGTAGGCAAAACTCTGACACTGAGGTGGAAGATTTCTTAAACTATTTTCTAACAATAGTAAAGATATACCATAATTTTGTCCACCCTTTATAATATCCTCGATTACAGAGACATTTTTTATTTTCTTATAACAATCAGTTATGATTAAAAAATAAGTAGAAAAATTACTATATATTTTATCTTTGTCTATGGTATCATCCTGATTTTTTATTCCCTTAAACGTTTCTTTTCTTTCTTTTAGTTCTTTATCTATAGATTCAAGTATTATTTTCATATCATCTATTTTAGTAGCATAATATCTTATCTTTTTATCATCGCTGAAACAATGCGGTAAATATTTAAAATATTCATAATTTGGGTCATCATTTTCAGCTAAGTAAATAATTTTTAAATCAGACGCGCTATGAAACGTTATTAATTGAAGAATCAAATTATTTATATAGTTGGTCTTTTTTGAGATATTACATATAATTGCTGAAATCCTTTCTTCTAAAAGAGAAGTTGTTATGCTGACATCCTCAAGGTTTCTAGAATCATTAACCAACTTAAAAACTTTTTCTTTTAATGTGTCTTCTTCTAAGGAAAAGGTTTTTTTAGGGGCAGTTATCTCTATTTTTGCAGGAATATTACCAAAACCAAGCCTTATGTTTAAAAAGTCATTATCAATAATTTGTCTTTCCCACAACCTATTATCCTTTTTTAGTATGATATTACTACATACGTCAGCTTTAGGAAATCCATAATTTAAATAATCAGACTGTTTTTTTATTATTTCTTTAATTTCCTTATTTTTTTGATCTAAATAATTGTTATATTTTTGTTGTCTTAATTTTTCCTTTTTCTTTTTTTGCTTATTTTGATATGCACTTGATACTCTGGGCATAACTAAACTTCCGAAAACCATCGCAAAACACATAATTATTTGTGGTACTGAACTTGCCAAAGTACGAGTTCCAGTACTCATTCCATAAATAACTGTGTACCCCATCATCAACGATGACATTGCCATGGTAACACTAGATCCTATTGCCAAGATAAATGGGGTGTTTTCTATTTTATCTTCTTCTGGAGGAGAATCTATTTCTATCTTTTCAAGAAACATGTTTTTTCTAATTCTTGGAGTATGAAAAAAATAAGATTCTGAATTATATAATTCAACATTACTATTTTCATTCTCTCTTTGATATTGTGTATTATCAGTTGTAGAAATATCATTAAAGCTTTGAAGACCATTTATAGTAACTAAGTTACTTGGATTAAAGGTTCTAATAAAATTACCCATCCATATGAGTTTTAAACCTTCAACAAAGACAACGTCACCAAATTTTAAAGAAGCCTCTTTTGTTGCCACGCCATTTAAGTAAACAAAATTACTAGTCGATAAAACAAAATTATTTTCCACCTTTGATATAACTATATGATTAGCTATAACGTTTGGGTTTTTATATACAACATTATCTTGATTACTGCTACCAATAGTTAATCTATTTATATTAAATGTGCTAACATCTATATAATTATCATCTTTTGAAGGAAAACAATACAAATATAGCCTTTTATTATTACTAGAAATTTCTAGTTGATGAAAAGAGTAATCCATTAACGGAGAATCAAGAACTATGCTTTCATTTTGTATTATATTAACCTGTCCATTACTTTCTAAGAACCAATTATCATTCTTAGATTCTATACTTATCGTATACTCTTCGCTAGAAAAACTCGGCTTATAATTCATTAAAAAAGATTCCTGAATTTCTTTAGGTAAGTTAAACTTAGTTAATTTTTCACCATCAGCAACATACAATTTCAAGTTCACTCACCAACTTCCCTTTACCTTTTTCTACTCTAAGTACAAGTATACTTTAAAAAGTCTATATTTGTCAATTTAGAAATATTTATTTCGGCATTTATTTTAAAAATATTTCATATAATAACTACCTCGAAGGGAGTATGTATGAACTACTATAATAAGATAAAGAACCTAATTGAAAAAAAAGAAATTAATACTAAGGTAAGAAACTTACAAGAAAACAATGATACCTTAAGAACTTACTTTGAAATAGGAAAATTACTTGTAAAAGCGCAAGGCGGTGAAAAAAGAGCCAAATATGGTGATAATTTAATTAAGAATTGGTCTTTAAAACTATCCAAAGAATACGGTAAGGGATACGACTATACTAATTTAACTAGGATGAGACAGTTTTATATAATTTTTCAAAAACTTGGCTCATTGAGCCAAGTTTTTAAACTAACGTGGACTCATTACAGATATTTATTAAAATTTAAAAACCAAAATGAAATGAATTATTATAAATAAATGCCTAACAAATAATCTGTCCGTTAGAGCTTTAATAAATGAAATAAAGACGGATTCATTTAATAGGTTAACTATTAAAGATAAGAATAATATTACGTTAATAACTGATAATAATACTCATGAACCATCTTTATCTGATATGCTTAAGAACCCAATAATTATTAACGCTGATAACCTTGATAACATAAATGAAAAGGCTATTAAAAAATACATATTAAGTGAATTAGAAAACTTCTTTTTAGAGTTGGGATATGGTTTTACCTTTGTAGCAAGTGAATACAAAATAAAAGTCGGTAGTAATAACTACTTTATAGATCTTCTTTTATATAACGTTAAGCTTAATTGCTACGTAGTAATAGAATTAAAACGAGGAAATTTTTCACCTAAAGATATTGGTCAAATCAAAGTTTACATGAATTACATAGATGAATGTGTAAAAGAAAATTTTAATAACAAAACCGAAGGAATAATTATATGCAAGGAAAATAATAAGTTAATATGTAAATATGTATCTAATAAAAATATCAGTATTATTAATTACTTGCTAAAAGAAAAAGAAACCATTTCATAGGTTTCTTTAGTACCACAATCTTGATACATCAACGTTAGCAGATAAAGGCTGCGGATATGGCATTTCCATTTTTATAATGGTTGGAAGCTTAAAAGCTGAGCCAAATGCAACGCATGTTCCTGGTTGTAAAGCTTTCATTTTTTCAACTACTTCGTCCGTTATGTTTGGAACCATTTGTCTTATGAATGAAACGTCATGTGGGTGCTGCATCTTAAAGATCAAGAAGTTTGAGCACTGCGATAATGCGGTTTCAGATAGTTCCGATGGCCTTTGGGAAATAAGTCCCAAAATAACCCCATACTTTCTTCCTTCTTTAGCTATTCTATCAAATATATTATAGCCCAAAATCTTTATGTCTTGGTCTTCTTGCACGTACCTGTGTGCCTCTTCTAATATTAAATGTACTGGGAAAGAGCCCCTTTGACGTAATTTAGACGTAAAATCAAACAATAACTTTGAATATATCTTACAAATTGTTTTTGCAAGTCTATCATCCAAATAACTTATGTTAATGTTTATTATTTGTGCCCTAGTGCCACTATTAGTAGTTATTAAACTTTTTATATAATTAGTTTTATCAATGTATCTATCATACCTAAAGTATTCGGCATACTCTCCTTTTATAATGGAATCCAACCTAACTTTTAAAACGTTAGCTTTGTCATATATTTTATCACTTTTTAAAATACCTTCAGAAATAAGTGCAAAATCAAATGCTTCCCTTAGATTCTCCAAAGTAAAAGGTATGGTACCATCAGGTAACTCTAGTTTTAAATCATCTCTTATGAATTTCTTTATGAACTCAGAAACAAGCTGTATTTCTCCTATTTTACCTTCCTTATCAATTATTAAGCATTGCCTTAGGCTTCTAGTATAGCCAGGTTGTACAATTGGTGTTTCAAGGTTTAAATCAGGGGTATTAAATGAGGTTAAAATAGCAAAAATCTGGTCATGTATCTGTGATGCAGCACCACCACTATACAAAACTTCCAAAACTGCCTTTGCAATTATATCATTTTTATATACCCTAGTATCAGCTTCATCCCCGGAGAAAACCGTAACTAATCTTAAAGCTTTTTCTATTATTGGTAGTTGGGAAGGATCATCTACGTCTAATAGAAGTGCGAAATCATCAATGTCTAAAAGCCATAACGGAATCCTTATAATGTTGTTCATATCGGTTCTTACGTTGGTTGAATACCGCTTAAAAAATATCTGGCTATTAGGAACTGATAATGCGTTTTCATACTCACCATATGCATCAAAAATAAAGATGCAAGCATTTCTTGGCGTTTGTGTGCCATTGAAAAATACGTTCTGGAAAAGGCGAGCAACACCACATGACTTACCGGAACCAGTGTTACCAAAGATAGCAAAATGGTTGCTAAAAAAAGTGTTGGTAGATACGTATGCTGGCGTATTATTATAAAGAGGCATATTACCTACTAAGACCTTTTTTAAAACGTTATTCCTATCATCCACAACGATTAGTTTCATTTCATCTTCCGTCGCAATAAAGCAAACGTTTCCAATGGTTGGTTTCGTAAGAACTCCTGGTACAAATCGGTCGCCTTTAATTTCACCAATTAACTTTACGTTTGCAACCTCACTATTTAAATCCGTAACAAGTCCCACCATCTGTGCCCCTTGTGCATTTCTAAAAATGACGTGATGGTCAATTAAATTATTTTCAAATGGCAAGTTAGTGGTTATCCCAACCGTTATTAAATCGGCTCCTATGTTTTTTACCCTACCTATTTCGTTTGGCAAGGTTTCTATTTTAACATCAGTATTTTCCTTTGTTTCTAAATTATCTTTTGGTTCTGCACCATCATTATATAAACTAGTATCATCATCCGCTAAATCCATTTGGCTTGTTTTATCTTGAGAAGAAAGATCAACACTAAAACTATTTTCCAAATCATCTTCTTTTTCAGTAAAAATTTCACTTTGCTCTAGTTCATCTAAGTTTTCAAGCTCATTGTTTTCCACGTTTACATCGCCCCTTTTATCTATATTCTAAACATATTATATCATTTGTTTAAAAAAAATAAAATATTTATTTAAACTTCGTTGACATTTAAATTATAGATGGGTAATATAATATCTGAAAAGGAGGGTTTTTATTATGGCATATATTGAATTTAAGAACGTATGTTTGGAATATTACACTAACAAAATTAAGACTAAGGTCTTAAAAAAAGTTAATTTTGAGATAGAAAAAGGTGAATTAGTTGCCATAATAGGGTCAAAAAACGCTGGAAAGACAACACTTTTGAACATACTAAGTGGCATCGTTAAACTAACTAGTGGGGAGGTTTTAGTGGATGGTCTTTTAATAAGTAATTTAACTAGACATAAACTTACCAAGTTTAGAAGAAAAAACGTTAGTTTTTCATTAGAAGACGATACCATGATAAAAAATTTAACCGCAGAAGAAAACGTTGAATTAGGTTCTGATCTTTGTGATGACCCACTTGATGTTAACGTAATGCTAAAAAAATTAAACCTTTTAAAAAAGAAAGATAACTTTTACTCTACCCTTTCTTTAAGTGAGCAAAAAAAAGTTACCATTTTAAGATCATTAGCTAAAAACGTAAGTATATTTTTAGCAGATGAAATAACAAAGTCCCTTGATTCTGATGATAAAAATAAGGTTTTAAAACTTCTTAAATCGCTTTGTAAAAAACAAAAGAAAACGATTATAATAACATCAGATAACGATGATATCACCACTGTTGCGGATAGAGTAATAAAACTTAAAAATGGTAATATTCTAGAAGTAGTTATAAATAAAAAGCCTAAAACAACAGGTGGTAAAAAATGTTGATAAAAAAAAGTGTGTTAAAAGACGCGTTAAGAGAAATAAGCCTTAATAAAAAGAGATTTGTATTACTAATTATAATAGTAACGCTATCAGTTGGGTTTTACGTAGGATTTACCTTGGTTGGTAAAGATGTGTCTAAAATAGAAGAAAATTATTATAGACAAGAAAATCTAATGGATATAAAAGTATCAGCTACTAATGGTTTTTTAAAAGATGATTACGATTTAATAAAAAATATAGATGGTATAAACGGGGTTATGTTGGTAAAATCCTTAAACGTTAAAGCTTCAACATCTAAAGATGAATTTAATCTTAATGCAATTAGTATAAACGAAAACAGAAGTAAAAAAAATAATGATTACATAAATAGACTAACCCTAACAAGTGGTAGGTATCCTAGGGGTATAAACGAGGGTTTAGCCCAGGAATCATTCCTAAAGAAAAATAATCTAAGCGTTGGGGATTTAATAACATTAAAGCCCAATAATAAAAATGATTTAAAGGCAAAAAAAATAAAAATCGTTGGAACGGTAAAAAGCAAGTATGAAACTAAAAATGGTTATTTTATATACCTAGAAGAAAGAGATTTTAATTATGACTACTATAATGAGTTATACATAACGTTAAATAATAAACATATGAATGATAACTATACTGATTATGTAAATAAATATAAACAGGAGGTAAAAAAAACTCTTACCCCGGTTTTAAATGAACGTTATAATACTAAAAAAATAACCCTTGAAAACAATATTTACTTACTGCAAGAAAGTTTAGATGAGTATAATAACCTTCCATTTCCAGAGGCATCTTTAACTGAACTAATAATTCAAGCAAGTAAAGACTTACAAGCTACTAAAAAAGAACTAGCAAATCTTAAAAAACCAGAGCTATTAGAAGAAAGTAAAGAAGAAATTCCATCCTTTAAAGAGCTTAAAACTAAAATAAGGGAAATTAAAAAAATTTCAAGCATATTTCCAATACTATTCTTACTGGTTGGGTGTATATCGTCTTCTCTTCTAACGATTAGAAAAATTGATGAGGATAAAAAGCAAATTATGGTTTTAAAGGTCCTTGGATATAAAGCGTTTAGCATTTTCTTTAAGTATGTTTTATACACGTTTTTAGTTAGTTTAACGGGGTGTATAGTTGGTGCGTTATTATTTTATAGAATAATACCAATAACTTTTAAAATAGCTGGTGATATACCAGGGTTAAGTATGAAGATAAACTTAAAATATACTTTGTTTGTCTCTTTATTAACCATTACCCTAAACGTTTTACTAGTTACGCTAAAAAGTATTTACTTAAACGCATTATTACTAAAAAAAGTAGCAAAACAAAAGCCCGATAAACAAAACGATGAAACCATTTTAGATAAAACCTTCATTTGGAAAAAATTAAGTCATCGTAATCAAATTATTTTAAAAACGATTAAACAAGATAAAATAGATTTAATTTTAATGATTATTATTATGGTACTTTTTAGTGGGCTTATCATTAGTACCTTTACTATTTTAAACGAAAATGTGGCAACCAAGGTCAAATACATATTATTAACATTTACATTGTTTCTTTACTTAGTAACTTTATATTGTCTTTTAAAGGATAACATAAACGATTTAAAAAAAGAAATATCAACGCTTTTAACACTAGGGTTTTATGATTATGAAATATCAAAATACTTAGTTATAAAAAACATGTGGTTAGTACTTATTAGCTTAGCAATTGGAATAGTATTTGACGCTTTAATAACTTGTATAATAATTAAAATACTTCCTTGTTTTAGTATTAGGATATTATATTTTTTAATAACGATTATAATACTTTTTACCACTTCGTTAATTATAAACTTAGTTACACACTTCAATTTAAAAACAAAGTGATATCAACACGCTAACTATTTGAGTGTAAATAATCGTAAATTTTTTAGCAAAAGATAGTAATGTTGCAATTGCAACATTACTATCTTTTTATAATCATGTATAATTGTATCAGTTCTTTATGCTATATAAGGAGGTAAATTATGGACGAGTACAAAGAATTTAAGGGAGACATATGGAAAAAAGAGATAAACGTAAAACAGTTCATACTGGATAACTATACCGAATACAAAGGGGATGAAAGTTTTTTATCACCTATAACTGAAAAAACAAAAAGATTAAATAACAAATATATGCAAATGTCTAAAGTTGAAATAAAAAAAGGAATTTACGACGTCGACACTAAAACAGTTTCAGGTATTGATGCGTATGAGCCTGGATACTTAATAAAAAAAGACGAAGTAATCGTTGGGTTTCAAACCGATGAACCTTTAAAAAGAATTGTTAATCCATTTGGTGGAATGAGAATGGTTAAACAAGCATTAGAAGCATATGGTTATAAACTTGATGAAAAAATTGAGCAAGAATTTAAATATCGAAAAACACATAATGATGGAGTATTTTCGGCTTATACAACAGAAATAAGAAAAGCAAGACACGCCGGTTTAATAACTGGTCTTCCCGATGCTTATGGAAGAGGAAGAATAATTGGTGATTATAGAAGAATACCTTTATATGGTATAGATAGACTTATAGATGAAAAGAAAAAAGATTTACTTAACCTTGAAAAAGAAGAATTAACAGAAAGTAAAATAAGGTTAAGGGAGGAAGTATCAGAGCAAATAACAGCTTTACAGGAAATAAAATCAATGGCTTTAAAATATGGATTTGATATTTCAAGGCCAGCTTGTAACGCTAAAGAGGCTACGCAATGGCTATATTTTGGTTACTTAGCAGCCATAAAAGAAAACAATGGTGCTGCTATGAGTTTAGGAAGAACTTCTACCTTCTTGGATATATACTTCGAGCGGGACTTAAAAAATGGGGTTATAACAGAAACTGAAGCTCAAGAAATAATTGACCAATTCATAATGAAACTTAGGATGGCAAGACACTTAAGAACCCCTGAGTATAACGAATTATTCGCAGGAGACCCAACGTGGGTTACCGAATCAATTGGGGGTATGACAGAAGATGGAAAATCATTAGTAACAAAAAATTCATTTAGGTACTTACATACTTTGTACAATTTAGGATCATCTCCTGAACCTAATCTTACTATTTTATGGAGTGATAGGTTACCGGAAAACTTTAAGCGATATTGCGCTAAAGTATCAATTGATACCGATGCTATTCAATATGAATCAGATGAGTTAATGAGGCCAATCCACGGCTCGGATTATGCCATTGCATGCTGCGTATCAGCAATGACGATTGGTAAGCAAATGCAATTTTTTGGAGCTAGATGTAACCTAGCTAAAGCATTACTTTACACTATTAATGGTGGCTATGATGAAATAAAAAAGGAGTTAGTTGTGTCTGGATTAGACATGATAAAAGACGACTACTTAGATTATAAAATAGTTAGAAAGGCTTATTCTAAAGTTCTTGATAAAGTAGCTAAAACATACGTGGATGCACTAAATATAATTCACTACATGCATGATAAGTACGCATATGAAAAAGGACAGATGGCACTACATGATACAAAGGTTGACAGGTTAATGGCATTTGGCGTTGCAGGTTTTTCGGTTGCCGTTGATTCTTTGTCCGCAATTAAGTACGCTAAGGTAAAACCAATTAGAGATGAAAATGGTATCGCAATAGACTTTGAAGTTGAAGGAGAATTTCCTAAATATGGAAATGATGATGACAAGGTTGATATGTTAGGTAAAGAATTACTTGAAGAATTTTATCAAGCTTTATGCAAACATAAATTATATAAAAAAGCTAAGCACACGTTATCGGTACTTACTATTACATCTAACGTTATGTATGGTAAAAAAACAGGTTCTACCCCAGATGGAAGAAAGATGGGTAGTGCCTTTGCTCCAGGAGCTAACCCAATGCATGGCAGGGATTCCAGTGGCGCTTTAGCATCACTTAACTCAGTAGCTAAAATGCCTTACACAAACTGCTGTGAAGATGGAATATCAAATACCTTTTCTATTGTTCCTAGTGCATTAGGGCACACTAAAGATGAACAAGTAGAAAACTTAGTAAGCGTCCTTGATGGTTATTTTGAAAAAGGTGCTCATCATCTAAACGTTAACGTACTTAACCGTGAAACGTTAATTGATGCAATGAATAATCCAGGTAAATACCCTACCCTTACAATTAGAGTATCTGGTTACGCGGTTTTATTTGATAAATTATCTAAGGCACATCAACAAGAAGTAATTGATAGAACATTCCATGAAAAATTGGGATGTTAAAAAAGAACATAGAAAAATCTAATCTATGTTTTTTTAAATCAATAAATATTCTCTTTTGAATATATTTTCATTACTTACATATTCCATAATGAACTTATTATCAATATAATAATTCACTATAACTAGTCCAATTTGATTCGTCACGCATTTGCGTGACTTTTTTGCCAAAATAAAAAAGGTTACCTCATATATTTTAAATTAGTAAACGTATATCTTTTTCCTAAATCATTAATGATATTTTTTATAATTTCCCCATAATGTTTACTAGCCTCATATAATAATTTACCAACGTTATAATAGTTCATGTAGTAACACCTTTCTTTTAGGTTGTTATTACATAATTTATTTTTAAAAATTTTGTTGGATATTGTAATTATTTAATATATAATAAAAATGGTGGTTTAAATGATAGGAAAAATAAGTAGTATTGAAACAATGGGGCTGGTGGATGGACCAGGGGTTAGATTCGTCGTATTCATGCAAGGTTGCCCGTTAAGGTGTAAGTACTGCCATAATCCTGAAACTTGGGAAATTAATGGTAAGGCGGATGAATACTCTCCAAAGGAGTTAATAAAAAAGATACTAAATTACAAACCATACTTTAAAAATAATGGTGGAGTTACCTTTTCTGGCGGTGAGCCATTAATGCAAAAAGAATTTTTGCTTGAATGTTTAAAGCTATGTAAAAAAGAAAATATTCATACTTGTTTAGATACCGCCGGAAGTATTTTGAATTGTAAAGAAATTCTTAAGTACACGGACTTAGTTATATTTGATATTAAGGGAACTAATAAAAAAAATTACAAAGAAATGACAAAGTTTAACATTGATAACTCGATAGAGTTTTTAAATCTATGTGAAAAAATGGAAAAGAAACTATGGATAAGAGCCGTTATCGTTCCGGGAATAAATGATACTAAAGAATACATAAATGAACTTATACGTTTTATTAAACCACTTAAGAACGTAGAAAAAGTAGAACTTCTACCATATCATACTTTGGGTGTTCATAAGTACGATGATTTAAAAATAAACTATGAACTTAAAGGGGTTTTAGACATGGATAAAGATAAGTGTAAAAAACTAGAAGAAATATTAAAAGAAGGTTTAAAATAAACCTTCTTTTAAATACTCAACTAAGTTAATCAAATTTAACGCATTAGATCCTTTAATTAGTAAAACACTGTTACTACTAATTCTTGATTTAACGTAGCTTCTTGCCTTTAACTCATTTTTAAAATGTTTAATAAATTTTCTTTTTACTCCGTTTTTTTTAGCTTCCTTATTAATGTACTTAGAGTATTTTCCTATGGTTATTAACTCGTCTACTATATCACATGTTAAAATTTTACCTATTTTCTTATGAATAAACTTAGTTTCTTTACCTAATTCTAATACGTCACCTAAAACAACTATTTTTTTACCTTTAAAATTTTTCATAAATCCTAGTGCCAATTTAATTGAGTCATAGCTAGCATTATAGGTATCATCAATTATTGTTACGTTATTATTTAATTTTATAACCTCAAGCCTATGTTTTTCACTAACGCTATTATTTATGCCATCTTTTATCATAGCTCTTGATACACCAAGTAGCTTACTTACTACGTACGTAGCTAAAGCGTTATAAATTAAAGTTTCATTCCCATTTACTAAGAATCCTTCTACGTCATCAATTGAAAAACTAGTCTTTATTCCTTCTTTAATGTTATATGGCATCACGTTACTTTTATTTTTTATTCCAAAGGTTAATACCTGTATTCCTTTTTTTACGTCTTCATCTACCGTTTTAAGCATATCGTTATCGTTATTTATAACAAGTGTACCAGAATCCATACCATCTATTATTTCTAATTTAGCTTTTAAAATATTTTCTCTAGAGCCTAAATTACCTATGTGTGAATCGTAAACATTAGTAATAACCGCAATATCAGGTTTGGCAATCATTGATAGTTTATGCATCTCACCTTTTTTGCTCATTCCCATCTCTAAAACCATGACGTCTTCATCTTCTAACCTTAAAATGGTAAGAGGAAGACCTATTTGACTATTTTCGTTGCCAATGGTTTTTAGTACCTTATAGTTTCTTTTAAGTACGCTAAAAATCATTTCTTTAGTACTTGTTTTCCCAACGCTTCCTGTTACTCCTACTACAATGCCCTTAAATAATTTTCTTTTATAAGCTGCTAAAGATTGTAACGAACTAATTACATCATCAGTTATTAAAACGGTTTTATCACTATAACCATTTAAATCTAAATCCAAAATTTTTGATATAACACATACTCTTGCTCCGTTATAAAACGCCTGTTTATAAAATAATGAGCCGTCTTTTTTTTCACCCTTTATACCAAAGAACGTACCATTTTTTGTTTTTATTCTACTATCTATAACGCATTCTTTAATTACTTCATCTTCGTTTCCAATTAATAATTTACAATCACAGTATTTTACTAAATCTTTAGCGGTTATATTTATCATTTATATCACCCATTTTACAATATGAAAATAAAAAAAATAAATGATAAATTACTTACCATCCATTATGTTTTTACTAGTTTTTATAACTTTTAAATCACATGCTATTTTATTTACCACATCATAAACATACCTTTCTAATTCGTTTATATTAACCGCTAGCGTAAATATGATAGCACCCATTTTATTTAATTTATCTCTTACTATGTCATCCATAAAACAGCCATCAAAAATTATTACTATAACCCTTTTATTTGCTTTTAAAAGCTTAGATGTTTGTTTTATTAATTTATTTGCTATTTCTTTATACTGTATGATTTCCTTATCTTTATCATAATAATATCTATCGTTATATTTTTCCTCATCACTTGAATTATAATTTCTTATGTTATCTATTATTTGTGACGTAGCCTTAACCTCACATAAATTAAGATTACCATCGCGGTCAGTAAACGCCAAGTCCGCCCTAGTAACAAGGGTATTATTATCACGTACTTCGTATTCATTTTTAACGTCATAACCCAGTTCTTTATAATAACAACTCACTAGGTAATTGCCATAAATACCAAGTAACATCTTAGAAATTATACTAATGTTTTTTAATAACTCTTCATCTTCACTTACGCATAATATTTTTTCATAAAATAATCTTAATAAATCGGTATCCATCTTACTTGCAAGGTTAATTATTTCTTCGTTAATACCATTTTTATTTAGTTTTTTCAATATGAATCCATAAGTTTCTTCATCAATGTACCATTTAGTCATGTTATTACCTCTTAACTATATTTTATCATATCAAAACACGTAAATCTTGTCTTTTATTATTACTTGTCATTAATTTACAAAGTAATTATTTACCAAAACATAGATAATAACAAAGTTTTCATAATATGCTAATTTATATGATATAATATTATGCATATGAGGTGGTTTTATTTATGGCTGAAAGTTTAGTACAAACCTTTTTAGGAATATTTGAAGGATTAAAGTCCTTTACTTATGGTAAGGAATTAATCGTATTTATTATTTCATTAATGCCAATTTTAGAACTTAGGGGTGGATTAATTGCAGCAGCACTTTTAGGTTTAGACGTTATTCCAGCGTTCATCATATGTTTAATAGGTAATCTTTTACCATTACCTTTCATATTATGGTTTATAACGCCTATATTTAATAAACTTAAAAAAACTAAACACCTAAGTAAGTTTGTAACAAAAATAGAAAACAAAGCGTTAGAGAAAAAAGATAAGATAGAAAAGGCAGAGTTTTGGGGACTTCTATTTTTCGTTGGTATCCCCCTTCCCGGCACGGGAGGATGGACGGGATGCTTAATCGCATCATTAATAAACATGGATAAGAAAAAAGCAATGCTTGCCGCAACGTTCGGTGTTGTACTTGCAGGATTAATAGTAGGAAGCGTATCATTTGGATTATTAAATGGAATTATTAGATAAGGAAGTGTTAAAATGAATGATAAACAAGTAAAAGAAATAACATCAAGAAACAAAGATTTCGCACAATGGTACACAGACGTTGTTAAAAAGGCTGACTTAGTAGATTACTCATCAGTTAAAGGAAGTATGATTATAAGGCCTTACGGATACGCAATATGGGAAAACATGCAAAACATATTAGACAAAGAGTTTAAGAAAACTGGACACGAAAACGTACAAATGCCAATGTTTATACCAGAAAGTTTACTTCAAGTTGAAAAAGATCACGTAAAGGGTTTTGCTCCTGAGGTAGCTTGGGTAACACATGGCGGTAACAATAAACTAGAAGAAAGAATGTGCATAAGACCTACTTCTGAAACGCTATTTTGTGATCATTTCAAAAGAATAATAAGTTCATATAGGGATTTACCCCTTCTTTATAATCAGTGGTGTACGATCGTAAGGTGGGAAAAAACAACAAGACCATTTTTAAGAAGTCGTGAGATTTTATGGCAAGAAGGCCATACGATGCATGAAAGTAAAGAAGAAGCAATGAAGGAAACACTTAAAATGCTTAAAATATACGAAGATTTCCAAAAAAATATTCTTGCGATACCAGTTTTTACCGGTAAAAAAACCGAAAAAGAAAAGTTTGCAGGGGCTGAGGCAACCTATGCAATAGAAGCCATGATGTATGATGGAGTTGCCCTTCAAAACGCAACCTCGCACTATTTTGGGCAAGGTTTTTCTAAGGCCTTTGACATTAAGTTCTTAAATAAAGATAATAAATTAGAAAATCCGTATCAGACCTCTTGGGGATGCACAACTAGAATGATTGGTGCGTTAGTTATGGTTCATGGTGATGATAGAGGCTTAGTACTACCACCTAGAATAGCACCTTTTAAAGTAATAATTATTCCAATTGGTAGTGATAAAAAAATTGATGATGCACTAAAAGAAATAACCGAAGATTTAAAAGATTCTTCAATAACATACAAAATAGATAACTCTAATAAAACCCCAGGATTTAAATTTTCTTTAGCGGAGGTTAAAGGTTATCCTATTAGGATAGAAATAGGAAAAAAGGACCTAGAAAACGATTGTGCGACAATTGTAAGACGTGATACTTTAGAAAAAGTTAAAGTCCCTGTTAGTGAGGTAGTTATAAAAGTTAATGAACTTTTAATAAACATCCAAAATGATATGTATGAAAGAGCTCTAAAAAGAAGAAATAGTATGATATATTATCCTGATACATATGACGAAATGAAAAATATTGCAAAAAATAAATCAGGCTTTATTTATACCAATTGGTGTGGAAATGAATCTTGTGAAAATAAAATTAAAGATGAGTTAGGTTTAAAATCAAGGTGCATTCCGTTTGAAGAAGCAGCCCCAACTGGTAATAAAAAATGCATATGTTGTGGTAAGAAAGCCGAAACAAAAATATACTGGGCTAAACAGTATTAACACGTTCACATTTTGCATAAATATTTTTATTATACGTAAAATATTATTGGTGATAAAATGTTAACCAAAGAATATGAAATGGCTTACATAAGTTCTTTTACCAAGGTATTTAAAGTTTTAAATGAAAGCTGTGATTTATACGTAAAACCAGGTGAATGTGAAAATTATGAGATAGAAGTTAGAAAAATAAATGATGAAGTAATAAAAAATTATTTAAGTATATGTTATCAAAAGCAAAATGGTTCACTAACCATCGTTGCTGATAAAAAAATAGATGATAATCTATTAAACGAATTAGTTAAATACGTATCTTTAGCATTAAACGAAAACGTTCTTGCCAGTTATAACTTCAAGGATTTAAGTGATTACATAGTTTTTCATTTTGAATACGTAAAGCAAGAAAAAATAATAGACAATAAAAAACTAATCGAGGATATGTATAGAAATGGTGAAATAGAAAACGTAATTTTTGAGACATCAATTAACCCGCTTACAATGTAAAAAACTTACGAAATAAAAATCGTAAGTTTTTTATTATTTATAATACTTTGCTTTATATTCGTCAGATAATTCTTTAAACCGGTTGTAATGAACAACTTCCCTTTGCCTTAACCATAGAAGTGGTCCGGTTATTGCGGGATCATCTGATAAATCAATTAAATGTTCATAAACAGCCCTTGCTTTTTGTTCTGCTGCTAAATCTTCTTCTAAGTCTGCAACCGGATCTCCCGTCGTAGAAAAATAAGTAGATGTCCAAGGTACTCCATTTGCATCAGTTGGAAATAGTGCAAGACCGTGTTCGGTATAATGACCTTCTAATCCAGCTGCTTTTAATTCATCAGGTGTTGCACCCTTCATCATTTGATATACCATCGTACATATCATTTCAACGTGAGCAAGTTCCTCAGTTCCAATGTCATTTAAAAGAGCTTTCCCCTTTGCATCGGGCATGGTATATCTTTGATTTAGGTACCTAAGTGCTGCAGAAAGTTCACTTTGAGCACCACCATACTGACTTATAACGGCCTTAGCCATCTTAAGATTTTTTCGTTTTATGTTAATTGGATATTGTAATTTTTTAGAATATTTCCACATAGTTTTACCCCCCTATTCGTTCCATGGCCAAGGTTCTTTTATCCAACTCCAAGGAGTCATACTTAACCCCTCGTTATCAGATAAATCAATTGGTCCATACTTTCTTTCATATTCATCATTAAGCCTTTTTTCTTGCATGTTATACTCATTATATAATCTTATTGCATTTGAATCATTTGGATGGGTATCTAAATATAAGTTAATATCATGCGCTGCAAAAGCCATTTCTTGTATTTTATAAAGAGCATTTTCTTTTTCACCGTTTATAACCGGTCTTAAATAAGTCATATTTTTATATGGTAGATATGTTCCAGCCTCCATGTTTCCTCTTAAAAAACCTTCTGTCGAGTTTACGAATTTATTTTGATTTACCATGTTATTTGAACCATTGGTTTGTGATAAAGTCTGCGCGTTATTTTGCATGCTTACTTGGGGATTAATAACAGTATTTGGCATTACTGCAGGTATCATAAAAGTTCTTGATAAAACATCGTCTAATCCATAATTTGAATAACTTTGTATCATTTTCTTACCTCCTAGCCTATTATATACATCCAAGGGCAATAATGTATGGGCAAGAAAACTAAAAAAAGATGACTTAATTGTCATCTTTATCGTATTCATCATATATGTTACCAAGTATTTCTTCTACTGCATCTTCAAGCGTTACAACTCCAATAAATTTATCATCTTTAACAACGATTGCCATTTGTACGTGTTCTTTTTGCATAACCGCGAAAACATCATCTATTTTCTCATCATAATCAAATTTTCTTACTTTAAATAGAAGGTTTCTTAAGTTAAAATCATCATTATCTTTTTTATACATAATGTAATCTTTTACGTTAAATATACCAATAATATTATTTGTATTACCTTCGTATACAGGGTACCTTGTAAACTTAGTTCTCTTTAGCTTTTTAAGTAACGTACCAAACTGAGTGTTAATGTTTATTAACTCACATTCTTCTTTTGGAGTCATAACCTTATCAACGGTTGTATCATTAAACTTAAATATATTAAAGATGTATTCTTGCTCTTTTTTTTCAATTATTCCATCCCTTGTACCAGTAAGTATTATTCTTTTAATATCTTCCTCAGTAAAATCATTTTCTTTAGGTTTAATATTTAATATTTTACACATTAAATCGGTAGAAATAGACAAAAGCTTTATTAAAGGGAAAAATATTATTTGCATCATACTAATTAAATTAACGGATAAAGAAGCTACCTTAAAAGGATTTGCAAGAGCTATTTTCTTAGGAACTAATTCACCAAATACTAGCGTAAAATAAGATAAAATAATGGTTATAATTACTACTAAAAACGCATTAGTAAAACCTTGATTTATTATAATAAAACCAGTTCTCATTATATTATCCGCAAAAGTAGACGCCGCAAAAGCACTAGATAAAAATCCCGCTAGAGTTATGCCTACTTGTATGGTAGATAAAAAATTACTAGGATTCTCAATTATTTTTCTTATTTTTTTAGCATTCTTTTTTCTTCTTCTTACCATTTTATCTAATTCAAATTTTTCTATCGATAAAAACGCAAGTTCACTAGCAGATAAAATACCATTAATAAATATTAATATTATTAATAATGCAAAGCTAAATATCATATATCAATTAACACCTCTATTTTAATTTTATCATACTTTATGGGATAATAAAATATCACTTTACATATAATCATCATATAATAAAAATATAATTAATTATTTTAAAAATATAATTAATTATTTTAATGCTATTGACATTAAAATAAAAATAAGTATAATTAAAAATGCCTACTTATGCAGGTGTAGTTTAATGGTAGAACCACAGCCTTCCAAGCTGTATACGGGAGTTCGATTCTCCTCACCTGCTCCAGTGACGTTTCTGTTCGAACTTTTATAGTTTGAACTTAAATATATAATCAATCCGTTCGGGTTGAT
>CANPXR010000012.1 GCA_947586655.1 uncultured Bacilli bacterium | reverse complement strand
TATTTCTTTTTTTTTAAAACCATCTTCTTGGTGGATAGCCATATGGGTATGGGTTATAAGGATAGTAATATGATGGTCTGTTATAACCATAGCCATTATTCCAAAACGCTGGAGCAATTGCTGCTCCCGTTACACCGCCTAGTAAAAATGGAAATGCAAATCCTCCAACTAATCTTTCATCATTAGAGTTATTGGATTTTGTATTATACGTTGGAACATAATAACCATAATACGGATTTGATATTGGGATGTTATTTTGATAACTTTGATTCATTTTAATCACCTTCCTCTATGATAGTATATGTTTTTTTTATCTAAGTGACATAAGTACCATAAAATGGTATAATTAGACTGGTGATTAATTATATGGGTAGTAGTGTAGTTTTAGAAAATAAAATTAAGATTATGGATAGCTCTTTAGCAAATAAGATTGCGGCGGGAGAAGTAGTAGAAAAATGTGTATCGGTTGTTAAAGAGTTAGTAGAAAATAGCATTGATGCTGGTGCAAACGAGATAAAAATAGAAGTTAAAGAATCTGGAACAAGGTTAATAAAGGTAATTGATGATGGTTCGGGTATGAGTGATAGTGATGCCTTACTAGCCTTTCAAAGACATGCGACAAGTAAGCTTTTAGATGAAATGTCCTTGTTTAGAATTTCATCCTTAGGATTTAGGGGTGAAGCTCTTCCCTCAATTGCGGCGGTTTCTATGGTAACCTTAAAAACATCTACTGGCGGAGTCGGAACTAAAATAGTAATAAAAGGTGGTAAAATAATTAGTAACGAAGCATCAGACGCAAGAAAGGGAACCGAAATAACGGTTGAAAACTTATTTTATAACACACCCGCAAGACTTAAATATTTAAATAGCTTACATAGTGAGCTTGCAAATATTTGTGAATACGTTAATAAAATAGCACTATCATATCCAGATAAGAAGTTTACTTTAATAAGTGATGATAAAATTTTATTAAATACTGATGGTTCTGGTAATTTACTAAAAGTAATAAAAGAAATATACGGGTCCGAAGTAGCAAGAAAGATGAAGAAAATAACGGTTTTTAATGATGATTATGACGTTGATGGCTTTATATCTTTACCAGAGGTTACCAGATCAAGTAGGGCTCACATGGTTACTTTAGTTAATAATAGGGTGGTAAGAAACACCTCGTTAAACCAAGCGATAAACGACGCATATCATACGTATAAGCCTGAGACTAGGTATCCAATAGTAGTGCTTAATATTAGTACTGATCCTTCCTTAGTTGACGTTAACGTACATCCCGCTAAGTTAGACATAAAGTTTAGTAATTTTGAGGGATTAAAGGAACTTATAAAAGTTGGAATTAAACAAGTGTTAGATAGTGCATTATTAATTCCAAAAATAGAAGAAAACAGAATAAAAGAGCAAAGACCAACCATAGGGGTACAGACACTTAATTTAGAAAGAGAAAAAATAGTTGAGGAAAGTACCATTGATTACTCTTTGTTTGATGAACCTGTTATGGAGGTTAATGAGGATATTAAAGATTATAATAGTGATGAAAAAGCTTCTTATGTTTCTGAAAAGAAAAAGGTTATTATGCCTGAAATGTACCCGGTAGGGCTTGCAAAAGGTACTTATATTATATGTCATAACGAACTTGGAATTTATATGATAGATCAGCACGCTGCCAAAGAAAGAATAAATTATGAGGGATACTTAAAAGCGTTTGGTAATCCTAATAATAGTAGCATCAGAATGTTAATACCACTTACCTTAGAATTTCCAAGTAATGAATTTATTATAATTAAGGAGAACATAAACGTGCTAAAAGACATGCATTTTGACATTGAGGAAAACGGAATTAATACCTTTGTTATAAAAGAGCATCCAACTTGGATAAAAGAGGGTTATGAAAATGATAGCATAAAAAAGATTCTTGAGGTATTAATAAGTGAAGAGAAAAATTTCTCCATTGAAAAATTTAGGGAAAAGGCAGCGATAATGCTTAGTTGTAAAATGGCAATTAAAGCTAACATGAACATAAGTAAACAGGAAATGGAAGCTTTAATCGATGATTTAAGAAAGTGTGAAAACCCGTATACTTGTCCTCACGGAAGACCAACAACCATATTTTATAGTAATTATGAATTAGAAAAAATGTTCAAAAGGGCGATGTAAAACATGATAATAGCAGTAGTAGGGCCAACTGGTGTTGGTAAAACAAAAATGAGTATAGCACTTGCTAAAAAATATAACGCTGAAATAATTAGCTGTGATAGCATGCAAATTTATAAAGACATGGACATTGGTACCGCGAAAGTAACTAAAGAAGAAATGGAAGGAATTAAACATCACATGATAGACATTAAAAGCATAACGGATGATTATAGCGTTTATGATTATCAAAGGGATGCTAGAAAAATATTAGATGGTTTAATAAAAAAACATAAGAACGTAGTTATAGTAGGGGGTACGGGTTTATATCTAAAAGCTTTATTGTATAACTATGAGTTTAAAAGGATAAATACAAAAAAAGACTTTTCTTCTTACTCAAACGATGAGCTTTATAAAATGGTGTTGGAAATTAATGGTAATTCTAAAATACACGTTAATAATAGACAAAGAATGGAAAGCTTTTTAAATAATCATAAAAAAGGAGAAAAAAAGTTAAATAGTGAATTATTGTATAAAGACGTTAAAATTATTGGTCTTACAAGACCTAAGGATGAGTTATATAACGCCATTAACGAAAGAGTAGATAAGATGATGGAAGATGGCTTATTAGAAGAAGCTAAACGTTTTTATGATAAAAGCATAAATAGTAAAGGGATTAATACAGCCATTTCATATAAGGAGTTATACATGTATTTTGATGGTAAAATAACCTTAGATAACGCCATAGATTTAATAAAGCAAAGAAGTCGTAATTATGCAAAAAGACAATACACCTGGTTTAACAATCAAATGGAGGTTAATTGGTTTAACGTAAACGTTCATGATTTTGATGATACTATTAATGAAGTAATTTATTTTTTAGAAAATGAAAAAAGAGCTAATTAGCTCCTTTTTTATTTTGCCTCAACGTATATTTTCTCATTAAACGTATGCTCGGTATCAGCGTTACTTTTTAGGGTATTATTATCAATTAGAAAGTATTTATCACTTAACATATCAGATCCATCATTAGTTATAGGATCATCCCAAGTAAGATCTAAATGTAACCAATTACCACCAACATAAACTAAGTTCCACACGTGGGTGTTTGATGATATTCGGTAGTTTTTTACCTTCATTTTTTCTAAGAATAAACTCATTGTGTCGGCGTATCCACTACATATTCCAACTCCCTCAAATAAAACACCGTATGCAGTTGAAGAATCAATATCAGAAAGACCAGTTGTATTTTTTGTATCATACTTCGTATTGTTAATTATGTAATCATGAAATATTTTTATGTTTTCCATCACGTTTTTATTTGGATCATAGTTTTCATTGTATATTTCTTCTATCTTTTTATTTATCTTATCTATTTGTGTTTGGGTATAACGGTTTTCCTTTTTCAAGGTAATTCTTCCGGTGCTGTTAAAGGTCGTATTTACCTTATTAAAGGTATTAAAAGGATGAATAAAGTTGCTTAAGTCAGTAAGATACGTATTATTTTCTACCATTTTTTTAACGTCATTTACGCAAGAGGTATAATTTAAATCACATTTAATGGTGTATTCACTCCAACCAGCATCCAAGAACGTATATATTGCGTTTTTAGCGTCTTCTTCATTTTTAATGATAGTGTTTTCATTTATTTTTACGTACGCATAATTTTCCTTTTTTCGGTAGTTACCATCATTTAGATCTTGCCTTATGTTTGGTTCAAAGTACTTGGTGTATACGTACTCAATTTTATTTGTTATTAAGTAATAGTTATCATATACTAAATATCCAACTACTACGATTAGTATTACTTTTATTGTTAGTTTTAATAGTTTACTTTTTTTCATATCATCACCATATTAATTATACCAATAAAGCATAAAAAAAAGAAGTAAAATTACTTCGTTTCATTTACTTTTTTAGTTAATCTAGACTTAAGACGAGCTGCCTTGTTTTTTGTTATAATTCCTTGACCTAAAGCTTTATCAATCCTTTTATTAGCGACGTTTAGGTTTTCATTAGTAGCTTCTTTTTCAACTTTTTTAACGGCGGTTTTCATCGCACCTTTTTTTAAGATATTAGCATCATGTTTTGAAGCAATAACCTTAACTCTTTTTTTAGCGCTTTTAATGTTTGGCATTTTTTCACCTCCTGGCGTTTTCGTAACTTACTATAGTTTAGCAAAAAAAAAATAAAAAATCAATAATAATTCTTATTTTTGGTAAAAATAAGAATGGGTGATGAATTAGTGCATAAAATTGATTTGGAAAAGTATGAAATAAGAACCGACATGGCAATTGATTTAACCGAAAAAGATAAAGTAAATTATAAACCTAAAACCTATTATAAAAAGGGAGTGAAAGTATCTTGGATTGAGCTTGATAAAAATAACAACATTGGTAAGAAACCAGGTAGCTATTTAACGTTAGAGTTCGGTGACGTAACTGATGATGATGCAAAAAAGATAGTATCAGAAGTATTTAAAGAGGAATTATCAGCTATGTTAACTAAGTTTGGGTTTAATAAGAAAACCAAAACGTTGGTTATTGGGCTTGGTAACTTAAAATCAACGCCAGATGCATTAGGGCCATTCGTATCTGATAAAATAATAACTACTAAGCATTTGTTTGACATGGGTGTATCAGTTGAAGAAGGCTTTTCATGCGTATCAACTTTTTATCCTGGTGTTACTGGAACTACTGGTATTGAAACAAGTGACTTAATAAGTGGCGTTAATAACGTAACAAAACCAGATTTAATAATAGCAATTGATGCACTTGCATCTACTTCAATATCAAGGGTAAATAAAAGTATCCAAGTATCAAGTGCTGGTATATCTCCAGGAAGTGGGGTAGGTAATAAAAGAAAGGAAATTTCAAAGGATACTTTAGGTGTCCCAGTAATAGCAATTGGGGTTCCAACCGTTACATCGGCAGCGGTTATTGTTTCCGATACGATTAATTATATGATGAAAAACTACTCATATAATAAGAAATTTATAAAAAGTAAGGCATCAAAGTTAGTAAAAAACCCAGTTAATTACCTAAATAAAGAAGTTCTATCTTCAAGTGATGATAAAAAAACTTTCCTTGGATTGGTGGGCTTACTAAGTGAGGATGAGTTAGTAAGTTTAACTTATGAGGTTCTAACTCCAATAGGATACAATCTAATGGTAACACCAAAGGAAGTTGATTTTGTAATTGAAAAATTAAGTGATGTTATAAGTTATGGAATAAATCATAGTTTGCATGAAATTTAAAAAAATTATTTACTTCGACAATAATAACGTTCTATTTATGATAATTTAAGCGTGAAGGTGATTATCATGAAAAAATTTAAATCAAAGAAAATAAAAAAGAGAAAAAGGATACATCGTTTAATAGTTGTGTTCTTTTTTGTGTTTTCATATGCCTTTATGGCGTCTTATGCATCAAAAAATCGCCTTAGCAAAAACGTACTGGATAGTAAGGTTAATATAATTAATTTTAGTTTTATAAGATTTTTATCAGATAGGGCTAACTCGGTAATTAATAAACCCGTTAGCTTGTTAAATAGCAACGTAAAAAACGCTTCTTATACTAGTGAAAAAAAGGCTAACGTAAACGTTAAAAAAGAAAACGTTGCAAAAATAGAAACTACAAAAGAGTTTAAACCTTTAATATACGTATATAGTACACATCAAGGTGAAAGTTACACTGACTATACGGTTTTGGATGCGGCTTCATATCTAACGGATAAACTAAATGCAAATGGATTAGATACTTTCTTCGAAGAACAAAGTGTAAGTACCTTTTTACAAGCTAATAACATGAAGTATTATAAATCATATGATGTATCAAGAAAATATTTAGATGAAGCTAAAGTAAAGTATCCTAGTATTTCTTATTTTTTTGATATTCATCGTGATGCCATAAGCAAAGAAAAAAGCACCATAACTTTAGGTAAAAAAAGCTATGCTAAAATAATGTTTATCGTTGGAACTGATAATAAATCTTACCAATCTAATTTAGATAACGCTAAAAATTTAAATGATATAATTAACGAAAAGGCCCCTGGTATAACAAGGGGGGTAATGCAAAAAGGTGGTCGTGGAGTAAATGGTATATATAATCAAGATACTTCACCTAATTCTTTTTTAATAGAAGTAGGGGGTAATAATAATAGTAAACAGGAAGTAATAAATTCCATGGAGGTTATTATTCAATCAATAACCGAATACGTAAGAGGTACCATATGATAAGTTATAAAAAAATATTTCACGGTTTAATATGGATTTTATTCTTAGGTTTTTTAGTATTATATTTTTCGCAAGCTAATGGTTACTATGATGATTTAAATAACAAAAAATCATCACTAACCGAAGAAAAAATAAAAGAATTTGAACAAGATGTAAAAAGTGGTAAAGAAATTAAGGTGGAAAACTACGTAGTTAACATAAAAAAAGACTACGATAATAAAGTCTCTTCGTTTGGTCTTTTTACCTCAAAAACGTTTGCAAAGTATTTTAAGATTGGTATGAATGGTATATTTGGCGGCATTGATAAAGTAGTTAACGAGTAATTATTTGACAAACAATTCTAAATTATATATAATTTAGGTATATTTAAAGCGATGCGCAAGAAAAGTAGCTAAAATAAGTATTAAAGAAAGTGATTGGTTGATGTAAAATCATATACGAGTTTTAGTAAATGGGCTTGCAAGTGAATACCGAAAGAATGTTTCAAGTAGGCTATTTCCGGGGGTTATCCGTTACCTTATAACATATGTATGATGGTACATAGGTGGCATTAAAAGTAAGATTAAGCTCTTATCCTATTTGGATATGAGTTTTTTTATTAAAATAATGTGATAAAATATAATTGAAAAGAGGAAAAAAACATGAAAAATATTATACTAACAGGAGATAGACCAACTGGTCCGCTTCACATTGGACACTACGTTGGTTCTTTAAGAAATAGGGTTAAAGTGCAAAACGAGGGAAACTATGATGAAATGTATGTTTTTCTAGCAGATGCACAAGCCTTAACAGATAATTTTGATAATCCAAAGAAAATAAAGGATAACATAATTGAAGTTGCCTTAGATTATTTAGCAGTTGGTTTAGATCCTTCTAAAGTTACGTTCTTTATTCAATCAATGATACCCGAATTAACAGAATTAACTTTCTACTATATGAATCTCGTTACAATATCAAGATTACATAGGAATCCAACCGTAAAGTCTGAAATAGAACAAAAAGGATTCGAAGAAAGTATACCAGCGGGTTTCTTTACCTATCCCGTATCCCAAACCGCAGATATAACAGCGTTTAAAGCAAATGTTGTTCCCGTTGGTGATGATCAATTACCAATGATAGAACAAGCAAGGGAAATAGTAAGAAAGTTTAATTCTATATATGGAAATACTTTAGTTGAACCAAAAGCAATGTTGCCTGAGAATGAGGCTTGTTTTAGGTTAGTTGGAATTGATGGCAAAGCTAAAATGAGTAAATCACTTGGTAATTGTATTTATTTAAAAGATTCTGAAGAAGAAATTAAAAGAAAAGTAATGAGCATGTATACTGATCCAAATCATATAAAAATTGAAGATCCAGGGAAAGTTGAAGGGAACACCGTATTTACGTACCTAGACGTATTTTGCAAAGATGACGATTTTAAAAAGTATCTTCCAGAATATAATAACTTAGATGAGCTAAAAGAGCATTACAGACGTGGTGGTCTTGGTGATATGAAGATAAAAAGATTTTTAAATGATATTTTACAAGCAGAATTAAAACCAATTAGGGAAAGAAGACAAAAGTACGCCCAAGATATTGATAAGGTATATGATATTTTAAAAGAAGGAACAAAAAAGGCCCGTTTAGTAGCTTCCAAAACTTTAAAAGAAGTAAAAACAGCTATGGGAATTGAATACTTTGATTAATAAAAGATCGGCAATGTGAAACTTGGCAAGAACTATATTTTAAGCTATGATAATCGCAATTTTTTTAAAAATGGAGATTTTAAAATGAAATTAAATTTTTAATGAAACTGAACTTAATAAAATTAAAAATGCTATAGTTAAAAGGAGTGTATCACTTGTAATGGCTGGTGTAACATTAGTAACTCTTTCTTCGTGTAGCCAAGAAGCTAAAAGAAATGCTCGAAATGAAAGTAGTTTTATTGTTACAGAAATATATAATGAATACATAGAGGATGAAAAAAAATAACTAATAATGGGAAATTATTATTTTCTTACAATAGTTGATTTAAGTGACTTCAATAATCCAAAAGTGATTTTAGCTTCTACATATTCTAACAACTTTGACTTAGCTGATACTCCGATTAGTACTATTTTTAAAGTGTATTGGAGAAATGAAAATAAATTTAGTTTGATTGATATAAAAGGTAACGAATTAACTAATAAAGTAGATTTAATATATTTTGATACTCGTAAGGAGAATGAACAAATAGTTTATGTTGCAAATTTGGCGTATGTAAATGAAAATAATGAATTTGAATATGATAATATATATTTTGATGCAAATGGTAAAACAATTGAGAAAATGCCATCTCAAAAATTGATTAAGCAATATCCAAAAAAGAAATAATAGACATTATAAGCAGAAATCCAAAAGGAATTTTATAACTAACGGATTTCTGCTTTTTAAACTATTTCAATGGAAATAGTAATAACAACTACTAAGTCGGTAAACTAACTTAGATGAGGGGATAAATCCCTTTTGAAACCTCATTTAAGCAACATATCACAAACTAATTTTAAGTGGTATTGTTTTTTTATTTAATTTAAATAAAAAGAAATAATAACCTTAATGTCTAAATTCTATGAAAAAGTAAAAAAAGATATTGTCAAACAAATGTTTGTGCTATATAATGTTTTTAACAAGGAGGTTTTGAATGAAGCAAGATAAAATTCATTTGGTTAATAAAGTATTTAATAATCAAACAATTAGAACTGTGTGGGATAAAGAAAGTGAAAAATATTATATTAGTGTAGTTGATATTGTTGGTGTTTTAGCAGATAGCAAAAATCCTAGACACTACTGGAATGTATTAAAAGGTCGATTAAAAGATGAAGGAAATGAAACGGTCACAATTTGTGACCAGTTGAAATTGAAAGCCCAAGATGGTAAATATCGTTTAACTGATGTTGTTGATATTGAAAATATGTTTAGAATAATTGAATCAATTCCTAGTAAAAATGCAGAACCTATAAAACAATGGTTAGCGAAATTAGGTAGTGAAAGAATTGATGAAATATTTAATCCATCAATAGCAGCACAAAGATCAATTGATTTATATAGAGCAAAAGGGTATGAAGAAAAATGGATTACTAAAAGAATGCAAAGTATTCAAGATAGAAAAGAACTTACAGATGTATGGAAAGAAAATGGTATTACTGAAAATAAAGAATTTGCTATATTAACTAATGAAATATATAAAACTTGGTCTGGAATGACTGCTAAACAATATAAGGAGTACAAAGGTCTTCGTAAAGAAGCGCTTCGAGATAACATGGATAATATAGAGGTATCTCTATCTGATATAAGTGAAGAAGTAACAAAAAGATTAGCAAAGAAAACGAAACCTAAAGGATTAAAAGAAAATATAAAAGTTGCTCATGCAGGTGGACAAGTTGCTAAAAACACAAGAGATGAGATTGAAAATTTGCTTGGAGAATCAGTTGTTACTAATCAAAATAAATTGAACTATCAATATCTAGAGGAAAAAGAAAAATTAGAAAATAAAAAATAGATACCATCCTCCTGCGGAAAATAAGGAAAAGAAATAAAATAAAAAAATAAAGTATACTTGTTAAGATTCCAAAAAGAATAACACCTGTTATTACAAATAGTATTGATGAATCGAACGTCAAAAGTTGGACTGTATATAAATAGTTCCCAATTATGGGATTGTAACCTATAATTTATAGGTTACAATCTTTTAATTTTACTTTAATTCTGTCATAATTATAATAATTAATATAGTCGCTCATTGCTTTTATTAAATCATCTAATGCCTTATATTTATTTGAAAAGAAAGATATTAACTTAATAAAACAAATATTTGGAAGTATGCATGATTATCGTTCATATTGCTAGGTTTACAAAAATAAAATTGGTCTCAATGATGAGGATTTTATAAAAATAAAAGAATTAAAAAATATGAACGAATATAATTATGTTGATGCTAACATAGAGGGTTATTTAAAAACAATAGATGATTCTAAGATTGATGATTCTAAAAAAAGTCTTAATTAAAGACTTTTTTTTCTTTGTTTGGTATAATAATTAATAGGTGAATTTTATGAAGAAAGAAAACATAAGAAACTTTTGCATAATTGCACATATTGATCATGGTAAGTCAACTTTAGCAGATAGAATAATGGAAAAAACTGGTGCTGTAACTAAAAGGGAACTAAAAGACCAGTTATTAGATTCGATGGATTTAGAACGTGAAAGGGGAATTACCATTAAACTTAACGCGGTATCAATGACGTATAAAAATGGTAATGAACAGTATTTACTTAATTTAATTGATACCCCAGGGCACGTTGATTTTTCATATGAGGTATCGCGTTCTTTGGCGGCTTGTGAAGGCGCTGTTTTAGTTGTTGATGCGTCCCAAGGAATAGAAGCTCAAACAATCGCTAACCTTTATCTTGCTTTGGAAAATAATTTAACTATAATTCCAATTATAAACAAGATAGATTTACCTAATGCTGATGTTGTAAAGGTTAAAAAAGAAATAATTGATACGTTTGGATTTAAAGAAGATGAAATTATTTTAACTAGTGCCAAAACTGGTAGTGGCATTGATGAGTTATTAGATGCAATCATAAATAAAATACCATCACCAGAAGGTAAGGATGAAGAAAGACTTCAGGCATTAATTTTTGATAGTGTGTATGAATCTTATCGTGGTGCAATTATTTGGCTTAGAATTGTAAATGGTAAGGTTAAAGTTGGGGATAAAGTAAAAATGTTATCAACTGGTGCAGAATATGAGGTAGTAGAGTTAGGTATTCATGACCCTAAAGAGAAAAAATTAAATGAATTAACATCAGGTGATGTTGGATATTTATGTGCATCAATTAAAAGCGTAAGTGATATAAAAGTTGGAGATACGATTACTTTAGCAGCTGATCCTAGTGAGTTACTTCCTGGTTATAAGCCCATGAAACCAATGGTATTTTGCGGTTTATATCCGGTAGAATCTAATCGCTATACTGATTTAAGGGATGCTTTAGATAAACTAAAACTTAATGATGCTTCGTTGTCGTTTGAACCCGAAACATCAACTGCATTAGGTTTTGGTTTTAGATGTGGTTTTTTAGGAATGCTTCACATGGATGTTATTGAAGAGCGAATTGAAAGAGAGTTTGGAATTAATATTGTTGCAACGAGTCCATCGGTAGTTTATGAAGCAACCATGACAAACTCTGAAACCTTATTAATTGATAACCCAAGCCAAATGCCTTCAAAGGAAAAGATAAAGGAAATAAAAGAACCTTATATTAAAACAAATATAATTGTTCCTAGTGGTTACGTGGGTTCGGTTATGCAGCTATGTCAGGATAAAAGAGGAACGTACATAAACATGGATTATATTGCAAGTGATAGGGTAAATATTCATTATGATATTCCACTTTCTGAAGTGGTTTATGACTTTTTTGATAAATTGAAATCTTTTACTAAAGGATATGCTTCGTTCGATTATGAGGTAATTGGTTATAAACTAAGTAACTTAGTTAAGATGGATATTTTAATTAATGGTGAGGAAGTTGATGCGTTATCTATTATTACCCATAAGGATTTTGCTTATTCTAAGGGAAAAGTAATAGTAGAAAATCTAAGAAAACTTATTCCAAGACAACTTTTTGAAGTTCCAATTCAAGCGGTTATTGGTACTAAGGTAATTGCAAGAAGTGATATCAAAGCAATGAAAAAAAACGTACTTGCAAAATGTTATGGTGGAGATATCACTCGTAAAAGAAAACTTTTAGAAAAGCAAAAAGAGGGTAAAAAAAGGATGAAAAAAGTTGGAAACGTTGAAATACCACAAGAAGCGTTTTTATCAGTATTAAAAGTAGACGAGTAAAGGAGTACATAATGGAAGAACAAGAAATGACACTTAAAAGGTTAAAAGATATTGCAGAAGAATATTTAAATGGAAAAATATCATTAAAGAGTTTAGCTGCTAATAATAATTTATCTAAAACTACGCTTGTAAGATATTTAAACGGGAGCAAGACTGTAAAGCTTCCTTCTGACATTCAAGATGAAGTTAATGCTATGAAAGAAAAAAGATGGTTGGAAAGTAAATCAACCTGTGGAAATAAGGGGAAGTTTTCATTATCAAACGAAGAGATTATAAGTTTAGCAAAAAAGTACGTTGAAGGTGAAGAATTAGACTTAAGGGATGTTGCGGCTTTTAATGGTGTTACCGCTGCTACTATATATAATCTTTTTAATAAGGAAAACCTTGGAGAAGAACTATATTTGAAAGTATTAGAAAAATATCACCATATGCATCCAATAAATAATGGAAAGAAGCATTAGTTAATATGTTAAAAAGTTGTTATATTCATATACCTTTTTGTAAAAACATATGTAATTATTGTGATTTTTGTAAAAATTACTACGATGAGAAGCTTGTATTATCTTATTTAAAAAGTTTGCAAAAAGAGATAAAAGAAAATTATAACAAAGAAGTACTAAGCACTTTATATGTTGGAGGTGGAACACCTAGTGCTCTTTCTTATAACGCCTTGGATATTCTTTTTAAAATTACTGGCTTGTTTAATTTAAATGATAATTATGAGTTTACGTTTGAGTGTAATTATGAAGATATTACTGATAACTTATTACAGAAGCTAAAGGATAACGGGGTAAATAGAATAAGTATAGGTATTCAAACCTTTAATGATAAGTTTGAAAAAACGCTTGGTAGAAAAATTAATAAAAAAGAGATGATTAATAAAATTAACTTAACTAAAAAGTATTTTAAAAACGTTAATTTAGATCTTATGTACGCACTTCCTGGTCAAACGCTAAGTGATTTAAAAAACGACATAAAATGCTTTATTAACGCTAAGGTAACCCATGTTAGCACGTACTCATTAATGATTGAAGAGCACACAAAATTACACGTTGATGGTGTTTTACAAATAAATGATGACATTCAGTATAAGATGTATAAAATGATTACTAAAATGTTGTCATGTAACGGTTATAAGCATTATGAAATAAGTAATTTTTCGTTACCCGGACATGAATCTAAACATAATCTTACTTATTGGAATAACTTGGAGTATTATGGTTTTGGAGCAGGAGCTTCTGGCTTTATAGGAAAAATAAGATATGATAATACTAAGAGTATTTTTAATTATATAAAAGGTATAACAAGGGTGTATGAGGAAAACGTTGATTTAGTTAAAATGATAAAAGATGAAGTTATGTTAGGTCTTAGAAAAATAGAAGGCATCAATAAAAATGATTTTAAAAACAGATATCACCTTGAACTTAATGATGTTTTTAGCCTTGATGAAATGATTAAAAATAAAATGCTAATAGAAACCAAAACTAACGTATTTATACCAGAAAAATACTTATTTGTATCTAATGAAATTATTTTAAACGTTATTTTAAACTGTAACTTGAACTAAAAATTAAAATAATGTATAATAATACTATGATATGGAGGTATGGCTATGAATACTAATAATAACGAAGAAATGATTGAAGAATTAACGGATACTGATTTAAGTGAGCCAGTTAGTAGTAATTCAATTGGTGATGAAATAAAACCTGATAAAATGATTAACGAAAACAATAACGATGAGGTTTTAGGTTCGCCTAATAAAAAAAGTGAAGAAAATACGGTGGTTTTGGAATCAGGCGCTAAGATAAATGGTATAGAAGAAAATAAACCAGAAAAAGAGGATAATTCACCTTCAAATGAATCAGAGCAAGAGGTGGTTTATGAAACTTCAGATAAAAGTTTGGCGGAAGAAGAAAAAAAGAGTAAGGCACCACTAATAGTTTTTCTTGTAATACTTTTAATAATTGATGTTGCGGCTTTAGTTATATACATTATAGGAATAGATAAAGTGTTAAGCTTTATAAAGTAGTTAACAATAGTTTACATAAATAAAAATAAAGGAAAAACTTACTACGTTTTTCTTTTTTTAATTATAAGTTATACGTTTTACTATTTCTAAATTAATATTATTAAATTTTTAGCACTCATGTATTGACAATGCTAAAATTACATATTATAATATTGACAGACTACAAGAAAAGAAGGTGATTTAATTGCTGAGTCAAAGACAAAACAGACTTCTTAAAATCATCGTAGAAGAATATATTAAAACTGCAACACCGGTAGGTTCTTCCCTGGTTTGTAAAGAACTTGATTGTTCTTCCGCCACCATAAGAAACGAAATGGCTTATTTAGAAGAAACCGGTTACTTAGAAAAAACCCATACTTCTTCAGGAAGGATTCCAAGTGAGCTAGGGTATAGGTATTACGTTGATAACTTGATGGAGCCTAAAAAAATGACTGGTGAAGACGTTTTAAAACTTCAACGTATTTTTGATAATAAGAACCTTGTGTTATCAGACGTAATAACAAAAAGTATGGAAATTATATCTGAAATTACTAATTGTACTTCGGTTGTATTAGGAGCGAGTAGTTCTTATAACAGGTTAAAACAAGTAGAAGCGGTACCATTTGAAAATAACAAGGTGCTTGCAATCATAATAACTGATAAAGGTCATCTAGAACATAAGGAAATGAAAGTAGATGATGGAATATCAACTTCTGAAATTAAAAAAGTAGTCGAGCTCATAAACAAACTTCTAGTTGGAACTCCGCTAGATGAAGTAAGTTCTAAATTGGAATTTGAAATCAAACCAATCATTGGTAACTACGTAAAGTCGCATGAAGCACTATACCAAGCGTTTTATAATGCGTTTAATGAGTTCTCTTTTAAGAACCATATGCATATGGCAGGTAGAACTAAACTTCTTGATTACCGCGAATTTGATAATGTATCAAAGGTAAAAGAAATATTAAATAAATTTGATGACGATAACATGGTTAAAAAAATAGAGGCTGATAATAACGCAATAAATGTTTACATTGGTCATGAGAGTAATTTTGACGATGATGTATCGGTTATCAAAACCAAGTACGTTGTTAATGGTGAAGAAGGAACAATTGCCATTATTGGTCCAAAAAGAATGGATTATGAAAAAGTTGTTGCTCTTTTGGATTTCATTAAACACAACATAGAAAGGTAACGAATGTTATGGAAGAAAATAAAGAAACGTTAAAAAATAAGAATAAAACTGAAAAAAAGGAACATAAAGAAAAAAGAAAAGAAGAAAAAGTAGAGCTTACAAAAGAAGAAATTGTTGCTATGAATAAAAAGTTAAGTGACGCCGAAGAACGCTACTTAAGGTCTCAGGCAGACCTTATTAATTATCGAAAGAGAAAAGATGAGGAAACTAATAAGATGCTTAAGTATGCTAACGAAGGCTTGATACTTGAAATATTACCAATTTTAGATAACTTTGAAAGAGCTATAAAAATGGATGATGATAATTTAGAAGATGAGGTGTCAAAGTTTCTAAGCGGAATGAAAATGGTTTATTCTTCTTTAAAATCTACTTTGGAAAAATATGGGGTTACGGAAATTGATGCTTTAGGTAAAACGTTTGATCCTAAGCTTCATGAAGCGGTTATGACCGAGTCAAATGATAAAAAAGAAAAAGATGTTGTTTTAGAAGTATACCAAAAGGGTTATATGCTTAAAGATAAGGTTATTAGACCAGCGATGGTTAAGGTTAATAAATAAGAAAGGATGATAAATAATGAGTAAAACAATAGGAATTGATTTAGGTACAACAAATTCATGTGTTGCTGTATATGAAGGAGGAGAAGCTAAGGTAATAGCTAATCCAGAAGGAGAAAGAACAACTCCATCGGTTGTTGCTTTCAAAAATAAAGATATTATCGTAGGTGGAGCTGCTAAAAGACAGATGGTGGTTAACCCAGATACCATAAGATCAATTAAAAGGTTAATGGGAACTGATAAAAAAGTAAAGGCTAATGGTAAAGAGTATACCCCAGAAGAAGTTTCTGCTATGATATTAGGAGATTTAAAGAAAACAGCTGAAAGCTACTTAGGAGAGAAAGTAACTAAAGCAGTTATTACTGTTCCAGCTTACTTTAATGATGCTCAAAGACAAGCTACTAAAAACGCAGGTAAGATTGCTGGCTTAGAAGTAGAAAGAATTATTAACGAACCTACTGCCGCTGCTTTAGCTTATGGTCTTGATAAACAAGAAAATACGCAAACAGTACTTGTTTATGACTTAGGTGGAGGTACGTTTGACGTATCAATCCTTGAGCTAGGTGACGGTGTGTTTGAGGTTAAATCAACCTCAGGAAATAACCACTTAGGTGGTGATGATTATGACCAAAGAATAGTTGATTATTTGGTTGATGAAATTAATAAGGAACATAAAGTTGATATATCTAGTGATAAGATGGCTATGCAAAGGTTACAAGATGCTGCTGAAAAGGCTAAGAAAGATTTATCTGGTATTACTACAACCCAAATTTCATTGCCATTTTTAGCACAAGGACCAGATGGAGTAATTAACTTTGAAATTTCTCTTACAAGGGCTAAGTTCGAAGAGTTAACTAACGATTTAACGGAGTCTACGTTAGAGCCTGTTAGAAAGGCACTTAAAGACGCTAAGTTATCAGCTAGTGACATTGATAAAGTATTGTTAGTTGGTGGTTCAACTCGTATTCCAAAGGTACAAGAATTAATCAAGAAAGAACTTGGTAAAGAGCCATCTAAGGGAGTTAACCCAGATGAGGTTGTTGCCATGGGAGCAGCCATTCAAGGTGGAGTTTTAACGGGTGACGTTAATGACATCGTATTACTTGATGTTACACCTCTTTCACTTGGTATTGAAACAATGGGTAACGTTATGACTACTTTAATCGAAAGAAATACGACCATCCCAACTTCTAAGTCACAGGTATTCTCAACCGCAGCGGATAATCAACCTGCCGTTGACATTCACGTACTTCAAGGTGAAAGACCAATGGCAAGCGATAATAAGACGCTAGGAAGGTTCCAGTTAACTAACATTCCACCAGCACCAAGGGGAGTTCCTCAAATTGAAGTTACCTTTGATATAGATGCTAATGGTATCGTAAACGTTAAGGCAAAAGACTTAGGAACTGGTAAAGAACAAGCAATTACGATTACGGCATCAACTAACTTAACTGATGAAGAAATCGATAAGATGATGAAAGAAGCCGAAGCAAACAAAGAAGCCGATGAGAAAAAGAAGGCTTTAGCGGATGCTAAAAACGAAGCTGAACAGATGATTTTCACAACTGAAAAAGCAATTAAAGACCTTGGTGATAAAGTTGATAAAAAAGAGCAAGACGAAGCTTTAGAATTAGTAAAAGACCTTAAAAAAGAACTAGAGGGCGATGATGTTAATAAAATAAAAGACGCTACTTCAAAACTACAAGAAAAAGCGATGGCACTTGGTGCTAAAGTTTATGAAGAGGCAAACAAAAAGGCTCAAGAGGCAAGTGAAAACACATCTAACAGTAACGAAAAACATGATGACTCAGAAGTAGTAGACGCAGAATTTGAAGAAAAAAAATAAAAAGAAAGTAAGTGGTAAAGTTCTAGTTTAACTAGAACTTTATGCTTAATTATGGGTGGCTTTATGAATAATAAGGTGAAGTTAAGAAGTGAAATTAAGGATGAATACAAGTGGGATTTAACTACTATTTATGAAAACAACGAAAAATGGGAAGAGGATTTTAAAAAAGCTGAGGATTTATTAAAAGAAATACCAAATTATAAGGATAATTTTTTAGATAGTGCGAATAATTTGCTTGATTTTTTGGAGTTTGACGAAAAAGTAGATAGATTAATAAGTAAATTATATTATTATGCACATTTAAATTATGATTCTGATACATTATGTGATCAATATAAAAAAATGAATGATAGGGTAATCGATTTAAGTAGTAGATACGGAGAGTTAACATCATTTTTTACTCCTTCTATATTAAGTTTGGATAATAACGTTTTAGAAAAATACTACTTAAATAACCCTAAGTTATTGGATTATAAGTTTATGTTTGATGACATAATAAGATATAAAAAGCATACGTTATCAGAAGATAAGGAAAAAATGATTGCTATGCTTTTAAAAGCCTTAGATAATTCTGCTAAAACGTATCAAACCTTAATTTATTCTGACATCAAGTTTGACAAAGTAAAAGACGAAAATGAAAAGGAAATAGAATTTAATGATAACGTGTATAGTACCTTAATTAAATCTAAAAACAGAAGGGTAAGACGCGATGCTTTTATGACTTTATTTAATGGTTATAAAAACTATAAGAATGTTATCGCTGATTTATTTAACGGAAACAAAGAATCAGAAATAGCCCTAGCAAAAATAAGAAATTACAAAAGTGCCGTTATGGCATCCTTATTTAGCGAAAACATAAACATAGAAGTTTACAATAACTTAGTAAAATGCATTAATGATAACATGGATGTTATTTATAAATATTATCGGGTTAAGAAAGAAATATTAGGATTAGACCAGTTACATATTTATGATACGTACGTAGAGTTAGTTGGTAATTACGATAAGAAGTATTCGTTTAGTGAAGCTAAAGACTTAGCTTTAAAGTCATTAAGTATTTTAGGTAAGGATTATATAAAAAACATTAAAAGGGCCTTTGATGAAAGATGGATTGACGTTTATTATAATAAGGGTAAGTATACTGGTGCTTATTCTTCTGGTTTTTATGATACTAATCCGTTTGTCCTTTTGAACTATAAAGAAACAATAGATGACGTTTCAACGTTAGTTCATGAACTTGGTCACTCTATGCACACTTATTATTCATGTAAAAATAATAAGTACGTATACTCTAATTACGAAATCTTCGTAGCGGAAGTAGCATCTACGGTAAACGAAATGTTACTTGCTAATTACATGCTAAAAAATTCTAAGAACAAGGAAGAAAAATTATCGATTTTAAATCATATAATAGATATGTTTAAAGCTACGCTTTATAGACAAACGATGTTTGCGGAGTTTGAGTATGAGATGTACGATAAAAAAGAAAAAAACGAAAGTTTAACGAGTGATTATATATCACAGAGTTATTATGAAATATTAAAAAAATACTATGGTAAAGAAGTTATTTTAGATGAAGAAATCAAATATGAATGGATGAGAATTCCACACTTTTATTATAATTTTTACGTGTATAAATATGCTACGGGGCTTGCTTCTGCTTGCTATATAGTTGATGGAATCTTAAATAATAAAAAGAACGCTTTAGAAAATTATTTATCATTTTTAAAAACGGGAGGTAGCAAGTATCCGCTTGATGCCCTTAAGGTAGCGGGAGTTGACATGACCGATAAAACGGTAATTGAAAGTGCCATAAAAATGTTTGATAAATACATTGATGAATTTACTTTAGTGTATAATAGTTAGGAGGTATAAAGCATAATGAAGAAAGACTATTATGAAGTACTTGGTGTTTCTAAAAATGCAACGGATGCCGAAATTAAAAGTGCTTTTAGAAAGCTTGCAAAAAAATATCATCCAGATGTATCAAAGGAGCCTGATGCTGCTGAAAAGTTTAAGGAAGCTCAAGAGGCGTACGCGGTACTATCTGATAAAGATAAAAGAAGTAGGTATGATCAGTTTGGGCACGCCGCGTTTGACCAAAATGGTGGATTTGGTGGAGGATTCTCCGGGTTTGAGGATTTTGACCCATCTGACATACTAAGGGATATATTTGGTTCTGGTTTTGGTTTTAGCGGTTCTTCTTCCTTTTTTGGTGGTGATAAAAGAAAAACTAAAATGGCCAGCAAAGGACCAGATATAAGCGTTATTTTTGAAATGGACTTTGAAGAAGCTGCTTTTGGAACCGAAACAACGGTAACATTAAACATAGATGATAAGTGCCCAGATTGTAATGGGCATGGGGGAACAGGTGTTAGAACTTGTAAAGAGTGTAATGGTAGCGGATACGTAAAAGAACAACAAAGAAGTATTTTAGGAGCATTTATTACTCAAAGAACTTGTCCTGTTTGTGGTGGTACTGGAGAAACATACACAAATAAGTGTACTACGTGCCATGGAACTGGGAAAAAGAAAGTTAAGAAAAACATAATTGTTAAGGTTCCAGCGGGAGTTGATACGGGAGATCACCTAAGGGTAACTGGTAAAGGTCCAGCAGGAGAAAATGGTGGCCCAAATGGTGACGTATACATTGAAATAAAAGTTAAGGATCATCCTTTATATAAAAGGGAGGATAGTGATTTATATATTACTGTTCCACTTACTATTTCTGAAGCTGTTTTAGGATGTAAAAAGGAAGTTCCAACTTTAAATGGTAACGTTATAATAACCATTGCTCCGGGAAGCGAGTCAGGGCAAAAACAAAGAATTAAAGGAAAGGGCCTAAAAAGTCCTTCAAGACACATAGTTGGAGACTTATATATTATTCTTAAGGTTATAACACCTACGAAGATAGATAGAAAACAAAAAAAACTATTTGAAGACCTTAGTAAAACTAATTTAAAAAATCACGAGTTTGAAGTTTTTGATAAGTATGTTAAAGAAAACGAAAAATAATTATAAGTGGTAAAATTGTGTTAAAACCCATGAGTAGATTTTCATCTAATTATGGGTTTTACTTATTTTATTATTAAAAACAAACTTAAAATATTTACTAAGATTAGTAAAAGTGATAAAATAGCAAAAAAATTCAATTAATAAATTTCATTATAACTTAATATTAAAATAGTTAACTTTTTAAGTAAACGGTATTAATAAGAATTATTGGAGGTAGAAGATGAGATCAAATTTAGAAAAAAATCTACAACTTAAAGTTGATAATGAAACTAAACAAGATAACCCTTTTGATATATTAAACATTATGCAAAATTCAGGCGAAAAAAAAGATGAGCAAGAAGGCATAATAATAACTAACGACGTAAAAAGTTACCTAGATGAAATTGGGAAATATCCTTTATTAACACCACA
>CANPXR010000011.1 GCA_947586655.1 uncultured Bacilli bacterium | reverse complement strand
CTTTATGATACTAACTTTTATTTGCCATTTACTTATACTTCTTATTTAGATAATAATGATTTAGATGAGTTAAACAAAGCTAAGGAAAGTATAATACTACCAATTAAGTATTTGTTAGAAAACATAAGTGGAAAGGTATCCTTAAACGAAGTTTTAACGTATTTATATACTTATTTAAGTGAAGAAGAGATAATTACTAAGTTATTTAATATGGATGAAAATGGAGCCTTAAAATTAATAAATGCATTTGATGTTATAAATGATAACTTAAGTTCTACTTCCTCTTTAGAAGACGTAATTAACGTCTTGTTAGGTTTTGATTTTTCTAAAACGGATAAAAGACCTATGAAAGATGAAATTACAATATCAAATTTAAGTGATGCGGTTTTTGAAGGTAAAAGATACGTATACGTAATTGGTGCGGTAAATGATAACATACCAAGTAATCTTAATGGTTTTGGTTTATTAAATAATAATGATATAAAAAAAGATTACCTAGTAGAATTATCAAATGAGCATTTAGATAACGAAAAGTGCTTATTTAATAATGCCATTAATAATAAAAACGTTATTATAACGTCTTATAAACTTGGACTTGATTTAAAGCTTAAACTTCCTTCTAGTTACTTAAATGAGTTAAACTTAAAAGATGTTTTACTTGAAAAATTATATGATAAAAACTTACTTCTTAATGATTATGCCATATCATTATCAAATGATGCTATTGATATGGTAGAAGAATTAGAATTTAATAAAATAAACCAATCAAATAAGCATGATTTAAACTATAAAATATCGCCTGACATAGCTAAAAAACTATATGATAACGTAATAAATCTTAGCCCAAGTTCAATAGAAACGTATGCTAAGTGTCCTTTTTATTTTTTCTGTGAAAAAGAATTAAAACTTAAGGTTAAGGAAAAATTTACCTTTGATAATAGACAAGTAGGCACCTTTATTCATTACGTATTAGAAAAGATAATAAAAAATGACTTAAATGATATAACAACTAATAACATAAACAATTACGTAAGTAAGTACTTAAAGGATTATTTAAAAGATAATAGTAGGATGGTAGATAATACTACCTTATACGTGGTTAAAGAACTTTCTTTAAACGTAACAAAGGTAATTAAAAACATAGTAGAAGAAATGAAAATAACTAAGTTTAAACCTAGGTATTTTGAGTTTAAGATAGATGACGAAAGCATTATTAAACCAATTTGTTTAAAGCTTTCAAAAGGAACGTTAAAAGTATCTGGAATAGCAGATCGCATCGATGTTTTTGAAAGTGGTGATTCATATTATTACCGAATAATAGATTATAAAACTGGTGGTAAAAAGTTTAGGTTAGACGACGTTCTTTTGGGTCTTAACCTTCAAATGTTAATATATTTACTTGCCATAAAAGAAAGTAAGGCTCTCTTAACTAACAAGGATGTTATCCCATCTGGGTTATTGTATTATCCTTCACTTTTAAAAGAAAAAAGTGTATCAAGAAGCATAAGTGATGAAGAAAAAAATCAAAGTGTAAAAGAAAGACTTAAGATGAATGGCATTATAAATAGAGATAGTAGCGTACTTGATGTTTTTGGTAAAGAAAACATAGGAGATTACGTTTCGGTAATAACTAAAGAAAAGCTAAACGATGAGTATTTGTTCGATTCTAGTGATTTAGAAAAGCTTTTTGATTGCGTTAAAGCTACCTTAATAAAAATAGGAAATAACATAAATGATGGAATTATAGGTGCAAATCCAATAGGAGGTAGAATTGATTCTTGTAAGTATTGTAAATACCAAGCGATATGTAAATTTGACTTTAAAACAGACAAAAAAAGAAAACCAAAAGATTATAAAAACAGTGAAGTAATCAAACAGTTAGAAGGTGATTATAATGCCTAATTGGACTAAAGATCAATTACTTGCGATAAATACCAAGGGTGGAAAAATAATAGTAAGTGCGGCGGCTGGTTCTGGTAAAACGGCAGTTTTATCACAAAGGGTTATTAATCTTGTTATGCAAAAAGTTAACATAGATGAGCTTTTAATAGTTACCTTTACCAAGTTAGCCTCCCAAGAGATGATGGTAAGAATAAGACAAAAGCTTCAAAAAGCTTACCTTAAAGACCCTTCAAATGAACACTTAAAAAAACAATTGTCTTTGATTCCTTTAGCTAAAATAACTACCATGGATTCATTTTATAACGAGCTAGTAAAAGATAACTTTGAAAAGTTAAAAATAAATAAGGATTTTGAGGTATTATCTAGTGAAGAAGAAGCAGTTTTAAAAAACATGGTGCTAAACAAAGTGTTAGATAAATTTCTTAAAGATGAACAATATACCTACGTACTTAATAAGTTTTCTATAAGTAACTTAGATTTACTTAAAAACTACGTTATGAAGATACATTCATTTTTACAAACCCTTCCTTACCCAGATAAAGCTATTACTAAAATGATTAATAATTATGATGATAATAGTAGCTTTTATAAAGATTTAATACTAGAGCAAATAAGAGAAAAAATGACTTCTTATGATAATTTATACGACGAACTTATAAGTGAGTTATATGATTATGATGATGGCTTTGATAAGGTTTTAGAGCAAGCATTAAAGGAAAGAAACTACCTTTCTAGCATCATTAAGATTGATAATTTTAATGACCTTTCTAAAAGGCTTAAAACGATTAACTTTGATAGCTTAAAAACCCCAAGGGGTCATAAGGATGACGAGGTAATTGTTAAGTACAAAATAATAAGGGATGACTTTAAAAATGACATAAAGAAAAATTTTTATGAACTTATGTTTATTGATGATGATACGTTTAAAAAAGAGCAAGAAGACACAAAAAAATTAATAACGTGTTTGTTTAATATAGAAAAAAGTTTTAGTGATTTTCTTTTGTTAGAAAAAAAGCGTCAAAATAAATTTTCTTTTTCAGACGTAGCGCATTTCGTAATAGAACTGCTAATTAAAGATGGAAAAAAGACCGACACCGCTAAAACCATTTCATCATCCTTTAAAGAAATATTAATAGATGAATACCAAGATACGAATAATTTACAAAATATTATTTTTAATGCCATATCAAATGATAATAAGAATTTATTTATAGTTGGAGATGTTAAACAAAGTATTTATAGGTTTAGAAGTGCTTGTCCAGAAATCTTTAACAATGATAAAAAACAGGCTACAAAAGATGGCTTTCCAAGGTTAATTAACCTATCAAAGAATTTTAGAAGTAGAAAAGAAGTCCTTGATTTTTGTAACTTTGTTTTTGAAAACACGATGTCTCTATCTTTTGGGCAGGTAGATTATAATAAAGATGAACAACTTTATCTTGGAGCAAACTTTGAAGAAACTAACGATATGAATCCTGAGGTTATAATAATAGACGGAGAAGAAAAAAACGAAGAAACGGGGGAAGATGAAGAAAATCTTACTAACGTACAAAAAGAAGCTAAGGTTGTTGCGGATAAAATAGAATCATTATTAAAGGGTAATTATAAGGTATATGATGCTAATAAAAACTTAAGAAGAAATATTACCCCGAGCGACATCGTTATTCTTTTAAGAAGCCTTAATGATAGTGAGGTTTTTGCTAGTGCAATAAGAAAAAAAGGCATTAGTGTATACATGGAATCCGCCTTACAATACCTTGATAACTATGAGGTTAAACTTATCATAAACTTCCTTAAAATAATTGACAATCCTCATGATGACGTAGCCTTAATGAGCGTTTTAAACTCATCTTTAGTTAGCGCTAACTTAGATGATATTGTAAGTTTAAGAAAAAGCAATTTTAACGTTAGTTTATATGATAACTTAAAGGATTCTTTTAATGGTGACTTCTTTGATAAATTAAAAAGTCTTAGAAATTATTCTTTTACCCATGATTTAAGTGAAACTTTATGTAAGATGTATAAGGACTTTAACGTAATTTCTATTTTGTCTTCACAACAAATGGGAGAAGCAAGATACAAGAATTTAACCCACATGATTAATCATGCTATTAGTTATGAAAGTAAGGGTAATAAAAGTTTGCATGAGTTTATATGTTATTTAGAAGATATAATGTTAAATAAACAGACTTTAGAGGGTGTTAATCCTTTATCTTCAAAAGATAACGTTTTAATAACTACCATTCATAAGTCAAAGGGGCTTGAATATCCGGTGGTGTTTTTAAGTGAGTGTGGTAAAAACTTTAACTTTAAGGACATAAAAGAAGACGTTATGTTAAACGAAGAATTAGGTTTTGTGTGCAACTTAAAGGATAACGAACATAAACTTAAGTATGAATCCGTTCCCGTAATGGCGTTTAAAAGGCATGAGAAGACCATGATGCTATCAGAAGAACTAAGGATTCTTTACGTTGCATTAACAAGAGCAAAAGAAAAATTAATAATAACCGGTTACACCAATAATTTATCTAAGCTAGTAACGAACGCTTCATCAAAGATTGGTGAAAAACAAGTTTCTTCCTTGTTATACTTAAATGAGGCTAAAAACTATCTTGATATTTTGCTTGTTGCTTTGTTAAGACATCCTTTATTAGGAAAGTTAAGAAGTTTAAGTATGGTTTCTTCTAAAACTTTTTTAACGGAATCAAAGGTTAATTTAGAGATAATAAACGCAAAAGACATCAATGAATCCATAATTTATAGTAAAGAAGATGCTCAAAAGAAAAAATTCGACCATGATTGGTTTATGAAAGTAAGAGGGTTTAAATATGATGAAACCATGTCAAACGTACCGGTTTACTTAAGTGTTAGTGAAATAAAAAAGGGAAAAAATTACTTAGTTAAACCAAACTTTTTAGATGGTGGCATAGCAAATACAAAAATAGGAAGTTTATATCACCTTATTCTTGAGTTATTACCAATAAAAAGATATAACATGTTAGAACTTAAAGAAGAATTAAACAAAATGGTTTTGGATAAAAAAATAACTAAGGAAGAATTGTCTTTAATTAAGGCTGAAAACGTTTTTTCTTATTTAACAACTAGTATTTATGAAGATGTATTACATAGTGATTTAGTGTGTAAAGAGTTTGCACTTGACTTTGAAATTCCAATAGAATACTATGATAAATCCTTAAAAAGTGATAATATATTAACTAGTGGCGTAATAGATTTATTATTTATAAAAGATGGTGTTTATACAATCTTAGATTATAAAACTGATAACGTAACAAGTATGGAAGAGTTAAAACAAAGATATAAAAAGCAACTTGATTTATATGAGGTTGGTATAAAAAAGAAAATGCATGCCAAAAAAATAAGAAAGTTCATATATTCAATAAAATTAAATAAATTTATAGAGGTATAGGAGGAAGTAGTATGATCGACGAAATTTTTAAAGCAATTGAAAGTGAAAAAAGAAGGCAACAAAATACCATTGAACTTATCGCTTCTGAAAATTTTGTAAGTGAAAACGTACTTAAGGCGCAAGGTAGCATACTTACTAATAAATATGCAGAAGGTTACCCATCAAAAAGGTATTATGGTGGATGTGAGTTCGTTGACGAAGTTGAGAAAATAGCAATCGCAAACGCTAAAAAGCTATTCGGGGTAAAGTATGCTAACGTCCAGCCACATTCTGGATCATCCGCTAACATGGCGGTTTATCGTAGTCTTTTGAAAAAGGGTGATAAAGTTCTTGGAATGGATCTTAACGCCGGTGGGCATCTAACTCATGGCAGTAATCTTTCTTTTAGCGGGATGGATTATAAATTTATCCCGTATAGCGTAGATAAAGAAACCGGACAAATTAATTACGATGAAGTAAGAAAAATTGCATTAAAAGAAAGACCAAAACTTATTGTCGCTGGAGCTTCCGCTTATTCTAGAAAAATTGACTTCGCTGAATTTTCTGACATAGCAAAGTCATGCGGCGCATACCTTATGGTTGACATGGCTCACATTGCGGGACTTGTTGCTGCTGGGTTGCATCAAAACCCGTGTAAGTTTGCGGACGTTGTTACGTCAACTACCCATAAAACCCTAAGGGGACCAAGGGGTGGTATTATCCTAACAAATAATGAAGAAATAGCAAAGAAAATAGATAAAATGGTTTTCCCAGGTATTCAAGGTGGCCCTTTAATGCACGTTATCGCAGCGAAGGCGGTTTGTTTTGCGGAAGCAATGAGCACGGACTTTATAAATTACGAAAAGCAAGTTATAAAAAACGCCAAGGTATTATGTGACGTTTTAAAAATGGAAGGCTTTAAAATAATAACTAATGGCACGGATAATCACCTAATCTTAGTTGACGTTAAAAAATCGGTTAATATGACGGGTAAAGAAGCCGAAAAAATACTTGAGAAAATAGGAATAACCTGTAATAAGAACATGATTCCTTACGACGCTACAACACCATTTATAACTAGTGGTATAAGACTTGGAACCGCGGCAATGACAACAAGAGGATTTAAAGAACAAGATTTTGTTTTAGTTGGTAAAATAATTTCTTCTTGTCTTCATAGTGGGGATGATAAAAGAATCATTGAAGATTTAAAACAAAGGGTTAAGAGTTTATGTGATAAATATCCAATTTACGAAGGAGTACAATATGAATAACATAATTGATGGTACAAAAGTTGCTTTTAAAATAAGAGAGCAAATCAAAAATTTAATAGAAAAAGAAAAAATAACACCACAACTTGCGGTTATACAAGTTGGCGATAATAAGGCCAGTGATGTATACATAAAAAACAAAAAGAAGGCCTGCGAAGAAGTAGGAATAAAATTCGAACTCATTAAGTTTAATACTACGATATCTGAAGAGTTAGTCATAAACGAAATAAAAAGATTAAATAATGATATTAGTGTAAATGGTATCTTAGTTCAACTTCCACTACCAGTTGGTTTTGATGAGGGTAAGATAATAAATGAAATAAATCCAGTAAAAGATGTTGATGGCTTAACGTATCAAAACGTTGGTAACTTAGTGTTGGAAAATGATTGCTTGGTTCCTTGTACACCACTTGGGGTAATGGAATTATTGAATGCTTATAACGTTAGCTTGGCATCTAAAAACGTATGTTTAGTTGGTAGAAGTAATTTGGTAGGAAAACCTCTTATTCAACTTTTACTAAAAGCAAATGCAACGGTAAGTGTTTGTCACTCTAAGAGTTTAGATATTAAAAATTATACTAAACAAGCAGATGTACTCATAGTGGCAGCGGGGCATCCAAATTTAATTACTAAAGACATGGTAAAAGAAGGGGTTGTTATAATTGACGTTGGAATAAATAAAGAAGGAAACGTATTATGTGGTGACGTTGACTTCGAGGAAGTTAGTAAAAAATCTTCTTTAATAACTCCAGTACCTGGTGGTGTTGGCCCAATGACTGTTTCTTGTCTTTTAAAAAACGTAGTAAAGGCTTATAAAATTCAAAACTAGCATGATGAGTTCTTTGGATGATATATTTATTAGTAATATTCCAACGCTTGATTTACATGGTGAAATGCGCTCATCCGCAAGGGTATTAGTTAAGGAGTTTATTTACGACAATCATGTTTTAAAAAACAAAAGAATATTAATAATTCACGGGGTTGGTACTGGTGTCATAAAAAAAGAAGTACACAAACTCTTAAAAGAAAATAAAATGGTTGAAAGTTTTCATTTGAATCCATATAACCAAGGTTGTACGGTTGTTTATTTGAATTTAGATAATTAAGGGTACTAAATATCTTTGTTTTTAAGATAATCATACGAAAAATCAACGATTATTCATAAAAAATTCGGTTAATAAATAAGTAAAACTAACTTTTGATAAATAAGTAAAACTAACTTTTGATAAAATGTTGACATTTGTATTAATTTGTGATATTATAACAGCCATTCAGACGAAGGGGGAATTATTAATGGAAGAAAAAAGAGGATTAACGATAAAGGATTTATTAATTAGGTTAATACTAATAATAATATTTATTTTTTTACTTATATGGTTATTTCCAATGCCTGACTTAAAACCTCTTAATAACCAGATATTTGCAGATAACTTAGATAGAATGAAGGCGGCTGCAAAATCATATTATACTATAGAGAGGTTACCAGGAGATTTTAATACGTCAAAAAGGATGACTTTAAAGGAAATGATAGATCAGCATCTTATATTACCTTTAATGGACTCAAGTGGTAATTATTGTGATGAAAATAAATCATATGTTGAAATAACTAAATTGGAAAATGAATACCAAATAAGGGTTCAGTTAACATGTACTGATAAGAAGGACTTTATAATTGAACACTATGGTTGTTATGATATTTGTAGTGATACGTGTAAAATGCTTGAAACAACGACTAATACTAGTAAAAATGATAAAACTAAACCAAAGAGTATCGGTAAGGTAACCACTTCTAAAAATGGTGGTAAACTATACGAATATCAATTTGTTAAGAACGTATGTACCGATAAATTTGATAAATACGTATGTCCTTCGGATTATTATTTAGCTGGTGATAAATGTATTAAAAACGGATCTGAAACAATTACGAAAGCGGCTCATAAGAATGTTACTGACGTAACTTCAACTGATACTAAGAATGCTAAAGCAATTGTTTCTAATACGGATAAGAAAGAACCAGCAAGTTGTAAGGTTACTACTTTGACTTCTACGATTGATGCTACTCCATCAAGTTCTGTTACTAATGAAGTATTTAAGGGAACCCAAACTGTTACGGCTGATAAGAAGTATAGTTATGATGTAAAAGGTGCTGTTGGTACCGTAAAAAAGGTAACGGCTAACTATATAAAAGTACAAAACTATGACGTTAAAAGTGCAACAACAGTAGCTACTGGATATGAATGGGTATATCAATCAACCCTAGTATCAGATAAAAGTAACTTGGCATTCACGAATGAAAACGAGAAATTAGTACTTGTTGAATCAAAAGAACAACATGTTTGTAAGGCTTGTTTCACAACTGAATGGGTTTATGTATACTTTAGATATAAAAAGAAAGCTACTAAATATGTTTATTCTTGTGATGCCTTCCCTGGATATCAGCTATATGATACAAATAAGTGTAGAAGGGCTACAAACGTAACCCAAAGGTGTCCAGAAGGGTATGATCCAGATGGATCTGTATGTTCTAAGCAAGAAACTACTTATAGCTGTTCAAAGTATGGTTCTGGTTATGTTTTAGACAGTAATAAAAAAACATGTACGAAAACTTTAGGTGTAAGCTATTCTTGCCCTACTGGTACTAGAAAATCTTCTGATGAGAAATATTGTATTAAAGACGTATATGGTTGTCCTGCTGGAACAACTTCAATTAGCGGCGGTAAATGTTCTGCTACAACATATTCTTGTCCAGCAAATACATCAACTAAAACTTATACGTTAAATGGTACTAAGTGTACGGTTAAATCAAAGGTAAAAGTATGTTCTTGTCCTGATGATACGGTTCAAACTAGTGATAAGTTGTATTGTGTTAAGACTAATTCGAATACTACTTACTCTTGTGAAGACTATCCTGGTTATACCTTAAATGGTAAAAAATGTACAAAAACAACCACTAGCCAAAAGGTTACTTATTCTTGCGATAGTGGGTACGTTTTAAACGGAACTAATTGTATAAAAACCGTAAATAAAAGTAGTACTAAAAACGCTGAATCTACTTATACTACTTCGTGTGAACAAAAGTACAAGTGGTCTACAAGTACAAGTTTAAGTGGATGGACTTATACGGGAAATAAAAGAGAAGTAAGATAGTTACATAACGAATAAAAAGGGGTAAAAAGAAGACGTTTGTCTTCTTTTTTTCTTCCCTAGGATAAAACGTATTTACTTACGAACATATGTATGGTAATATAGATACATAAGGATTTAAAAGCGGGATATCATTTAAGTGTAAACTTGAATTTAAGTATAAACATAATGCCTTGCAATATTAAAGTATACGTGGATGAAGTCTTGATATAGAAATGTAAAAAATGATAAAATAAGATTATAAAAAGTTAAGTATTTTTTAGAAGTTAAGATTACATACTTTTAAGGAGTTAAAATGCTAAAAGATTGTGTAAATTCTTCTTTTACTTTTATTTTTCATTATAGTTTGTATTATAAATAGATGGGTGGTGGTAATATGTATGTTAATGTTTTAATCGAAACTAGGGTTAAAAGTAATGAGATGACGTTTACTTATCATGTGCCACTAGAATTAAGTAAGAACTTAATTGGAAAAAGGGTGTTGGTACCATTTGGAAAAAGAACCGTAGAAGCATTTGTGTTAGAATACACTGATTTTGATAATACTTATGAAGTTAAAGACATCATCAAGGTTGTGGATAATGATCCAGTTTTAAATGAGGAACTTATAGATTTAGGAAAGTTTATGAGTAATAAGTATTTGTGCCCGTTAATAAGTTGTTATCAGGTGATGCTTCCTAAGGCATTAAAAGCAAATGCAAAAAATAATAATCAGGTAAAAAGTTTGACTTATGTTAAATTAAATAATGATGTATCAACTAGTAACATTAAAATTAAAAGTCAATTGGAAATAGTAAATTTACTTAAAGAAAACAAAGAGGTATTAAAAAGCCAAATAAAAAGTAAATCGTCATTAAAAAAATTAATAGAAAATGACATAGTAAAGGAGTTTAAAAGGGAAGTATATCGTAACGTAGAGGTTTATTCTAACCATATGAACATAACTTTAACTAAGGATCAAATATCGGTTAGTAATCGTATAAAGCAAAGTCTTGGTCTAGAAAAGACCATGCTCATTTATGGTGTAACTGGTAGTGGGAAAACTGAGGTGTATATAGACGTAGTAAAAGAGGTAATAAAAAACAATAAAAGTGCTATTATTCTAGTTCCTGAAATAAGTCTAACACCACAAATAACGTCACGGTTTAAGGGTGTTTTTAAAGAAAGGATAGCAATCTTACACTCATCTTTATCAGATGGAGAAAGATATGATGAGTACCGGAGAATAAGTCGTGGTGAAGTAAACGTTGTAATAGGAGCCCGTAGTGCTATTTTCGCACCTTTACAAAACTTAGGAATAATAATAATAGATGAAGAACATTCAGAAAGTTATAAACAAGAAAATAATCCAAGGTATAACACGTTAGATATAGCGTTTAAACGTTCTAAAACTCATAATTGTCCAGTAGTACTCGCAAGTGCAACTCCTACGATTGAAAGTTACGCCAGGGCCAAAAAGGGATATTATGATTATTTAGAATTAAATAAAAGAATAAATCAAATGCCCTTACCTAAAACCTCTATAATCGACATGAAAAAAGAAGTAAGAAATGGTAATAGAACTTTCTCGGGTGAATTAATACAAAGAATAGAAGATAGATTAAATAAAAAAGAACAAGTAATGCTTCTTTTAAACAGAAGGGGTTACTCAAATTATTTGATGTGTACTAATTGTGGTTATGTATTTAAGTGCCCAAACTGTGACATAACGCTTACCTTTCACAAAACGTCGGGAATGGTAAGGTGTCATTATTGTGGTTATGCTGAGGTAAAAAAGGACGTTTGCCCATCTTGTAAAAAAAACAGTATAAGTCAAATAGGCTCAGGAACTGAAAAAATAGAAGAGGAAATTAAAAAAGAGTTTAATGGTGTAAAGGTAGCTAGGATGGATGCTGATACCACGAGTAAAAAAGGCTCCCATTACCAAATAATTAATGACTTTAACGAGGGTAAATATGACGTTTTAGTTGGTACCCAAATGATTGCTAAGGGGCTTAACTTTCCAAACGTTACCTTAGTTGGGGTTATAAACGCGGATCAATCGCTTAACATTCCAAATTTTAGAAGTAGTGAGTTAACCTTTAGTTTACTTAATCAGGTAATCGGAAGATCAGGAAGAGCAAATAAAAAAGGAGAAGCGATAATTCAAACCTTTAACCCGGATCATTATAGTATTGTTTGCGCGGCAAACCATGATTATGTAGGTTTTTTTAACCATGAGATGTTTTTAAGAAAAAAGTTAAATTATCCGCCATACTGTTTTATTATACTAGTAAAAATATCATCTAAGGACTTTGAATGTGGAATTAAAGAAGCGAAGAAAGCAAGTGCGTTTTTAAGAAAAAACCTAACTGATGCGACCATCGTTTTAGGACCATCAATGGCAAACGTTTTAAGAATAAATAATAATTATAATTTTCAGGTTATTTTAAAATATAAAAAGGAAGAAAAATTATACGTGTCATTAAAAGAATTAATAAAAATATACGAAGGTAATTCTAAAATAAAAATCGAATTAGATTTTAACCCAATTAATTTATAGGAGGAAAAGATAAAAATGGAAAAAAGTAATAACATAATTAATTTCTATTTGTATGCAAATAGTTTAAAGGAAAAAATAAGAACCGGTTGGATAGAAATAGGCATAGCAAAAAACAGGTTAGAAAGTGTAGCAGAACACGTTTATGGATGTTTAATGCTTGCAATTTCAATTGATAGTGAGTATAAACTTAATTTGGATATGTATAAGGTACTTAAGATGTTATCACTGCATGAGTTAGAAGAAATATTAATGGGTGATATCACTTTAAGGGAAAGTATAACGAAAGAAGAAAAAATAAAGTTAGGAAAAAAATGTGTTAAAGAAGTAACTAGTGGATTGTTTAAACAAAAAGAAATAGAAGATCTTTTAAATGAGTTTAACGAGCAAGTAACAAAAGAAGCTATTTTTCGTTATCACATTGATAAGATTGAGTGTGATTTCCAAGCTAAAATTTATGATTTACAAGGTGTATTTAGTTATGAAAAAGCTAAGGAAGATTTAAAATATTACGGCGAAAGGGCTTTAGAAATAGAAAAAAAAGCTAATGTTGCAAGTGATATTTGGATTGAGTATGATAAACCTAAATATGAGAATGATGAAATTTTTAAAGAATTAATAAATGAAATACAAAAAATATCCAAAATACGTGATTTAAACTAGCGTTAGAATTATTTAAGGGCAATAATAAGTAATGATTTTTTAGCATAAAATACCTTGAAATCATTATTTTTTTGTTATATAATATGTTTGGCTTTTCAAAAGGAAAAGAAATACACACAAGTACTGGATTTATGTCTCTAGTGTCCGAAGAGGATGAGTACGTAAAGATGAAGGTCTTGGAGGATAAAACAAAGGAGGAATTGAAAATGCCAGTTGTATCAATGAGCTATCTTTTAGAGGCTGGAGTACATTTTGGACACCAAACTAAAAGATGGAACCCAAAGATGAAAGAATATATTTTTACCGCAAGGGATGATATTTATATTATCGACTTACAAAAAACGGTAAAGAAAATTGAAGAAGCTTATGCTGCTTTAAAGGAAATAGCTTTAAATGGTGGTAAGGCTATCTTTGTTGGAACTAAAAAGCAAGCCCAAGAATCTGCTTTAGAAGAAGCAACAAGGTCTGATAGTTACTACGTTACAAAGCGTTGGTTGGGTGGAACCCTTACTAATTTTAGGACGATAAGAAGAAGGATTGGACGCTTAGATCAAATTGAAAAGATGGAAAAAGATGGTACTTTTGATAAGTTGCCAAAAAAAGAAGTTATTAATATCCGCAAGGAATATGACAAGTTAAATTCATATTTTTGTGGTCTTAGAGAAATGAAAAAGTTACCACAAGCAATGATTATAGTTGATCCTAAAAAGGAAATAAACGCAATAAATGAGGCTAGAAAGCTTGGAATCCCAGTATTTGGAATCGTAGATACCAACTGTGATCCAGATTTAGTTGATTATGTTATTCCTGGTAATGATGATGCTATACGTGCGGTTAAAATCGTACTTGGGGTTTTAAATAATGCGATTTGTGAAGCTACCGGAAAACCAGTTGAAGATTACGTAACCGAAGAAGACAAAAACAAGGTTGTTGCAAAGGATATGGTTGATTCAGAAAAACAACCAAGTAAAGACATTAAAAAAGAAGTAGAAAATAAATCAAATGATGTTACTTTAGCAGATGAAGAAAAGGTAAAGGAAGTTAAAAAGACAGCTAAAAAATCAAAGGAAAAAGCCGAAGAAAAGGTTGATTTATCTAAAAAGACCGTAGCGGAGTTAAAGGCTATGGCTAAAGAGGCTAAAATTGAAGGCTACTCAAAATTAAAAAAAGATGAACTAGTTAAGGTCTTAACGAAGTAATTAGTATAAATTAATTTTTAATAATCATCTTTAATTATAAAAAGGAGAGTAAGAGTATGAACGCAAGTTTGATTAAAGAATTAAGAGATATTTCTGGAGCAGGAATGATGGATTGTAAAAAAGCTTTAGAAGAAAACGGTAACGACGTAAAAAAAGCAACCGAGTGGTTAAGGGAAAAAGGTATTGCAAAAGCTGCCAAGAAGGCTGGAAGAATAGCAGCGGAAGGATTATCAACCATTAAAATAGAAGGTAATAAAGCGGTAATCTTGGAAATTAACTGTGAAACTGACTTTGTTGCTAAAAACGAAAAGTTTCAAAAGTTCATGGATGACGTTGCAACTACTATTTTAAGTAGTAATGCTAAAACAAACGAAGAAGCATTAGCCTTACCATGCCAAGAAGGTACTTTAAATGATTATGTTACTTCAATGACTGCAACAATTGGAGAAAAAATTTCGTTTAGAAGGTTTACGTTACTTGAAAAAAGTGATGATGATAATTTTGGGGCCTACATTCATATGGGTGGTAAAATTTCAGTTTTAACGTTAGTTAAGGGAGCTTCTAGTGAGGTTGCTAAAGACGTTTCTATGCATGCAGCAGCTATGCGTCCTGAATACGTAACCAAAGAACAGGTTCCAGAAGAACAAGTAGAAAATGAAAAGAAAATTTTAACTGAGCAAGCTATAGCAGAAGGTAAACCAGCTAATATAGCTGAAAAGATGGTAATGGGAAGAATTAACAAATATTATAAGGAAATTTGTCTTGAAGAACAGGACTTTGTTAAGGATAATTCTGTTACCGTTGGTAAGTTTGTTAGTAATAATGGTGGTAAGATTATTGATGTTATTAGATATGAAGTTGGTGAAGGATTAGAAAAACGTCAAGAAAACTTCGCTGAGGAAGTAGCCGCTCAAATGAAAGGCGAGTAAGCATGAAAAAGTTAGTGGTATTATTACTAACTTTTTTGTTGGTTTTAGTAGGTTGTAGTACGGTTGAAATTAAGAAGGTAGAAGATGATGTTGAAACTGATGCCATAAAATTCAATAAGGAATATCATTTAGGTGATGATAAAAACGTTTATAAATATGCAATTTATGACAATGTTATGGACACCATAGAAAATGGTACCGGAATTATATACTTAGGATTTCCTAGTTGTGCATTATGTAAGGAGATAACTCCATTATTAAACGAGGTAGCCAAGAAAAAAGGCATCGATGAGATATTATATTATAACTTTAAAGACATAAGAGAAAATAATACTGAGGAGTACGTAAAATTAACTAATATATTATATGATTACATAAAAGAGGATGAACAAGAAGATAAAAAAATTAAAGCTCCAACCATTATTTTTGTAAATAAAGGGAGTATAATAGGCGTTTACGTGGGATCTTTGTCTTCTGATTTTGAAGAAGTATTACCTGATGAAGAAAAAGCAAAATTAAAAAGTAATTTATCAAGTTTGTTTGATAAATTATTAATAGAAAAATCAGAGCAACAAACAAAAGATTAGTTTTTAATTATTTTTTATTAAGAAAGGTACTTGTAATAAGTTCCTTTTTTATTTATAATATATCTTGAAAGAGGGATAAAATGACGGATGATATTTTGTTAGAAGCAGAAGATAAAATGCAAAAAGCAGTTGAGGTTATGGAAAATAGATTTCTAAACGTAAGGGCAGGCCGTGCGAATCCAAAAATTCTAGACAAGGTAATGGTTGAATATTATGGTATTCCAACTCCACTTATTCAGCTTGCTACCATATCTGTTCCAGAAGCTAGAAAACTTGTTATTAAACCATTTGATAAAAGTAGTATAGGTGCGATTGAAAAGGCTATTTTTGAGGCTAATATTGGTCTTACTCCAAATAATAATGGAGAAACAATAATGCTTGTTATTCCAGAACTTACGGAAGAAAGAAGAAAAGAATACGTAAAGGAAGCTAAGTCTTTAGCAGAAGACGCTAAAATAGCTTTAAGGAACATAAGACAAGATGCTAATGGTGAAATTAAACGTTTGGAAATTCCTGAAGATGAACAAAAAAAAGCCATGGAAGACGTACAAGATTTAATTGGTAATTATAATAAGATCATTGATGAAAAGTTAAGGGTAAAAGAAAATGAATTAATGGAAATATAAACAATAATAAAATTATTGTTTTTTTTATTAAATAAAAGTATAATTATATTAGGCTAGGAGGTTGTAGCATGAAAAGATACAGAAAGAATATTTTAATTTTAACCTTAGTCGTAATAGTTACGATTATAGCTAGTTATTTTTTGTATACAAGTGGTACAACTAATAAGATAAAGGCAAATTTAAACAAACTTAATAAAAGTATAAATAAAGATGCTAATATTAGTGATTACCCAATAATAACGATGGTTATTAATTCTAGCGGTGAAAAATTAGTTAATGATGACGTTGCCCTTACGGTTATGGCACAAAGTAACTATAAAATAGATAAGATATATTATTCGTATGATAAAAAAAATTGGCGTAGTAATACTCATTTTGCTAGTTATGGTAAAAATGCAAACATTAGGTTATTATTTACTAAGTCTATGGATGAAAGGGTATATATTAAGGTAGAAAATGAGCGTGGATACCAAAGTTACGTGTACTTTACAAGCGTTAAAATTGATAAGAAAAAGCCTAAATTAGATGTTAATATTAGTTTTGATGGAGTAAATATTTTAGCATCAGATAACATCGGGTTATCAGCCATTCAATATTCAAACGATAAAGTTAATTGGGATGAAGAAAAGGTATCCGGTAAACAGGTATCGTTAGCTAAGAATAACTTTAGTTATTGTTACATAAGGGCTATTGATGCTGCTGGTAACATAAGTAAGGTAAAAATGAAAAGTGGCTGCTAGCTTTTATATTAATTATAATTTTTATGTTTATTAATGAATAAATTAAATTGACAAAGGTTTTTAATATGTTATAATAAATCTAGTTTTAAAGGCAATGAAAAAGAGTAGTAATAAGAAAAAAGCCTAAAGAGAGCAAGCGCGTGGTGGAAAGCTTGTGGTAATATCTTATGAATTCGCTTTGGAGCTGGATAACCGTAAAGTTATCACGTATTCTCACGTTACAAGAAATTAAGCGCATAGAAATCTATGAAACAAGGTGGTACCGCGGATAAAAAAATTCGCCCTTGTCTCATGGATTTTTTAAGTATAAAAGGAGGAATAAAAAATGATAGAAAAAGTAAACGAAATTAAGGAAGAATTTGAAAAGAAATCATTAAAAATAACTGATATGAAAACGTTAAATGACCTAAGGGTTGAATACTTAGGAAAGCAAGGAAAGGTAACCGAACTTTCTAAATTAATGAAAGATGTTCCAAATGAAGATAAGAAAGAATTTGGAATGCTAGTTAATGAGGTAAGAACCCTTGTTACTGATAGCTTGAATGCTAAAAGAAAAGAATTAGAAGAAAAAGCCTTAAACGAAAAGCTTTCAAACGAAAAAATAGATATAACATTACCAGCAACTAAAGTTATGTGTGGTGCCCCTAACATTTTAGAAAAGGTAGTAGAAGATATGGAAGGTTTATTCATGTCTATGGGTTATGACGTAATTGAAGGTCCAGAAATAGAAGAAGATTTATATAATTTCGAATTACTTAATTTACCTAAGGGACATCCTGCAAGGGATTCTCAAGATACCTTTTATTTAGAAGGAGATAAAATTTTACTTAGAAGTCATACTTCTCCTGTGCAAGCTAGGGTTATGTTAGAAGGCAAGGGTCAAAAACCAATTAGAATGGTGTGCCCTGGTAAAACTTATAGGCGTGATGATGACGATGCGACTCATTCTCATCAGTTCATGCAAATAGAAGGTTTACTAATTGATGAAAACGTAACTTTAGCAGATTTAAAGGGCACCTTTGATGTTGCGGCTAAACATTTATTTGGAGAGGATTGTGTAACTCGTTTTAGACCAAGTTATTATCCGTTTACTGAGCCATCGGTTGAAACTGATATTTCTTGTTTCTCTTGTAAGGGTAAGGGGTGCCCAATTTGTAAAAATACGGGTTGGATTACCATTTCAGGTGCTGGGGTTGTAAATCCAAAGGTATTAAAAATGTGTGGATATGACCCTAATAAATGGCATGGTTTTGCCTTTGGTTTTGGATTAGAAAGGGTTGCTATGCTTAAATATGGTATTAATGATTTAAGGGCGTTTTATTTAACTGATTTAAGACAAAATAAACCTTTTGATAGAAAGGAGGACAAATAATGATAAGTTTAAATTGGACTGGTGACTACGTTGATATTGCTGATGAAAATATAAGCGAATTAACTGATAAAATAACTAAGTTTGGAGTTAACATAGAAAAAGTTATATCAAATAACATTAACAATTTGGTTATTGGTCAAATAAAAGAAGTAAAAAAGCATCCAAATAGTGATCATTTAAACGTTTGTAAGGTAGATACTGGTAAAGAAGAATTACAAATAGTTTGCGGAGCGTCAAACGTAAAGGAAGGATTAAAAGTTATAGTTGCTTTACCTGGGGCTATTTTACCTGGTGATTTTGAGATTAAAAAAAGTAATATCCGTGGTGTAGAATCAAACGGGATGATTTGTGCATTATTTGAACTTGGTTTAGAAGAAAAAACACAAGAAACTTACGCGAAGGGAATTACGGAGCTAAATGGTGATGCTCCAATAGGAGAAAACCCATTAAAATATTTAGGTTTAGATGATACTATTTTAGAATTAGACATTCATAAACACCATAATAATGATTGTTACTATCACATTGGTTTTGCTTACATTATAGCAGCCATATTAAATAAAAAGGTTAAATTACCAGAAGTTGATACAAAAGAAATAAACGATAGTATTAATAACTATTTCAAGATAAAAGTAGATACTAACATGTGCCCACTTTATACTGCTCGCATGGTAAAAAACGTAAAAATAGGAGAGTCTCCTGATTTTATAAAAAGGCGTTTAATAGCAGCAGGAATGCGACCTATTAATAACGTAGTTGATATTTCTAATTACGTAATGCTTGAATATGGTCAACCACTTCATTTTTTTGATAAGGATAAACTAGGAGATAACATCGTAGTAAGACTTGCTAAAGATAATGAAACAATAAAAACCCTAGATGGTAAAGATAGAGTGCTTACAAATGAAGATATAGTTATAACCGATGGTAATAAACCAGTTTGTCTAGCGGGTGTTATGGGTGGTGAAAATACCGAGGTTGACGAGAACACTAAGAACATATTAATTGAAAGTGCTATATTTGATGGTATTAGCATAAGAAAAACTTCCGCAAGGCATGATTTAAGAAGTGAAGCATCAATAAGATATGGTAAGGGTCTAAACTATGAGTACACTTATGCCGCTATAGACCGCGCCGCTTATTTATTACAGAAGTATGCTCAAGGTGAGGTTTTAAAAGATACCATCGTAATAGATAAAGTTGACAAAACCCCTAAAATAATAAAGGTAACTAGTAAGGAAATTAATGATATTTTAGGTATAAAAATAAAGGATTCTGATGTAAAAACAGAACTTAATAGGTTAGATTTTAAATATGAATATAATGATAGTAATGGAGTTTTTACTATTACTATACCTTCTAGAAGGTTAGATATTGAAGAAAGTGCTAACGACATAGCAGAAGAAATTGGTTGTTTATACGGATATCATAACTTAGTTGGTACGTTACCAGTTCAAAGGCAAAAAAAAGGAGAATATAAAGGTACCATAGGCTATAGAAAACAAATTTCAAAAAGACTAAGGTCCCTTGGATTAAACGAGGATAAAAACTATACCTTGGTATCTCCTAAAATGGCTGATTCATTTATCTATGAAGATAAAAAACAAATAGTCTTACCAAATCCAATGAGTATGGATAAATCAGTTATAAGAACAACGCTTTTAGCATCACTTTTAGATACTTATGAATATAACAAAAAAAGACATATAAAAGATATTAATTTATACGAAATAAGTAACGTATATTACGACGATTATAAACAAGAAACAAAAATAGCAATATTAATGAGTGGAAATTACGTTTCTAATTCATGGTCTTATAATAACGTTAAGGTAGATTATTATGTTGCTAAAGGAGTTTTGGAGAACTTACTTAATTTTGTCGGATTAAATAATAGATATTCATATGAAAGACTAGATGACAATAAATATTTCCATCCAGGAATGAGTGCTAAGGTATTTATTGATAACGAGCAAATTGGTGTTATTGGAAGAATACATCCAAGTATTAGTAAGGATGAGATTTATCTAATTGAAATATCAATGAATAAAATGAACAAAAACGTTAAACCACTTAAGTTTAAAGAAGCAAATAAATATCCTGAAATAGTAAAAGATGTTGCATTTATAGTTGATAAAGAAGTTTCTTCCTTAGAAGTTGAAAAGGTAATTAAAAGAGCTGGTGGAAGACTTCTTAGTGAAATAGATGTATTTGATGTTTATACTGGCGAAAAAGTAAAAGAAAACGAAAAACAAATAGCTTATTCTTTAAAGTTTACCCAAGAAGATAGAACTTTAACCGAAGAAGAAGTTATGGAAAAGTTTAATGAAATAATAAAAAAAGTTACTGAAACTATTCCAGCAACATTAAGAGATAATTAATTAAGATGAGCTTTTAGAATTTCTAAAAGCTTATTTTTTAAGTCATCATCTATGTTTTCCCATATTATTTCCATAAAAACCCCAAGACCAGGAAGTGCTTCTTCAAGACCTTCTTTTATTGAGTCTTCGATTGATTCTTTTATTTCACTTTCATTATCTCCCTTAAAACTTTCTTTTATGTAATCTCTTATACTTATATTTTTCATACTATTGTCCATTCCTTTCATTATATTTTTTGTAAAAAATAGTTAAATTATACATTATTTTGTTGATAAAATTTTATAAAAATTATATAATTAAACAAAATAGGAGGAATAAAAATGAATACAAGTTATTATGTTGACACGTCTTATGGATATAATGCAGCTTCTGTTTCTGGATTAGTTGGTGGGTTACTAGTATTTATGGTTTTACTATGGATACTTGCGTTTGCTATATCAATATTCATGATAATTACCATGTGGAAATTGTTCAAAAAACTTGGTAAACCTGGTTGGGCTTCGATAATTCCAATTTATAACGTATACGTTTTATGTTGTGAAGTGGCCCAAAAAGAGTGGTGGTACATACTTTTATTATGTGTGCCAATCGTTCAATTATATGCGATGTACGTAATATATGATGGCGTGGCTAAAAAGTTTGGAAAGGAAACTGGTTTTGTAATTGGGATGATGTTTTTGCCAATTATATTTTTCCCAATCTTAGCTTTCTCAAAAGATGTTAGTACTGAAGAAGAAATGACTTCACATCCTGATTTTGAAGATCAAGGTTCCGCTAACACGCCTAATGGATTAGAGAATAATAATGGGATGCATGTTGATGCACCATATAACCAAAATCTTAACGTTAATCAAAGTTCTCAAGGTTTTGAAAATAATATGAACGTTAACGTTCAGCAGCCAATAGAAAATGAACAAACGCAGGATAGTACGTTATCTAATAGCATTGAAGCTAGTTTAAATCAAATGCCAATTTCTAATGATAACCCTTTAAATTACGATGGGGTTACTAATAATAATGGGTTAAATAATGGTAATGATACCTTAGCTAATAATAATGGATTGTACGATGCTCCAACGTTTAATAATTTTGATACTACTAATAATGGTGTTGTAACTCAATCCCAAAGCGTTAACGTTGAAAATAATAATCAATGGAGTGCGGTAAATCAGGAAAATGATTTTAATGGTGCTAATAATGGTATTTCTTCTCAGCCTATCACTTTTGAATCATCTGATAACATGATAATAAAAGAACCAGATAACATCCAGAATAATAATGATACTGTAAGTGATAACACGGGAATATTGTATGAACAAATCCCAAATCAAAATTTAAATAACATGCCAAATGAGCAAACTATTAATCAAAACCCACAAGTTAATCAGGTTAATGCAGATGCCCCTCAATTAGATACAACTAATCAATCAATAACATCTGATGTAAACAGGTCATTATGGTCAAATAATAATCAAAATAATACACAAGTGTAAAAGAGTTTTTTAAAACTCTTTTTTTAATAACCTTTTAGGGTGTTTGACGAAGTCAAACAAAAATCCACGCGCTATGCACGTGGGAGTTAAAAACCTTTTAG
>CANPXR010000010.1 GCA_947586655.1 uncultured Bacilli bacterium | reverse complement strand
AATAATGAAAAAAATAAGTAACGTATTAATATTTTTATCGTCATTAGCATCGTTATGTTATGCAGTTATGGATATTAATTTGGGGGCTTATGACAGATTACTTGCTAGTTTATCACTTGTGTTTGTTCTTTTTATACCTAGAATAATAAATAAGATATTCAAATTAAAAATTAGTGATACGATAGAGTTAGTGTACGTGGTGTTTATAATTTTAGCACAATTTATTGGAAGTGTTGTTAACTTGTATGATAAAGTTTGGTGGTATGATTTGTTTACCCACTTTTTATCTGGAATATTAATTTCGATATTTGCGCTTGTTGTTATGGATTGGTTAGGGGTTTACAAGGAAAAAAATAAGTTTTTTAACACCTTATTTATAATTAGTTTTAACCTTATGATTGCTTCTTTTTGGGAATTTTTAGAGTTTGGTGCTTTTGTTTTTTTGAAAATGGACGTTCAACACCATCTTACAACGGGTGTTTTTGATACCATGGAAGATATGTTGATTGCGTTTTTTGGAAGCATTATTGTAAGTGTTTTATACCTAGCATACGTAAAGTTAAATAAAAATGAATTAAAAAAATAGTTAATTACTAACTATTTTTTTAATCCGTATGTATTTGTTAATGGATCTTTAAATAACTCGGTTTTAGGTGGGTTATAAGTTAGTATGCCAAACACAATATAAACTATTATTGCAAGTAGTATAGCTACGTTTTCCATTTTTAAATCCTTTGTTTTTATGATGAAATACGCTATTATTTGTGATATTACTATTACGATGAACATAATAAGAATTGTAAGTGGAAGATTTTCATCAATTGCGTAATAAACTGGTAGATAAATAACTAGGAATATTGGAATAGAAAATAAGGCCGTAATTACGTTAGAAATACAAATATTTTTATAATCTAAATTTTTTACTTTTACTATGATTTTTTGTATTACTCCAGAAAATAATATACTCCCGAAAAGTATTTTCATGTGTTCTGCTATACTTTCGTTAACGGGTGCTATTATACTCGTTAAAAAGCACGGAAACTTATCGTATAAAAAATGAAGTGGGAAAGCAACTAAAAATGCTATTATTACCCCTAAAATTTTTAACTTCTTAAGACTCATTTTACCTCCTTTTGTTAAATAATATGAAAAGATATGGTTTTTAAATTACTATATTTGTGCTAAAATTATTAATAACGATGATTTAGAAAGGGCAAAAACTTATAATTTTACATAATTACTACGGAAAATAGTGTAAAAGATAGTATTATTTAAGAAGGGAATAAAGTATGATAACAATAAAGGATGAAAGAGAAATAGAACTTATAAGGCATGCTTGTATGCTTGTTTCTTTAATGCATAAATATTTAAAACCATTTATAAAGCCAGGCGTTACAACTAAAGAACTAGATAAGTTAGCGGAGTATTTCATAGTAAAAAATAATGGGGTCCCATCTTGTAAAGGATATGAGGGCTTTCCTTGTACTTTGTGTACTAGTGTTAATGATACTGTTGTACATGGAATACCAGATAATACTAAATTAAAAAAAGGTGATATAATTACGATTGACGTTGTAATAGGATATAAAGGTTACCAAGGTGATGCAGCTTGGACTTATGCGGTGGGAAGCGTATCTGATGAAAAAAGGTACTTAATGGAGCATACGAAAAAGGCTTTATTAGAGGGTATAAAACAAGTGAAGGTAGGAAATCGCGTTGGAGATATATCTTCTGCGATTGAAACTTACGCAAGAAGTCATAATTTAGGTATCGTAAAAGAATTATGTGGCCACGGAATAGGAACCGAAATGCACGAGGATCCTGAGATCCCTAATTATGGAACACCCGGTAGCGGGCCAAGATTAAAACCAGGAATGGTAATTTGCATAGAACCAATGCTTAATTTTGGCGGAAAAGATGACATATACTTAGAGGATAATGGTTGGGGTGTTAGAACCTTAGATGGTAATCCAGCAGCTCATTATGAACACACCGTATTGGTAACTAAAGATGGTTATGAAATATTAACACCAAGACTTGATGACTAAGTAATATTACTTTTTACTTAGTTAATTTTTAAAACATAAGTGAGGATCGATAAAATGAACTTAAAAGAACAAAAATACGTAATTTTAGAGATAATACCAACCAATAAGGATCCTAAAAAAGGAGATATAGCACAACTTTCGGCGTTAAAAATAGATGGTATTAAGTTGAAGGCAAGGTTTGATTATCGCTTAGATAAAAATAAAATTAATATTCCTGACATACTAAGTATGATTAACTATGATAATCACGCTTTTAAATACGTTAAGAGTAGCAAAACCATCATGAATAATTTTAAAAAGTTTATTGGTAATTTACCATTACTAATAATAGATGATGAGTATACTAAAGATTACTTATCCGAATTAGAAAACGAAAAGCTTTCAGTCTTTAAGTTCCTTAATTTAGACGTTACGTTTGATGTGTTTGATAAACTTATTAAAAAGTATAATTTAGAGCCTACCAATCATTTGGTTGACCTTCTTTATGAAGCGTTAATGATGGAATTATAGCATGATAATCAAAAAGGTAATAGTTGGCGCTCTTAGGGAAAATTGTTACGTTTTATTTGCTAATGATAAAGCTTTAATAATTGATCCAGGTAGCGATGCTAATAAAATAAAAAGTTTAGTTAGAAATAAAAAGGTACTTGCTATTTTAGTTACGCATTATCATTTTGATCACGTTGGTGCTCTAGACGAACTTAAAGAATTTTTTAAAATTCCCGTAATAGATTATAAGAGTAAGAAGGTTCAGAAAATAGGCCCATTTTCTTTTGAGATAATTGATACTAAAGGTCATAAAGAGGATTCTGTTACTTATTATTTTAGGGGTGACAAGGTAATGTTTGTTGGTGATTTTATCTTTAAAAATGACGTGGGAAGATATGATTTAGCGGGTGGTAGTTTTAATGAAATGTTACATAGCTTAAAGAAAATGAAGGATTATGACGATGATATTACTTTATATCCTGGTCATGGCAAAAAAACTACTTTAAAAGATGAAAAAAATAATACGTACTGGTGGTGATTATCATGAATAAAAAAGTTGTTATATTAGGCGGTGGAACGGGAACGTCTACCTTAGTTAGGGGGTTAAAACAATTTCCGGTTGATATATCAGTTGTAGTGTCAGTTAGTGACGACGGAAAGTCAACGGGAAAACTAAGAGAAGAATTTGATATTCCAGCGGTTGGGGACTTAAGGAAGGTAATAGCATCATTATCTGATACAGAGCCTCTTTTTGAAAGTTTATTAGAGTACCGCTTTAATACTAATAGCGACCTAAACGGTCATGCCGTTGGCAACCTTCTTTTAGCAGCTTTATGTAACATAACTGGAAACATGTCGGATGGAATAAAGTCTTTATCTAAAGTTTTAAATTTAAAGGGCAAGGTCTTACCGTTAACGGAAGATAACGTTACTTTAATTGGGGTCATGGAAGATGGGAGCTTAATAGAAGGCGAACATAACATTACAAAGGAAAATAAAAGAATAAAAAATATTTATTATAAAAAAGATCCCGTTATAAATAAGGCCGTAATAAATGACATAAAAAACGCAGACATGATAATTCTTAGTATGGGTAGCTTATACACTAGTATAGCTTGTAATTTAATATGTAATGATGTTGTAAAAGCCATTGATGAATCAAAAGGCAAGATACTCTATGTTTGTAATATGTTTACCCAACCAGGAGAAACGGATAACTTTACGGTAAGTAATCATATTGATGTTCTTAATGGTTATTTAGGAAAAAGGAAAATTAAAACGGTGGTGGTAAATAATGGTAAAATTCCAAAAACATACATTAATAAGTATCATCGTGAGGAAGAAAAAGATCCAGTTGTAATTGATAAGGAAAAACTAAGTAAAATGAATATTAAAGTAATAAGTGATGATTTTATTGCGACTGAACTTGGTTCTCTTAAACATGATGCGATAAAATTATCCTTAAGAATATTCGAAGAATTAATAATTTAAAGCACAAGGTAGTGCTTTTTTTGTAGTTTTGTAGTATTATAAATATAAATTAAAATTTGACTTTACTAGGGGATGATGGTATGCACGTAACGAAAACGTACTTTAAAGGATTAGACAAAAAGTTTGCTAAGAGTAACGGTGAGTTTTTAAAACTTATACCAACGTGTAGTCAGTTTAATAGTGATGAGATAGGGGTAATTTATAAGGCATTATATAAAGCTACTTACCTCCATAAAGGTCAGAAAAGAAAAAGTGGTGAGCCATACATAACGCATCCAATTGGGGTTGCAAGCCTGTTAGCTAATTTCGGTCTTGATTTTGAAACGGTTTCAGCGGGACTTTTACATGATACGATAGAGGATACAGAATATACATTGGCGGATTGTGAAGAAGATTTCGGAAAGGAAATAACAAGTATAGTAGATGGAGTAACAAAGATAGGTAACGATGTAAACGAAGAAACGCATGATAAAATTTTAACGGCTTCACAAGTTGAACCTAGAATAATAGCGGTAAAAGCCGCTGGAGATAGACTTCATAACATGTATACTTTGGATGCCTTAAAACCTTCTAAGCAAATTGAAATAGCAACCGAAACAAAGAATTTTTACATCCCAATAGCAAAAATTTTAGGTATTTATAGGCTAAAAGATGAATTACAAGATTTATGTCTTTACTATTTAGATAAGGAAACTTTTCTTAGAATATATGAAGAAAGAAACGCGCTAAAGCTAAAGTATAATAAAATATTAGATGAGTTAGGAGCAAAAACACAAGTCGCCCTTAGTAAGGAAGGCGTTGGCATGAGTTATAGTTATAGAATTAAAAACGTAGGTGGAATTTATGATGAAAAAAATACTAGTAGTGATGCGTTGTCTGACTTACTTGCGATAAAAATGGTTTTGGATGACGATATTACGTGTTATCAAACATTGGGGATTGTCCATAGCCTATCAAAACCAAAAATAGGTGGGTTTAAGGATTTTATTGGAGCTCCAAAAAATAATGGTTATAAATCATTAAATACAAACGTAGTTTATAAGGATGCCAACATTCAGGTTAGGGTAAGAACTAAACAGATGCAAAAAACTAATGATTTAGGTGTATTTTCGGATTTAAACTTGGACGCAAAAAAAAGATTAAGTGATGATATGAAAAAGGAGCTAACCAAGTTATCACAAAAAAAGAAGGGGTAGTTTTAATGAATCGGATAAAAAAAGAATATTATTTTATATCAATACTTTTAATTCTTTTTATCATGTTAACACTTTTTGTTTCACTGGGAAAGTTAGATGCCATCGACCAAAATGCCTTTAATGCCATAATAAAATTAAAAGGTGACTTATTAACAAGGTTTTTATATGTTATAACTAGTATTGCGTCAACCGCCGGTGTTATTTTAATTCTTATGCTAACTCTTGTAATATTTTTAAGAAGAAAATCATTATCAGATTTTAAGTACGTAGTTATAAACGTATTTACCGCGGTTTTCTTAATGCAGGTATTAAAAAACATCATAAAAAGGGTAAGACCGGGTTGGAAGTGGATAACACAAGGCGGTTTTAGTTATCCTTCTGGGCATACTATTTCTGCTTTTGTTTTATATGGAACCTTGATTTTATTAGTTAATAAGAAAGTAAATGGTAAACTTAGAAAACCATTAATAGCATTTTTTTCTTTAATGATTTTTTTAACCGGTTTTAGTAGGATATATTTTGGTGCGCATTATTTAACCGATGTGTTAGCAAGCTTAATTTTAGGGACCATAATCCTTTTAATATCTAATATGTTTATGAACAAGGAGTTTGAAAGTGATAAAAATAAAAATAGAAAAACCATTTAAGTTAGATGATACCATAACGTGCGGACAAATATTTAGGTTTTTTAAAAGGGAAGATAAAAGTTTTGATATCATCTTAAAAGATAGGGTAATAAACGTATACATGGATGAAAACACATTATACGTAACTTCAAGTAAAGAGGATAACTTAGAAGAAATAGTAAAAGATTATTTTGATTTAAATAATGATTATTCCGTTATTAATGATTTTTTAGTTAAACAAGACGAAAAACTAAGTGATGCAGTAAACTTTTCAAATGGGCTTATGATGATAAGGCAAGATCCGTTTGAAACGGTTATTTCCTATATTATTTCCGCGAATAATGGTGTTAATCAAATTGCTAGTGCTCTTAATAATATCGCCAAGAAATATGGTAAAAAAATAGCGTTTAATGATAAAGAATATTATCTATTTCCAAGTTATGAAGACTTAAAAGAAATAACTCAAAATGACTTAAGAAATTGCAAGGTGGGATTTAGGGATAAGTACCTAAAGGCCATGATAGATAAACTTAATAATAAAGAAATAGATCTAAATGAATTTTATGATTTAGATACTAAAACCGCATTAGATAAATTAATGCAAAACGCTGGTATTGGGCCTAAGGTTGCTTCGTGTATACTTTTATTTGCATATCAAAAATATGATGTGTTTCCCATTGATACCTGGGTTAAAAAGGTAATGAAAAAGGATTATGAAATAGAAGGAGAAAAAAGAATAAGAGATTTTGCTACTAAAACCTATGGAAAGTATAGTGGGATTGCGATTCAGTATTTATTTAATTATAGTAGAAATAACAAATAAGTTTAGGTATAAAAAGTGAAAAATTAGTGTCTAGTTTCGTAACCTTAAATTTACATCTTTTATTTTACGTGATATAATTAGCTTATGATAGTGGGGTGTAAAAGTGGCAAAGAAAAAGACATCATCTTCTAGTAAAAAAAAGACAAAGGTACCAGTTGAGGTATTTGGTATTTTATATATAGTTTTAACAATATTAGGATTACTTAGATCTGGATACGTAGGAAAGATGGTTAGTAATTTTGGTATCTTTTTATTTGGAGCTTACTATAACTGGGGGTTAGTTTTCTTTTTAATCGTGGGTGGTTATGTTGTTTTATTTAGGAAAAAACCAAAGTTATTTACCAAGAAGTTAATAGGATTTTATTTGTTTTCCATAGCTATTCTTTGTATGTCTCACGTTAAGTACATAATGTGTGATACTAACGTTGGAAAAGTTGTTTTTGAAGATACTATTGCAAACATAGTTTCTGGTTTTAATGACGTTAATTTCATTCAAGGTGGTGGGATTTTAGGTGCGATATTTTCGTATTTATTTGTTCTAGCGTTTGATGTAATTGGGTCTAAAATCATTTGCTTTGTTTTTATACTGTTTGGTGCAATGTTAATATTTAACATCTCTTTGGCTAACGTAATAAAAAAAGTTGGTGCGTTTTTAAATACCAAAAAAAGAGTGCATGATGATGGAGAAGATGATAATGAAACCGAAGGTGAAAATAACGAAAACGAAGTAGAAAAAGATAAACGGGTTGTTATATCAAGCGTTAATGACTTGAATCACGTTAACATGGAAGAAATAGAAGTGGCGGAAGAACCTAACGTTAATGGTGAGTATAAATTACCACCGCTTTCCTTATTAAGCGTTCCTAAAAAAGTAAACACTAAGGCAAATGAGGAAAACATATCATCAAACATAAAGTTGCTTGAACAGGTTTTAAGTGATTTTGATATATACGCAAAGGTAGTAGAGGCTCACGTTGGACCTACCGTAACTCAGTATGAGCTTGAGATAAAATCCGGTACTAAGGTTAGTAAAATACTTAGTTTAAGTAAGGAAATAGCCCTTGCTTTAGCCGCAAAAGACGTAAGGATTCAAGCTCCTATCCCTGGAAAGAGCACCATAGGCGTGGACATACCAAACAGAATTACGACTCCAGTTTCCTTAAGGGAGGTTTTAGCGGCCGTTCCTAAGGAAAAAGATGATAGTAAACTTCTTGCTGTATTAGGAAAAGATATAATGGGAAATCCAAGGTGGATGGAAGTTAATAAAACACCTCACTTACTTATTGCGGGTGCAACTGGTTCAGGTAAGTCTGTTTGCGTAAATTCGGTTATCACGAGTATTTTAATGCGTGCTAAACCAGATGAGGTAAAACTTGTAATGGTTGACCCTAAAAAAGTTGAACTTTCCATGTATAATGGTGTTCCTCATCTTCTATCTCCAGTTGTAAACGATCCTAAAAAAGCGTCCGTTGTTTTGAAAAAGATAGTTGAAGAAATGGAACATAGGTATGATTTATTAAGTGAAACCGGTACGAAAAACATAGAAGGTTATAATAAAAAGATGCAAGGAAAAATAGATTCCGGAGATACGTCCGCTAAAAAACTACCATACATCGTGGTTTTAATAGATGAACTTGCGGATTTAATGCTTGTTGCGGCAAAAGAAGTTGAGGACTCCATAATGAGAATAACCCAGATGGCTCGTGCTGCTGGAATCCATCTAATAGTTGCAACGCAAAGACCTTCAACCGACGTTATCACTGGAGTTGTAAAGGCAAACATACCATCAAGAATTGCTTTTACGGTTTCATCATCAATTGATTCTAGAACGATTCTTGATATGACTGGTGCTGAAAAGTTAATTGGTAAGGGTGATATGTTATTTCTTCCAATGGGAGAAGGAACTCCAACTAGAATACAAGGAGCATACGTATCTGAAGAAGAGGTACAAAAAGTCGTTGACTTTACCATCAAACAACAAAAGGCAAAGTACGATGAAACGTTTACTAATTTAACTGATAAGCCGCAAGGAGCAACTGGCTACGATGATAAAGATGACCAGTATGATGATCCTTTGTATAATGAAGTAGTAGATTTTGTAATTAGAAGTGGAAAAACTAGTGCGTCGTTATTACAAAGAAAGTATAGGTTAGGATATAACAGGGCAGCTAGAATGATAGACTTACTAGAAGAAAGAGGAATAGTAGGGCCTGCTAATGGTTCTAAACCAAGGGAAGTTTTAGTTAAGTATGAAGATAATAAAAATGAAGAAGAACAGCAAGATTAGCTGTTTTTCTTCTTTACTAAGCTATTATTTTCTTCAATGAAATTATTTAAAGATTCTGTTATGTTTAGTTCGTATTTTTTAAATAACTCTTCTTCGCAAGAAGGTTTTACGTTAATCATGATATCGGTAGCTGCCTTAAGGGCTTTTTTACCATCATCTTTAAAATTATTATATAAACCAATTGCTATTAGGGCTGAGTACATATAAATTAAATGAAACTTTAATGGATACTGAAATAAATCTCTTATACCAACGTTGTAATTTGGATTTTCAATGGCCTTGTCATCGATAAATTTTTTAACAGCATGGCGACTATTTTCTAGTTCGGTGTTAGTTGCTAACGAAAATAGAATATCAATTATTTCGATGTCGTTATACATTGTAACTAATAGTATGTCGCTAAAGTTAGTTACGTATTCGTCGTAGCTAATTAATTTATTACGCAATAAATATTCGTTTGAGTAAATCTCGATTAAAAGACTTCCGACTTCTCTATATAAAATACTTTTTTTGGTTTTATCAAATTTTCTATTAGACACTAAACTAACATAACCATGCATTAGTTCATGATTTAAAGCTATAAATGGATTTGAATAAGATTTTAATAACACTTCGTAGTAACTTTTATTAGAAAGGAAATACGTTATTCCGCAAAAATCCTTGCTAAAATGGTTATTCTTAATTGATAAAGTTCTGTCTTCAATTGACTTTTTTAACAAATCATAAAGTTCAGGACTAATGCCACTTAAAAAATCAAGACTATGTTCAACCATGTTATTATAATCATACGTTACTTCGCTTTCTGATAGTTTTATTAAGGCTCCAGAAACGGTTTTTATTTGGGAATCTATTATTTTTCTTTGAAAATAAGTTGTTTCTTCCTTTAGGAAACAACGGTCATAATCTAAGTACTTTTTAGCGTTTATCTTTGGAATAGAAACTTCTGGTAACCCTAAGATGCTATATAATATCATGTCTTTTAAGTTCTCTTTATCTATTAATAGGTCTAATTTATTTATACCTTTTTGATTTTTACAATTTAAATTACCTAGTGCAATTTTAAATATTTCTTTTTTATTCCATGTATATTCATCCACCAAAATCACTCCAATTTAACTTAAGGATATTTATTTTATCACATTTTTTAAAATAATCAACGTTAAATTTGAGGGTTTCTTTCTTTTACGTGGTATAATAAAAGTGAAAGGTAGGAGATGTTATAATGCCAACGCCACATAATGAAGCTTTAAAAGATGAAATAGCTAAGACTGTTATTATGCCAGGAGATCCGTTAAGAGCAAAATACATAGCAGAAAAATACTTAGAGGATTATAAATTAGTTAACGAAGTAAGGGCAATGTACGCTTATACTGGATATTATAAGGGTAAAAGAGTAACCGTAATGGCCCATGGTATGGGCAATCCATCAATTGGTATATATTCGTATGAATTGTATAAGGAATATGACGTTGATGAGATAATAAGAATAGGTAGTGCGGGAGCAACAACTAAAAGCCTACCACTTAGAAGTGTTGTTTTAGTTGATAAATCTTACTCAAAATCTAGCTATGCAAAAATTCAAAATAATAGTAGTGATTCCGTTTTAAAAAGTGATGATGAATTAAATCAAAGAATTATTAAAACCGCCCAAGACCTTAACTTGAATTTAATAAAAGCTAATGTTTATTGTAGCGATGCTTTTTATAATGAAACTGAGGATCCTAATTTATTGTTTAATGAGTATGGTTGCGTTGCTATTGAAATGGAGTCTTTTGCACTTTTTCATAATGCTTTTCTTTTAGGTAAGAAAGCTACTTGTATTTTAACCATATCTGATAACGTAGTTACCAAAGAAGAATTATCTAGCTATGACAGACAAAATGGTTTTGATGATATGATTAAATTAGCTTTAGAATCAACGCTTATAAAATAGCCATATTATAAATGGAGGTTTTAACATGATAATAACAAAAAAAATAGTTAATAACGTTCCTGTTACCATTTTAAAAACAAATAAATTTAAATCAGTGACTGGTACAATTTATTTTAAAAGTAAAATAACTAAGCAAAATGCAACATATCGTAGGATGCTTAAAAATATTCTTATAGAATCATGTAGTAAATATCCTACCCATGAAAAATTATATATTAATTCACTAGAAAATTATGATTCGTATTATAGCGCATCGTCCTCAAGATATGGTAATTACATAGTAAATTCTTTTACCTTTGCCTCATTAAAAGACAAATATACAAAAAAAGGAAATCTAAAAAACGTTATCTCTACTTTTTGTGAAATGATATTTAATCCACTAGTTAAAGATGGGAAGTTTGATGAAGAAACGTTTGATATAATAAAAAAAGCGTATAAAAGTTCATTAGAAAAGATAAAAGAAGATTCAAGTGCATATTGTGAAAAAAAAGTTTTTGAAAGCCTAAATCCAAAAAAAGCCTATTCTTTTATGAGTGAAATAAAATATTTAGATAAGATGACTGCTAAGTTATTGTATGATGATTATCTTAACATGATTAGTAATAGTGAAATAGAACTTATTTTCTCTGATGATATAGATGATGATATTATAGAAATTATAACTTCTAAGGTTAAGGAAAATAAAAAACATAATGAAGCTTTGATTATTAATAATGATGATGAAGAAGATAAACTTATAATTAAAAATGGAGTTGGTTATGGCACCCAAAACATATTATCAATCGTATGTTATTTAAAAAACTTAAGCTTTTACGAATTAAATTATGTCGCTCCACTATACAGGATAATATTAGGTGGGTCTGGTACCTCTAGGTTATTTGATAACATAAGGGAAAAAAATTCTTTGGCATACTATGTTTTTGCAAGATTAGAAAAAGATGATTCATTAATAGAAATAATAATGGGTATAGAAAAAAAAGATTATCAAAAAGCTAAAGAACTTACTTTTTCAATAATAAAAAACATGGTTAAAATATCAGATGAAGAATTAGAAAATGCTAAAAAGGAAATTATTACGGCTTTGTTAGATTCTCAAGATAGCATGTTTAATATTACTTCAAGACAATTTAACGCGGAACTTTTTAATTTGCCTAATATAGATGAATATATAAGTAACTTAAAAAAAGTTAGTAAAGATGATATTGAAACTTTGGCAAGTAAGATAAAGCCAAATTTATGCTATTTTTTGAAAGGAGAATCTAGGGATGAATGAAATTATTATGACTTCTTTAGATGAAAAGATTTATCATGAGAAATTAGATAGTGGTTTAAACGTATATATTTATAAAAGTACGGGTTTTTCTAGAAAAGGGGCGTATTTTTTTACGAAGTATGGATCTTCTACTAATGATTTTAAACCGATAAATGAAGATAAAATGGTTAGTTTTCCAAAAGGAATTGCACATTTTTTAGAGCATAAATTATTTGAGTCAGAGGATAATGAAAAGGTATTTGACAAATTTAAAAAGTATGGTGCAAACGTAAATGCATACACTAGTCATTTTGTAACTAATTATTATTTTTCTACTAATGATAATTTTTTTGAATGCCTAAGTACTCTTATTGATTTTGTTTGGAATCCTTATTTTACAGATGAAAACGTGGAAAAAGAAAAGGGAATTATAAACCAAGAGATAAATATGACTAATGATGATGTAGAAAGATTTATGTTTGAGGAGATGTTTTCACTAACGTTGGTTAATAATCCTAATAAATATAGGACTATTGGTGATAAGAAAAACGTATCTAAAATAACAAAAGAAGATTTATATAGATGTTATAATACTTTTTATCATCCATCAAATATGTTTTTGGTTGTTTATGGAGATATTGATGTTAAAAAGACTTTTGATTTGATTAAAGAAAAACAAAAACAAAAGCTTTTTCCTTTAAGTTATGATGTAAAAATTAAAAAAACTAATGAACCACATAAAGTTAGTTTAGAGTATAAAAACATAAAAAGGAATGTTACAACTCCTAAGATAAGCATATGTTATAAAATTATAGTTCCAGAGCTTGATGGTGAGGAAAAATTTAAGATGAAACTTTTCATAAATCTTTTAATGGATATGAAGTTTGGGAATGCAACGTCGTTTGAAAAAGATTTAGTTAAGGATAAAGTAACAAAAACTGGAGTTTTATATAGCGATTCTTACTTTGATAACGTTATATTACTATTTTTCCAGGCAGATGTTATAAATAAAGATGAATTTATTAATAGAATTAATAAAAGACTAACTGAAAATAGTTTTGATAAGAGCATCTTTGAACTTAATAAAAAAGCTTTTTTGACTTCTGTTATAAGATGCTTTGATAATCCAGTTAGTATTGCAAATAGAATTGAAAGTAACATTATAAATTATGGAAAAGTAATTAATAATGTTTATGATATATATAAAAACTATAGATTTGATGAGTTTATAAACGAATTTGCTAAATTAAACTTTGATAATAAATCAATTTTATATGTTACAAATAAGGAGGAGTAATGCTTAAAGTTAATAACGTAACCAAATATTATGGAGATTTTAAAGCGGTCGATAACCTTTCGTTTGAAGTTAAAAAAGGGGAGATTTTTGGGCTTTTAGGAGTAAATGGTGCAGGAAAGACTACTACTTTTAGAATGATAATGAACTTAATAGAACCTACTTCTGGAACGATTACTTTTAATGGTAAGAAAATTGATTATAATTTAACTGATAAGATTGGTTTTTTAACGGAAGAAAGAAGTTTACTTACTAAACTTACGGTAAAAGAGCAGATGCTTTTTTATGGGGCGTTAAAATCTCTTGATGAAAAAACTATTTTAAGTAGGTTAGATGAATTACTTACAAGATTTGGTATACAAGAGTATAAAGAAAGAAAAATAAACACTTTATCAAAGGGTAATCAACAAAAAGTTCAGTTTATATCTGCTATTATAAATGAACCTAGCTTGCTTATTTTAGATGAACCTTTTTCAGGATTAGATCCAATAAACATAGAATTATTTAAAAGTGTTATATTAGACTTAAAGAAAAAGGGGACCTCAATAATATTTTCATCTCACCGAATGGATCACGTAGAATTTTTTTGTGAAAAACTATTGATTTTGGTTAAGGGAAAATCAGTATTTGAAGGTTATTTAAAAGATATTAAAAGGGATTATAAAATAAAAAATATAATCATTGAAGGTGATGTTAGACAGGCTGATTTAAAAAAGATAGATGGTGTTATAAAAGTTGTTAAAACAGCCCGTTTTTATCACGTCAGCATAAAGGATGAAAGCTATTGCAAAAATGTGTTTGAGTATTTAAAAACAAGAAATAACATAACTAGGTTTACCCTAGAAGAACCAAGCTTAGAGGAAATATTTGTTTCGAAGGTAGGTGAAGCATATGGAAAATAAGTTTAAGTTTTTAACAAAACATAGTCTTTTAAAAAAAATTAAAAACAAATGGTTTTTAATAGCGAACATAATTGTTTTACTAATTACGGTAGTACTGGTCAATATTGATTTAGTAGTTAAGTTTTTTGGTGGAGATTTTAATGATGACATTAAAATTAACATTGTTGATAATACTAATTATTATGATGATATAAAAAGCAGTTTAGTTAGTGTTAATAAATATATTGAGAAATCCAAAATTGTAATAAAAAAGGTTTCTGACGAAACCAAACAAAAGAAAAAATTAAAGGGAACTGATGATATTCTCCTAATTATAAATAAGGATGATGAAAATATATTTAAGGTAGATTTTATAACGGATTCATACGTTGATACCATAACGTATCAGGCCATTGTATCAAGTTTAAATAATGTCAAGAGTAACATTGCCTTAGCTAATTCTAACATAAATAAGGACGAACTTGCTAAGATTTCTAAAGCGGTTGAAATAACAAGAAGCTTTATTAGTGACGATAAAAGTAAAGATGAGGAAAACTCTAGAATATTGTTATCCATTTTATCACTTATAATAGTGCTTCCTTGTTTTATGTTAATTATTTTCCTAGTGCAAATGATAGGTGCAGAAATTAATGAGGAAAAATCTACCCGTGGTATGGAAATTATAATTGGAAACGTTTCTTCGAAAACCCATTTCTTTTCAAAGGTATTAGCAAGTAATATTTTTGTTATTCTACAGGGAATATTATTAATTTCTTATGGTGCAATAGGTATTTTAATTAGAAAATTTATTTCACCTACTACTAATGGTAAATCAGTAATTATGAATGTTGCATCACAACTTGATGTAAAAGAAGCATTAGATATAATCACAAATAGTGAAGTAATAAGTAAGCTAGGATATATTATTCCGCTTATAATTATATTAATTATTCTTAGCTTTTTAGCTTATTCTTTATTAGCAGGTATTCTTGCATCGATGACAACGAACATGGAAAACTACCAACAACTTCAAACTCCACTTATGGTTATTAGTGTAATAGGTTATTATTTAATACTAATATCAGCCTCTTTTCCAGGTTCTTTATTCATAAAGGTAATTAGCGTCATTCCTTTAATATCCGTTTCGCTTGCACCTAGTATGCTTCTTTCTGGACAGATAACGGTGCAAATAGTTATAATTGCAATTATTTTATTAGTGGCATTGGATTTTGTTTTAATAAAATATGGACTTAGAATATACAAGATTGGAATACTTAATTACTCAGAGGATAATTTATGGAAAAAGATATTTAAAGCTGCTAAACAAAAGTGATGTTAATCACTTTTTTAAATTTTAAAAAAACAGTTATAAAACATAATTAATTTCACCAAAATATTATTAGTTAGCATATTTTAAAAAAATATGAGGGGAGGTGAAATTATGAAAAAAATGATTTATTTATTGGTATTTTGCGTGGCGTTATTTAGTTTTGCTTTTAAAACAAGTGCACTTACAACCTATAACTATAATGATTGGTATGCCCAAGATGGATATGGTAGTAAAGAAAAAATTTCTGATAACATAACCAATCTTAAAGGTAAGTATGATGAAGATATGGGAATGAGTGTTGGACCATATAGTAAGAAAAGTTCGACTAAGTTAAAAGATGGTATAACCGAAGAAGTTAACGTAGAAATTAATTTTGATAACATGGATAATGACGATCTTTTTGAAATAACCTTAGGTTTAAAAAACAGTGATAATCAGTATGTGTCTGAGGCGGTAGTAACAACACAAAAAACCAAGAAAGATGAAGTAAGACTAAGTGCTACATGGGCACCTAAATTTTCTTTATTGGTAAAAGAAAGTGGGATATATACATACAGATGGAAAATGTTTATAAAAGATGACGTTACGTATGTAAATTTTACCCTTTTAAATTATGATACCGTAGTTGGTACAACAGGTGATATTAATTTGGATGAAATAAAAACAAATGATACTAAAACACCAATAGTAAAACAAAAGGACGTTTCTGTAAAATACCTTTGGTTTTGCAATATTAAAGCTAATAAAGGTGTAAACGTATATACTGTTTTACCAGAAAGAGCAGTTGTTAATCCAAATACAAAAGACAACGTTAGTTTGTATTTTTGTTTAGCAACAATTAGTTTAGTACTTATTATGTTTTTATTTAAGAATAAACAATATGATTAATAACGTAAAAACATGTTATTGAAAGATAACATGTTTTTAGTTTTGTTTAATAGATAAATCATTGATATAAAACAAAAAATGAATTATAATACTATTTAAGGAGGATTACTATTATGAAGCAAATAAGTATTTTACCAGCGGATACTTTCGTAGTAGTAAACCGTACGATACTAAACGAAAGTGATAGAAAAATAATTAGTATGCTTTATCAACCAATAATAGGAAGTATAGCAACAAGTTTATACTATACGTTATGGGCTGATTTAGATAAAAGTGAACTTTTAAGTGACGAGTATACCCATCACCATTTAATGACAAGTTTAAGGGTTAAGATGGATGCCATCGTAACCGCAAGAAAAAAACTAGAGGGAATTGGGCTTTTAAAGACCTTTGTTAAAACGGAAGCTTCTAATTCTTACGTTTATGAAATATTTTCTCCAATTTCTGCTTATGAGTTTTTTAATCATCCAATTTTAAACGTAGTGTTATATAATAACGTTGGTAAAAAAGAGTATGAAAACATATTAAAGTATTTTAAAGTTCCTAAAATAAATTTGTCCTCTTATGAAGAAATTACAAGTAGGTTTGATGAAGTGTTCGAAAGCGTACCAGGCACTTTGTATAATAATCTAAACGAGGATTTAAGGGTTAATAAAACTGGCCAAATAAAGATAGATAACTCGTTTGATTTTGATTTATTAATATCTTCGGTACCAGAGGGTATAATTTCAAATAAGACGTTTAGTCTTGAAGTAAAAACATTAATTAATAATTTATCGTACGTGTATAATCTAGACGCCTTAGAAATGAAGTCTTCCATTTTAAATTCCATTAAGGAAAATGGTTTAATAGATAAAAATTTGCTTAGGAAAAACGTAAGAAATTATTATAAATATGAGAATGAAAATAAGCTTCCATCGCTTATTTATAAAAGCCAACCAGAATATTTAAAAAATCCCATTGGACTGGCTGATAAACGTGCTAAAATGGTGTATGTATTTGAAAATACTAGTCCTTATAATTTTCTTAAAGGAGCTAATAAGGGAATAAGACCGTCCATTAGGGATCTAAATTTATTAGAAACCTTATTAACAGATTTTAAACTTAATCCGGGTGTCGTTAATGTTTTAGTTGATTACGTGCTTAAGATAAACAATAAAAAGTTAACTAGAAATTACGTTGAAGCAATTGCATCACAATGGAAAAGACTTAACGTTGAAACCGTGGAGGAAGCCATGAAGGCAGCGGAAAAAGAGTATAAAAAAGAAAGTAGGAACACTCAGAACAAATCTTTGCCTAAAGTTATTAACGATGAAAAATTGCCAGAGTGGTTTAATAAAAACATCAAAAAGGAGAAGATAAGCGAGGCTGATGAAAAATCTCTTAAGGAAATGCTTAAGGAGTTCTCGTAGGATATGTAGGTGGTATTATGAGAAAATTTAGTGAGGTAAAAAGTACAGAAGACATAAATTATAAATTAAAAGTTTCTTATGAAGAGGCTTTAAAAAGCGAAGACTTTAAAGAATTAGTTAATGGTATTAACTTACCAGATGATGAGCTTATGAAGTATACTTCTTTACTTGAGCAGTCTACTTTAGAATACAAAAATTGTAAGGGTTGTAAGGGACTTTTGTTTTGCAAAAACAATATAAACGGATTTTGTTATTTACCGGTTTTAAATGATAAGAAATTAAACTTTTCCTACGTTACGTGTCGTTATAAAAATAAACAACTAGATGATAACAAGTATCAGAAAAACGTCGTTTGCTTTGATGAACCAAAAGAAATAAAAGAAGCCAAAATAAAAGACATATACACCGATGATAAAAACAGACAAATAGTAATCAAATGGATACTAAATTACGTTAAGGATTACAAAAAAGGTACATGTGGTAAGGGATTATACTTGCACGGTAATTTTGGTTGTGGTAAGACTTATTTAATCGCGGCGTTATTTAATGAACTTGCTAAAATAAACGTTAAAAGTGTTATTGTTTATTGGCCGGAATACTTAAGAAGTTTAAAGGCCAGCTATTCTTCTAGTAATAGTGATGAGTTTAAGGATAAATATAACGAAGTAAAATATGCTAAACTTCTTTTAATTGATGACTTAGGAGCTGAAGGCGTAACTTCTTGGAGTAGGGACGAAATATTAGGAACCATACTTCAGTATAGGATGCAAGAGGGTTTAACTACTTTTATTACCTCTAACTTAAATTTAAGTGAGTTAGAGGAGCACTTAAGCATAACTACGTCAAATAAATTGGAAAAAGTAAAGGCGGTTAGGATAATAGAGCGAATAAAACAACTTACACAAGACATTGAAATGATTGGAGAAAACAATAGAAAATAATAAGTTTAATAAGGGGTGTTTTAAAGATTATTAACAAAATGTTGTTATAATTGACTTAAACTATATTTTGTAGTATTATTTTGTTAGAAATGCGGTTGATAAAGGACAAGACGATATAATTAGTTTTATAGAAAGCTCATGATGATGGAAATTGGGTAAACGACTTATATGGTTACTACCTTTAGAGCAGAACTTCGAAAGATGTTTTCCGTGTTGTTACCAACACGTTATCAAATTAAGTTAAAGGTAAGGATGGTACCGTGCTAAAGCACTCCTTGATTAAGTTCAAGGAGTTTTTTATTAAAGAAGGTGATAAAATGGTAGAAAAATGGAAGCTTGCTTTAAAAGAGTTCTTAAAGGAATATGAAGAAGATGAAAACGTCACAGGAGCAGTTCTTTGTGGTAGTTATGCAACTGATAATTATAATGAACTATCAGACATTAACGTAAGACTTATCCTTAATGATTCTTGTAATTATGAGGTAAGGGGTAACAAGCAGTGCAATAGTTACTTAATAGAGTATTATATGGCCCCTAAGCATAAGATAAGAAATCGCTTAGATGAAAACCACAAAAATTACATGAACACTGAGGCTAATATGCTTGCTTATGGAAAAATAATTTATGATTTAGATGGAAACACTAAAAAAATACAAGAGTTGGCTTCAGAGTACATTGATAAACCTTTTGATGCTATTACTTCAAAAAGATTAAAAGAGAATAATTATAAGATATATGATGCGTTAGATGAATTAAAGGTATCCCAAGAAGAAGGAAGGTTAGATTTTAAAGCGATTTATTACGATTTGTTATATCATGTATACGAGGCTTATTGTGAATATGAAGGACTTGCTAAATTGCCAAAAACTAAGATTTTTAAAATACTAACCGATGAGAAGTATAAGAAAAAATATCACGTATTTAGGATTCCCGATGAAGATTTTACTATTTTATACATAAAATGTTATGAAGAAAATAAATTTGATGATATGTATAAAAACATGTTTAATTTAGTAGATTACTATTATAAAAGGCAGGGTAATAGGGGCGCAAGGACGTTTGAAATAAGGGATGAATAACTAGTATTAAGGTGGTTTTATGGTAACTAAAGTGTTAATAGATTATTTAAGTGAAAGTGACAATATTGAAAAGAAAAAAGAATACATAAAAAACTTAAGACTAAAGTATAGTGATTTAATTGAACTAAAACAAATATTTAGGGGTAGTGAACCCTTATATTCGGTTTTACACGAATTTACTTATTATAGGGATAGTAACTTTATTGGTAAGATAGATTACCAGGATAGAAAAAGAAGAAATAGAGTAAAGCTCAAAAAAATGAGGAGGTATAAATAAATATGATCAACATAAAAGAAGACAAACAATTAAACATCCTTAACCATTCTTGTGCACATTTACTTGCGCAGGCAGTAAAACATTTATATCCAGAAGCTAAATTTTGGGTTGGACCAGTAATAGAGGAAGGTTTTTACTATGATATAGACTTAGGAGATAAAACTTTAACTAATGAAGATTTAGTAAAAATTGAAAAAGAAATGAAAAGGTGTGCTAAGGCAGATAAGAGGATTTACCGAGAGGAAATATCTAAAACGGAGGCTTTAAAAAGATTTAAAGATGATCCATATAAAATTGATTTAATTAGTAGAATGGATGATGAAAACACCGTTATTTCTTGCTATACCCAAGGAGATTTTACTGATCTTTGTCGTGGCCCTCACGTTGATACTACTAAGAAAATGAAGTACTTTAAGTTAATTAAATTTTCTGGGGCTTACTTTAAGGCAGACTCTAAAAACAAGATGCTTCAGAGAATATATGGTGTATGCTTTGAGACCGAAGAAGATTTAAATAATTATTTAAATGAGCTAGAAGAAAGAAAGCAAAGGGACCATAGAAAAATAGGTAAAGAACAAGAACTATTCATGAACCACGAATTAGTTGGAGCAGGAATGCCAATTTGGTTGCCTAATGGGGCTTTAATTCGTAAGGAACTTGAAAACTATATTTACGAAAAAGAAAGAAAACTAGGTTATGAACACGTATACTCTCCTTGCGTTGGAACGGTTGATTTATACAAAACATCAGGTCACTGGGATCATTACAAAGAAAACATGTTTCCTTCTATGAAGGTTGATGAAGAAGAATTCGTATTAAGACCAATGAATTGCCCACATCACATGCTTGTTTATAAAAACAAACTACATTCTTATCGTGATTTACCAATTAGAATAGGTGAGTTTGCAACTGATTTTAGGTACGAAGCATCAGGGGCTGTTAAAGGATTAGAAAGAGTAAGATGCATGTGTCAAAACGACGCGCATTTATTTGTTACGGCAGAACAAATTGGTGAAGAGTTTAAAAAAGTAGTTAGTCTAATACTTGATGTTTATAAGGATTTTGGAATTAAGGAATATAAGTTTAGATTATCCCTTAGGGATAAAGAAGACAAAGAAAAATATTTTGATGATGACGAAATGTGGAACAAGGCAGAAGATAAGCTAAGGGAAGTTTTAAACGAACTTAAAGTAGATTATTTTGAAGCCATAGGAGAAGCTGCTTTTTATGGGCCAAAACTTGACGTTGAAGTAAAACCAGCGGTTGGGCCGGAAGTTACTTTATCTACTTGTCAACTAGACTTTTTACTTCCAAGAAAGTTTGATTTATCATACGTAGATAAAAACGGTGAAAAAAAGGTCCCAGTTGTTCTTCATAGGGCAATATTTGGTACGTTTGATAGGTTTACTGCCTTTTTAATAGAAGAAACCAAGGGAGCTTTTCCAACTTGGCTTGCTCCGGTTCAAGTTAACGTAATACCCGTTAATAACAATTATCATTTGGAATATGCAAACGAAATATTTAATTTACTAAAAGAAAAAAACATAAGGGTACAGTTAGATGATAGAGATGAAAAACTATCTTATAAAATTAGAGAAGCACAAACTAAAAAAATACCTATTACGTTAATATTAGGTGATAAAGAAAAACAAGAAAACTTAATAAGTTATAGAAGACATGGTTCTGATAAAACGTATTGTGTAGAAAAAAATATGTTTATAGAGCTTTTACTTAATGAGATAAGAGATAAAAGAAGTAAAGAAAATTAATAAAATAATATCTTGATTTGATTTTTATTCTTTGGTATACTTTAAAAGTATTTTATAACAAGGAAACGACACACGTAGAGTTTTTACTCGTAAATCTGATTACGGAAACGTTATAATTAGACTTATGATAAAACTTTACGTTTTTTTTGTTGTAAAAAATAGTAGGGAAAGGAGTATATAGATGATTCAAACAAGAAAACAAGGATTAATATTTGCACTATTAACTGTTATTATAACAGTACCGTGTTTTGTATTTTATTGCCTATCAATTGAAAATGGTGGTATCCTTAACGTAAATATTAAATTTGCTTTAACGCTTATTCCAATTGAGTTTGCTTTAGCTTATTTATCGGAGATATTTATTGCAAGTCCTTTGGCTATTAAGCTAGCTTTTAAGGCAATAGATCCTAAGAAAAATAGCCCAATGATAGTAGAATCAGCAATTATATGTGCAACACTTGGAATAATGTGCCCATGGATGAGTTTTTTAGCTACCATTCTTTATAAAGGCGTATTTCCAGTTCTTGTATTCAATGATGTAACATGGAAATTAAGCTTATTTATGATTAATTTTATACCAAATTTTTTACAAACGGTAGTACTTAATTTTCCGTTTGCATTTTTTACACAAATATTTTTTATACAGCCAAT